>NZ_JBDPLV010000037.1:0-107768 GCF_039871605.1 Acrocarpospora sp. B8E8 | reverse complement strand
CGACCAGGTTGCGCACGGCCACGCTGCCCGACCCGATGTGGAACTGCACATAGTCCGAGTAGGCGTAGATGCGTCCCTCGGGATCGAACAGCGCGGTGTTGAAGTCACCGGCCTCGGTGATGACGGGCGATCCGGAGGACCGGATCATCGCGATGCCCATCTCCTCGACAATCGAGTCGAGGCGCATCCTGATCACCTCGAGCGTGACGGGATCGAAGCCGTCGCGCACCGGTGAGCTCACAGCGATCTCCTTCACCTGTGGTTGAAGCGGATGAGGAAGTGCCCGCCGTCGGTGACCTCGACCGTCGCGTCCGGCGGCACGTAGACGGTGGTGTCCGGCTCCTCGATCAGGCACGGGCCCTCGGCCTTGCCGAGCGCGCCGAACCCCCGGTGCACCTCGACGCGGCGGCGGTGCCCGGACAGCGGCTCGATGGCCTCCCGCTCGGTGGCGGTGTGGCGCTCCTGGCCGAAGGTCTCGGTCACGCTCTGGATCTCGGTGCGGCCGACCGCCCGGACCCGCGAGTTGACCAGCAGCACCTCGGCCTCGGTCCACGCGGTGCCGGTGCCGAACTCAGCCTCGTAGTCCGCCACGAACCGGCGCCGCAGCCTCTCCTTGTCGCCCTCCCGGAACGGCTCCTCGGGCAGGCGCGTGGTCACCTCGAAGATCTGGCCGACGAACTTCATGTCGGCCTCGCGGTAGAGCACGCGGCGGTCCGCAGGGACGCCCGCGGTGTCGAACCAGTCCCGCGCCCGCTGTTCCAGGGCGGCGAACTCCTTCTCCAGCGTCTCGGCCGGCAGGTTCATCGTCCACGGGCTGGTCTGGACCGCGGAGAAGACCGAGTCGGCGTGCATGAGCCCGTACGCCGAGAACACGGCGGCGTTGCGCGGGATGACCACCTCGCCCACTCCCGTCTCGGCGGCGATCGCGGCGGCGAACAGTCCGCAGGCGCCGCCGAAGCCGACCAGGGTGAACTCGCGGGGATCGTGCCCGCGGTTGACGGTGATCTTGCGCAGCGCGTTGGCCATCTGCGAGGTCGCCAGCCGGTACATGCCGTGCGCGGCGGCGTCCTCGGACAACCCGAGCGGGTCGGCCAGGTGCCGCCGAATCGCGGCACGCGCCTTGTCCACCGACAGCGGGACCGTTCCACCGAGGTAGTAGCCGGGGTTGATCAGCCCCATGACCAGCACGGCATCGGTCACCGCCGGACGTTCACCGCCCTTGCCGTAGCAGGCGGGGCCGGGCACGGAACCGGCGCTGTGCGGGCCGACGCGCAGAATCCCGCGGCCGTCGATCCAGCCCAGGCTGCCGCCCCCGGCGCCGATGGTCTCGATGTCCACCGCGGTGAGGCTGGTGGGCAGCCCGCCGATCTCGGCCCGCGGCAGCACCCGGAACTCGTCGTCGATGATCGCGGCGGCGTCCAGGCTGGTCCCGCCCATGTCGGCGGTGAGCACCCGGCGCCGGCCCAGCCGCATGCCGAGCAGGCGCGCGCCGGTGACCCCGCCGACCGGGCCCGAGTTGAACATCGAGATCGGCGCCCGCGCGGTCTCCTGGACCGAGAGGAACCCGCCGTGCACCTGCATGATCTGCACCGTGCGGTGGAGCCCCTTCGCGGCCAGTGCGTCGGCGAGCTGCCGGAAGTGGGCCGCGACGATCGGCTTGACCGCCGCGTCCAGCGCCGTCGTCACCATACGCTCGTACTCCCGATACACCGGCGTCAGCGCGCTGGACAGCGAGTAGGGCACGTCCGGATGGTGCTCGCGCAGATGATCGGCGATCGCCCGCTCGTGCGCGTCGTTGCGGAACGACCACAGCAGGCACACCGCGATCGACTCGGCCCCGGCCGACAATGCCTGCTCAACGCTCCCGCGCACAGCGTCGCGGGACAGCGGCACCAGCACGGTCCCGTGCGCGTCGACGCGTTCGGGCACCTCGACGATCAGACGCCGGTCCACGATGTCCGGCGGCGGCGCCAGCTTGTGCGAGTCGCGCTCATCGGTACGCGCGGAGCGGGCGATCCTCAACGTGTCCCGAAATCCCTGCGTGGTCAGCAGCCCCACCCGGGCGTACTTCTGCTCGTCCACCGCGTTGGTGACGATGGTGTTGCCGAGCACGAACCGGTCGATCGCCGGATAGAACTCCGCCTCGCTCAGCCCGACCTGCTCGCGCAGGATGCTCAACGCGGCGAGGATCCCGGTCGTCACATCCGGCGTCGAGAACGCCTTGCCGTGTACGGCGAGGCCGTCCGCGATGGCGACGGCGTCGGTGAACGTGCCCCCGACGTCGATACCCACATGCAAAACGATGACGGTCAGCCTCCCTTGGCCGCATCGGCTCCGGTACGGCGCTCGGCCAGGAGCAGCTCGAAGGAATGCCACCAAACTCCACCAAACAGTTTACAATAACCCTAAATAGGTTTGATTTACCATAAATCAACATCAATTTGGATAAACCGGGAAGAACTATGTGTCTAGGTTGAGTAGAGATAAGCGGTGAGGGAGAACGCACGGGAAGGACGAGATGGTCAATGGTGGCCGGCGGAGCTGACGTCGCCGCTCTCATCGCCGCTCGCGAGCGCTTCCTGGCCGGCGAGCCCGTCGAGAGTGGCATTCGCGAACGCGTGCTGACGTCATGGCAGCGGTGCCTGCGCATGGGCATCACGCCCGACCACGTGTCCATCGTGTTCCACCCGGACATCGACATGGACAGCAGATTCGTCCATGCCGCCGTACCTGTGCTCGATCAGGTGGAATCCCAGCTCTCCGGAATCAAGGTGGCCGTGGCTCTCACCGACGAGCGGGCCAGGATCCTGCGGCGCCAGGGCGGGGAACCGGCACTCCGCAGCTGGCTGGACCGGCTGGCGTTCCAGCCCGGCCTCGGGTTCGCCGAGGAGGCCGGCGGCACCAACGCTCTCGGCACCGCACTGGCCGAGCGACGTCCGGCGCTCATCCGCGGCTGGGAACACTTCGCCGACTCGCTGCACACGCTCGCAGGCGCGGCCGCTCCCATCCGCGACCCGATCAGTGGCCGCATCCACGGCGTCCTCGATCTGACCTGCCCGGACCGGTGCGCCGATCCGGCGATGCTCGCCCTGGTCACGACCGCGGCCAGAAGCATCGAACAACGCTTGCTTGAGCAGTACTCCGAACGGGAACAGGCGTCGCTCCTGGCCTTCCTCGACGCCAAGCGCCGGGCCCGAGGGCCGGTGGTCACGCTGGTGGACACCGTTTGGCCGGACGACGCTTCCACCGTGTCCGCGTACGACCGGCTTCGCATCCTGGAGAAGGCCGCGGAACTGATCTCGGCCGAGCAGGTGGGCGTCGTGATGGTGCCGCTGTCGCAGAGCCGTACCGCCATGCTGCTCAGCCGCCCGGACGGGAATCCGGACGGGACGCACCACACCACAGTGGAGGCCATCGTGGACCGCAGCGCATCCCGGCACGTGACATCGGTCTCGCGGCCCGGTCCCAGAGCCGAATCCGCCGAGCCCGCGGCCACCGTGACCGACGGGTGGCTGCTCGCCGTAAGCGAGCCGAGTATCGGCCGGCTCGCCCTGCAGGCACGCGAACGACTCAGCCTGCTGTGCGACGCGGGCTCCCAGATAGGCACCACTCTTGACGTGACCCAGACCGCGAAGGAACTGGCCGAGGTCGCCGTCCCGCGGTTCGCGGACTACGTCGGCGTCGATCTGTCCGACCGCGTGCTGCGCGGAGAGGAGCCCGCCACCATCTACGCGGGGATGCGCCGGGTCGCTTTGAAGGGCATCACGGAAGGATCCTGTCTGTATCCGGCCGGGTCGTTCATCCACCCGCTCCCGTACACGCCACAGGCCCGCAGCGTAGCCGCCGAGCAGCCGATACTCGAACCGGTGTTGCCCACCAACCTCGGCTGGATGGCACAGGATCCCGAACGCTGCCGGAGAATCTGCGAGCACGGCATCCGCTCCCTGGTCGCGGTGCCGATGCGGGCCCGCGGCAGCACTCTCGGGATCGTGAGCTTCTATCGCGCCGCAGTCAGGGACGTGTTCGAGGAAGACGACCTTTCCCTGGCCGAGGAACTGGTCAACCGGGCGGCGGTGTGCGTCGACAACGCCCGCCGCTACACCCACGAGCGCGCGATATCCGCGGAGCTGGAGCGCGCCACCACGTCGCTGCGGCAGTCACTCGATCGTCAGCGGCGCTTCACCACCGACGCCTCCCACGAACTGCGCACTCCCCTGGCCGGGCTGCGCGCCCAATTGGAGGAAGCCGAGCTCCACCCCGGCGAAACCGACCTGGCCGACCTGCTCCGGCACGCGCTGAGCGATGTGGACCGGCTGCAGGCCATCATCACCGACCTCCTCCTGCTGGCCCGGGTCGGAGCCGCCCCGCCCACCGCCCTGGAGCACATCGACCTGGTCGGACTCGCCGAATCCGAAACCTCGCGCCGGATCGGCGACCCCCACCCGACGCGACTCGATCTCACCCCCGGCGTGCTGACCAACGCCGTCCCCACCCAGATCTACCGGGTGCTGAGCAACCTGCTGGACAACGCGCAACGGCACGCCGCCCACGGCGTCGTGGTAGGGGTGCACCGCACCGGTGACATGGCCGAACTCAGCGTCACCGACGACGGTCCGGGAGTTCCGCCAGCGGAGCGCGAGCACATCTTCCAGCCCTTCACCCGGCTGGACACCGCTCGCAGCCGCGACTGCGGCGGCACCGGGCTCGGCCTGGCCATCGCCCGCGACATCGCCCACGCCCACCACGGCACCCTGCACGTCGAGGACGCGCCTCCCAACGGAGCGCGCTTCATCCTTCGTCTCCCACTCGCCGACCCATGAAGCGGCCGGCCCGCCGTTCAGGCGGAAAATCGGTCGTTCTTTGCCCGATATTGAGAACAATGATGCCGTTTGTCCATATTATGGGCAGACACGCCTAGTGGGAGGGAGCCGTGGGAGCGAGCCGTATGGCAGGTGTCTTGGACGCGAGACGGCAGCCCACCGACAAGATCATTGAGCGGTTCCTGGACGGAAAGCTCGCGGGGGGCGAAGTGCGCGTTCCGATCTTGAATTCGTGGCGGCGGTGCCAGGCGGCGGGACTCACTCCCGAGACCGCCCGCCCACGCCTGTTCCACGACCTGGATTTCGACTGCGAGCTCGTGCGCGCGGCCCGGCCCGTGTTCGAGCGGCTGCGGACCGCGGTCGCGGGCACCCCGGCGGGCATGTTCCTGGGCGATGCGATGGGCGTGATGTTCCTGCGGAACGTGGGTGAACCAGCCCATGGCAGGCTGCTGGACGCGGTCGGCGCCGCGCCCGGCTTCAGCTACGCCGAGCCCGACATCGGCACCACCGCCTTCGGCACGGCGCTGGTGGAACGGCGGACCTGCCGGGTCTCGGGCAACGAGCACTTCGCGGCGGACCTGCACGGGCTCACCGCTGTGGCCACACCGATCCGGAATCCGCTCAGCGGGCGCGTGGCCGGCGTCGTCAGCGTCACCTGCCCGAACGACCGGGCGAGCGAGGAGATGACAGCCCTGGCCCAGCGGTCGGCCGCCGGCGTCGAGCAACGGCTGCTCGAACTGACCAGCGAACGCGAGCGTGCCCTGATGGAGGAGTTCCTCCGGGCGAAGAGTTTCGGAGCCGGAACCGCCGTAGCGCGTTCCGCGCCCCGGGACCTGTCCCGCCGCGATCGGCTCGCCCTGGAGGACGCCGCCGTACGGCTGGTCGCGCAGGGCCAGGGAGCGGTGGTGGAGGTCACCCTCTCCGATGGCCGCACCGCCACGCTCCTGGCCCAGCCGATGAGCGATTCCACCGGCATCGCGGTAGAAGTCTGGTTCACCGGCGGCTAGCGGGTAGACATCTCAGCGCCGGATGTCCGCCCGCCGGCGACGGGCGAGGCCGATCCAGACCGCGAGGGCGAGCGCCGCCGCGAGGACGATGACGCCGATCTTGAGCGGCAGGTCCTGGTCGGATGCGGGTGCCGCCGCCGCGTCCCGTTCGGGGGCGGTCGCCGCCACTGGCACGGCGGCGATGTCCTGTGCCGTCACTTTCGTCGTCTTGCGCGCCTTGGCGGGCTTGGTCGTGGTCACGGTCACCTCCCACTCACCGCTCGGCAGCGGCTGGGCGGAGTGGTAGAGGTTCTGGCCCTCGGGTGACGACCGGAGCGGGACCGGCCCGAAGGAACGGCCGTCGGCGGCGGTCGCGACCAGCGTCGCCTCGACGATCTCCGTGACCGGGTTGCCGCCCTCCTTCCAGGTGACCAGCACGTTGACGTTGTGGCCGCCGTCCCCGACCACCTCCAGCTTGATCGATCTGTCCTGGGCGGAGGCCGCCGGTGCGCAGAGCATCAGCCCGAGCCCGGCCAGCACGACGGTCACGGCATATCTCAGTCTCACGATTCGTGATTCCCTTCAGGCGCGGTCGATGGCCGCCATATCCAAGGTGCGGAAACCCCGCCCAAGGTGCCCGCGTGGGGCACCCTGGGCGCGGGCTCGTCGGGGTGCCGGGAAGGACCCGGCACCCCTAGCAGCCCGATCAGTTAACGGGCGTGCCACCGTTCGCCACGATCAAGGCGTTGGCGTCACGCAGGAACGTGGCCTTCACCTCGGCGTTCGAGACGATCTTGGGATCGTTGACGGCTTCGATGAACCGCTCGAGCTTCTTGACGATCTTCTTCTTGTCCCTTTCCCTTTCCTTGTCCTCGGACACCATGACCTTGGAGATCTTGTCCTGGAGCTTCGCGGCGCCGGTGGCGGAGAGCTTGCCGGCGGCCTTGAAGCGCTCGATCAGGGCGGAGATGTCGTCGGTCGAGGTGACGGTGGAGAACGTGACCGTCTGCTCCACCTTGGTCCCGGACTGGGTTTCGACGGTGACGGTGAGCGTGTGCGCGCCCAGGGCCAGCTGGTACAGCGGCTGGACCGAGCCGGACGTGAACGGCTGGCCGTCCAGGGTGCCGGTGACCGTCTTGATGTTGGCGCCGGCGACTTCCCAGGCGATGGTGAGGTCCTGGCTGTCGCCGTACTCCGTGCCGTCCGCGACACCGGAGATCAGGATGGTCGGCGCGGCCTCTGGCTCGATCTTGATGGTCGCGGCCTTGGTGTCCTCGACGTTGCCGGCCTTGTCGGTCGCGCGGTAGCGCAGCTCGTGGTCGCCGACACCGGTGACGTTGACCGCCGCAGTGTAAGGCGTCCAGTCGCCGCTGTCGAGGGCGTACTCGATCTTCTCCACGCCGGACGTGGCGTCCGTCGCGGCGAGGGTCACCGGGACGGTGCCCTGACCCACCGGGAGGAAGTCCGCGGTGGTGGCGGGCGCCGTCGCGTCGACCTTCAGCGCGAGCGCCTTGGCCGCCTCGACGTTGCCCGCCTTGTCGACCGAACGGTAGTTCAGCGTGTGCGGGCCGTCGCCGGTGATGACGACCGGCTCCAGGTACGTGGTCCAGGCGCCGCCGTCGAGCTGGAACTCGGTGCGGTCGACCCCGCTGCCCTGCGCCTCGTCGGCGCCGGCCAGCGTGACCAGGACCAGGCTGGTGAACCATCCGCTCGCCGGCTGGGCCGGGTCAGGGGTGGCCGTCGTCACCGGAGCGGTCGTGTCCGGCTCTCCCTGGGTGAGGCGGAAGTAGTCGAACTTGACCGTCTTGGACGCCGTCTGGCTGGTGCCAATGGTGTAGACACCGACCTTGCCGTTGCCGACCGCGGTGTTGGCGACCGCGTCGGCGAAGACCGTCCACGTGGTGCCGTCGGAGGAGTACGACCCGCGGAAGCTGGTGCCCTCCTTCTTCAGCCGGAGGTACCACACGCCCTGGGTGAGCGCGCCGATCTGCGGCTGCGGGTTGAGCACGGTGCCGGCGACCTCGCTGCGGAACTCGATGCGCCGTGACACCGCGGAACCCGCGGCGTTGTCGGTGACGTAGTCGAGCTTCACGTAGTTGTCGTCGTCGGTGTAGACGAGCAGACCGCCCTGCTGGTACTGCTCGTTGAGCGCCGACCCATCGACCTTCGTCTCCAGCGTCCAGTCGCCGCTCGGCGGCGTCTGCAGGATGAAGTTCTTCGGAGCGGAGTTGCCGGTCCCGTAGATGTCACCCGTCGTGGTGTCGATCTCCAGGTTGCCGCCGGTCACCCGGGCGGTCGCGGCGTCGCCACGCACGATCGCGTCCCAGCGGCAGACGTCGAGGGCCGTGCCGTTGAACTCGTCGCTCGGCGCCGGCTTGGTGGCCGTGTTGTCGGGCGAGATGTGGAACCAGTCGAACGCGGCGTCGACGATCGTGCGGTTGCCGGTGCTCGCGAACGAGATGAGGCCGATGCGCGGGTTGGTGATCCCGGCCAGCGCCTTGGTCTCCGGCATCGCCGTGAAGGTGGTGCCGTCGGCCGAGTAGTGAGCGGTGAGGTTGGAACCGTCGCTCATGAACCGGACGTAGTAGGTGTCGGGGAAGGTGTCACCGAGGTTGCCGGTGTTGCTCGCCGTCACCTCGTTCGGCGTGCCGTTCTCTTCCCGGATGAACTGGAAGATGCGGGCGGCGTGGTTGGGAGTGGCACTCCGACCCTGGAGCACCATCTTGGCGTAGTTGTTGTCGTCGCCGTACACGACCAGACCAGCCTGCTGGTACTGGGTGTTGGCGACCATCGTCACCTTGGCGGTGGCAGTCCAGGCGCCCTGCGGCAGCGGCTGCAGGACGATGTTGGACACGTTGCCGGCACCACTGCCGTAGATCTCCGTCGCCGAGGTCGGCAGCACGAGCTTGCCGTCCGCGACCTTGAGGTTCTGGTCCTCACGGACGACCGACCAGCGGTTCCGGTCGAGCTCTGTTCCCAGGAAGTCGTCGGAACGTCCCGAGAAGCAGTTCGCGGTCGGCGGGTCCACCTTCACGTTGACGTACGCGGAGTTGGAAGCGCCCTTGGCGTCGGTCACGGTCACCGAAGCGGTGTAGGTGCCCGGCGCGGTGTAGGTGTAGCTCGCGTTGGCCGTGGTCGGCTGCGGCGAACCGTTCACCCCGAAGTTCCACTT
Source organism: Acrocarpospora sp. B8E8 (assembly GCF_039871605.1). Classification (NCBI taxonomy): domain Bacteria; kingdom Bacillati; phylum Actinomycetota; class Actinomycetes; order Streptosporangiales; family Streptosporangiaceae; genus Acrocarpospora; species Acrocarpospora sp. B8E8. Next base: position 98,790 of record NZ_JBDPLV010000037.1, on the reverse strand, counting down.
GTAGGTGAGCGGGGTGTTGTTGTCGGGGTCGCTCGCGGTCGAGGTGAAGTCGACCTTCAGCGGGGCGACACCCGCGACCGCGCTGGCCGCGACGGTCACCGTCGGACGCTGGTTGTCGGTGACACCCTGCCCGATGAAGTCGACCCAGTTGACGTTGAGCAGGTAGTCGCCGTTGGCGGCGCTCGCCGGCTTGCGCACGATGAAGAACACCGGGCCGGTCGTCGCCGGGACGCTGGTCAAGTCGACCGTGACGTCCTTGTACGTCTGCCAGCCGCCGGTCGGCGTGATGTCGACCGAGCCCACCAGCGTGCCGGTGTTGGCGTTGCCCGTCTTGATCTGCACGGTACCGCCGGGCCCGGCCGAGGAGACCCGGAACCGGACCTGCGAGATACCGCTCAGGTTGATCGGCGTGTAACCCCAGTAGTCACCGTCGGTGGTGAAGGCGATGCTCTGGTTGCCGCCCTGCGGGTCGGTGGCGGCCTCGGTCGCGACGCCGGCGGCGTCGGTGCCCGTGCCGTCGGCGACCCGGCCGGTCGACGAGAAGTGCTCGGCCTGCTTGCGCTTGGTCTGGAGGATGGCCTCCGCCCGGCCGGTCAGCGACTGCGCGCCACCCTGGCCGCCCTTGTCGGCGTAGGTCGCCTCAAGGATGTAGAACAGGTTGTCGTCGATGCCGTGACCGCTGTCGGACAGCGTCTGGATCGTGCCCTCACACCCCTGGTGCTGGTCCAGCGGGTGGCCGTGGCTGTCGTGACCCAGGTAGGCCTGGATCTGGACATCCTCACAGTCGATCGCGCCGTCCTCGGCGTCGGTGACGGTGATCTTGTACTTCACCTGGTCGCCGAACTCGAAGAACCCGCCGTTCGGGGGCAGTTCGATGCTCACCGTCGGACGGGTGTTGCCGACCGTGATCGGCACGTTCGCCGTGCCGTGCAGGCCGCCCGGGTTGGTGACGGTCAGGACCGCGCTGTACTGCCCGGCCTGGGTGTAGGTGTGCGAGGGGTTGGCCTCGGTCGAGTCGGTGGTGCCATTCCCGTCGAAGTCCCACGCGTAGGTGAGCTGCCCCCCGTCGGGGTCACTCGAGCCCTGGCTGGAGAACTGCACGGTCAGCGGCGCCGGGCCGTCGGTCTTGTCCGCCGAGGCGCGGGCCACCGGCGGGCGGGTGCCCTTGGTGTACTCGATGCGGTAGATGCCGGAGTCGGCGTTGTCGCCGCCGAAGCCGGAGCCCCACTCGATCAGGTACAGCGCGCCGTCGGGACCGAACTTGATGTCCATGGGGCGCTTGAAGCTCATGGACCGCAGGATCTGGTTGATCTTGATCTGGCTGGTGCCGGCCTCGTTGAGCTGGAACGAGAACATCTTGTTCGTGTTCCACTCACCGAAGACGGCCTTGCCGTCCCAGTAGGCCGGCCACTTGACCGGCGAGTTGAGCTCGGGGTCGAAGCGGTAGACCGGGCCGCCCATCGGCGCGCCGCCGTTGAGCTCGGGGAAGTTGTTCTGGTCGACGCTGCCGGTGTACCAGATCGACGCCGCCTTCATGGGCGGCGGGTTGGTCAGACCGGTGTTGTTCGGCGAGTTGTTGACCGGCGCGGCGCAATTGAACGCCGAGCCCGACGCACGGGTCTGGAAGTCGAAGTCGATGTACGGCGTGTTGTTCCCCACGCAGTACGGCCAGCCGTAGTTGCCCGGCTGGCTGACCAGGTTCCACTCCACCGTGCCCCGGGGACCGCGGGTGGCGCTCGCGGAACCGGCGTCGGGACCGTAGTCGGCCACCATCACGTGACCGGTCTTCGGGTCCAGGCCCATGCGGAAGGGGTTGCGGAAGCCCATCGCGTAGATCTCGGGCTTGGTCTTGTCGGTGCCCGGCGCGAACAGGTTGCCCGCGGGGACGGTGTAGGTGCCGTCGTCCTGCGGGGTGATCCGCAGCAGCTTGCCGCTCAGCTCGTTGGTGTTGCCCGCGGTACGCTGCGCGTCCCACGCGGACCGGCCCGACTGCTCGTCGATCGGCGTGTAGCCGTCCGAGGCGAACGGGTTGGTGTTGTCACCGGTGGCCAGCCACAGGTCGCCCGTCTTGGGGTCCATGAGCATGCCGCCGCCGTGGTGGCAGCACTCGGCCCGCTGGACCGGCACGTTCAGGACGACCTTCTCGCTGGAGAAGTCCAGCGTGTCGCCGTTGACCGTGAACCGGCTGAGCCGGTCGACGTTGGCGTTGTTCGGCGAGTAGAAGAGGTACAGCCAGTTGTTGGTGTCGAAGTCCGGGTCCAGCGCCAAGCCGAGCAGACCGCTCTCGTTGGCGGTGAACACGTTCAGGTGACCGGCGGTGACGGTGGCGCCGGTGGTCTTGATGATCTTGACGTCACCGAGGCGGTCGATGTAGAAGACCCGGCCGTCCTTGGCGATGTCGGTCATCATCGGGTTCGACGTGTTGTCGTCGAGGGTGACCTTCTCGAAGCTGCCGCTCTGCGAGGCCGAGCAGTCGGCCTTCTCGACGCCGGCGGCGGTCTTGATGCCGCCGAGCAGCATGGTCAGGAAGTTTGGCTCGACGAAGCTCTCCTTGGTGTGGCCGAGGCCGGTGTACCAGGAGCGGCCGCCGTCGAAGTCCTGGCACCACATTGTCGGGTGATCGATGCCCATGGTGGCGCCGGTGTAGGACTTGTCGTCCATCGAGGCCAGCACGTGCACGGTGGCGCGCGGGTTGGCCTGGTAGTCGTACCACTCGTCGGTGCGCACCCACGAGGTCGGCAGGTGGGCCGTCGAGGGGTGCGCCGGGTCCTCGACCCGGACCGTGGCCTGCTGGATCGCCGGGTGCGACTTGAAGTACGCGCCGACGAGCTGGCCGTACCACGCCCAGTTGTAGCCGCTGTCGGAGGCGGCGTGGACGCCGGCGTAGCCGCCGCCGTTCTGGATGTAGCGCTCGAAGGCGGCCTTCTGCTCCGGCGTGCTCACCGGGTCACCGGTGGTCGACATGAAGATGACAGCCTGGTACTGCGCCAGGTTGGCGTCGGTGAACGCGGCGCTGTCCTCGGTCGCGTCGACCGCGAAGTTGTTCTCCGTGCCCAGCTTCTGGACGGCTGCTACACCGTCCGGAATCGAGTCGTGCCGGAAGCCGGTGGTCTTGGAGAAGACCAGCACTTTGAAGGCGGGCTCCGCGGCGGCGGCGTTCGCCGGCGACGTCAGGAGCGAGAGGACGGGCATGAGGGGCAGGACGAGGGCCATGGCCACCATCGCTGCCGTCCGACGTAAGGTTCGATTTTCGTTGACTGGCAGGACCCTGATGAGCCTGGCCCACGTTCGAGAACGTGGTGACATGGGGAATCCCTTTCCTGACTGGGGATACGTCAGGCAAGGCGCGCGCCGCCGCGCTTGTTGCCACTTGTTACTTTGTGTTGTGGTTACTGCGGTGGCTGGAGGGTGCCGTCTCCAGGCTCTGGGGGGCTGTCAGTAGGCTGCCAGCCGGGGTATTGGATCCATGATCGTCGTCGGGTGGTCGATGAGCCGGTTGATCACCATGCTCGCGGCGCCCCGGGAGGCGGCGCCGAAGCCGAAATTGGAAGCCGTGAACCGGCATTGGGCGGCGGGGCCCGCCACCACCAGCCGTTCCAGCTCCGCCTGGGCGTGCGGCAGCAGCCATTCGGCCAGCGTGGCGAAGTAGCCGCCGACAACGATCACCCGCGGGTTGAAGAGGTTGGCCACGATCGAGCCGCCGAGCCCGAGCCATCGTCCAACCTCCGCGACCGCCTCCAGCATGCGGCGGTCACCCGCGGCCAACCCTCTGGCGATCTCCGTCGCCCGCTCCTCCGGATCGGTGACCGGCTGGTACGGCCGCTCGGGCATGGCCATCCGCACCAGCGCCGCCAGCCCCACCTTGGTCTCCCAGCAGCCGTGCCGCCCGCAGCCGCAGCGGGCGCCGCCCGGGTCGACCGGCAGGTGCCCGACCTCGCCGGAGAACCCGTCCGCGCCGCGGAGCAGCTTGCCGTCGATGATGATGCCGCCGCCCACGCCGACCTCGCCTGTCAGGTAGACGAGATGGGGTGTGCCGGCGGCGACACCCGAGGTGTGCTCGGCCAGCGCCGCGAGGTTGGCGTCGTTGTCGACCATCACCGGAACGCTCAGGCCGAGCGCGGTGGACAGCCGAGCCGCAAGCGGCAGGTCGTGCCAGTCCAGGTTCGGGGCGAACGTCACCACGCCGCGCGCCACGTCGACCAGGCCCGGGACCGCCACCCCGAGGCCGGCCGGGACGGCCCCGGCCCGCTTCATCGCCTCGACGGCCTCCCGGGCGACCCGGCTGAGCCGGCGCAGCGAACGATCCGGGCCGCTGGCCATCGTGTCGAAGCCGACCCGGCGCTCCACCAGGACCCGGCCGCTGAGGTCGGAGCCGTGAACCGAGATGTAGTCCACGTTGATCTCCAGACCCAGCGCGCCGACGTGCGCCCCGTGCAGCGCCACGGACCGCCGGGGGCGGCCGATGGCGCCGACGTGCTCGATGCCGGTCTCCCGTACCAGCCGCCGCTCGAGAAGCTCGGCCACCAGGTTGGAGACCGTGGCCCGGTGCAGGCCGGTCGCCTCCGCGATGTCGGCCCGGGACTTGGACACGTGGTCGCGCAGGTGGCGCAGGACCAAGGAGAGGTTCGTCTGGCGCAACATGGGCGAACTGGTCGGCGCGGCGGCTTCGGCCGCGCGGGTGACGTGGTGCTCCACGCGGTCACCGCCTTTCGTTTGTCTCGGCGATCAATTAATGAGGTTTGTAACACGCGTGTGTCCGGTTTGCACCACCGGGACAGGTAACGAGTTGACATCTTCAAGTATGTGCAGGTCGGCGCGGTGCACCTCTCGTTATCCGGTCGTTACATCACGTGCCGATTGCCTTCACCGGGTTCACCCGTCTTTAATTTGGCCTGTCATGTAGACGAATTGAGGGGGCGGCCGTGGATCTCACCGGTCCGGACCGCCGGTCGGCGGGAGTCCCCGCGGACCAGGCCACGATTCGCCGCTCCAACCTCTCCCTCGTGCTGCGCCATGTCAGCGAGAGTGGCCCGTGCTCCCGATCGGCTGCCGCCGTCGAGACGGGCCTGAACAAGACCACCATCACCAGCCTGGTCGGCGAGTTGCAGGCGCGCGGGCTGGTCAAGGAGATCGGGCCGCAACGCGCGGGCTCGGTCGGGCGCCCAAGCCTCGCGCTCGTTCTGGACGGCTCCCAGGTGGGCGCGCTGGGCGTGGAAGTCAACGTCGACTACATCGCCGCCTTCGCCACCGACCTGGCGGGCCGGGTGCTCGCCGACCGGAGGATCAGCTTCGACGCCATGGGAAACGACCCCGGCCGCTCGCTTGACAAGCTGGCCCAGGTGATCGGGAAGACCGTCGCCGACCTCGGCCGGCTCGGGGTCGCGCTGGCCGGGATCACCGTGGCCGTCCCCGGTCTCATCGACACCGCCACCGGCACCGTCGTCATCGCCCCGAATCTCGGCTGGCACCAGGTGCCGGTGGCCGACCGGCTGCGGTCCGCCGCCCCGGACGTGCCCATCACCATCGACAACGACGCCAACCTCGCGGCGCTGGCCGAATATCGCTCGGGGGTCGCCATGGGCACGCCGAACCTGGTCTACCTCACCGGCGAGGTCGGCGTCGGCTGCGGCATCATCTCCGGCGGCCGACTGCTGAACGGAGCGGACGGCTTCGCCGGGGAGGCGGGCCACATCATGGTCGACCCGGCCGGTGAGCGCTGCGGCTGCGGCCGGATCGGCTGCTGGGAGACCAAGGTGGGGCTGGCGGCGCTGGTGCGGATGGCCACCCCGGATCACGCCTACGGGGTTGGCCAGGTCGTACGCGATCCGGAGGAACGGCTGGCTGAGATGGAGCAGCGGCGAGCCGAAGGGGATCCCCGCGTCGACCCCGCGATCGCCGAGGTAGGCCGGTGGCTCGGCCGCGGCGCCGCGATGCTGATCAACCTCTTCAACCCGCGGGTGGTCGTCCTGGGTGGATACTTCGCCCAGCTCGCCGACCGGATCATCCCCGTCGCCCAGACGGAACTCGACCGGCTCGGCATGACCGCGGCCACCGACCGCTGCGGTTTCGCCGCCTCCGATCTCGGCTTCGGCGCCGCCTCACGAGGCGGAGTCCACGTCATCATCGAGCGCGTGCTGTCCGACCCCACCACCATCCCGATCCGCACCCCATAGGAATCCTTCGGGATTACAGCGGAATTACAGCGGCTTCGCATCGCACGCCCACCCGACCGCCCTGGGGGATGCGCGCGGTGCCAACCGGCTGGAGTCAGGTTGCAGGGTTATTGCAGGGCCGTGCCCCAACCTTCCGGTCAGATCCGAAAAGTGATCCGACCCGTGAAGGAGACGGCGATGAGAAAGATCCTCATCCGGAGGCTGGTCCTCGGGTTAACCGTGGTCGCCCTGCAGGCCGCGTGCCTGATAGGCCTGTCGGCGGCGCCCGCGATGGCGGTGAGCCGCGACACCATCGTGTCCGTCGCGATGGACGAGCTGCACAACGCGAACAGGAACCATGAGCAGCCGATGGGCAGCGGCTGCAACTACTACACCGGCTATTTCCGCGGCGGTTGGAAGCCCACCGCGGGCTGCCCCTACATCGAACTGCAATGGGCGGACAGCGACTGGTGCGCGGACTTCGTCAAGTTCGTGTGGAAGAACGCCGGAGTCCCGCACGCCGACGTGCCGGAGACCAGCGGCGGCATACTCACCGGATGGGCCGCCTCGTTCCGGGACTACGGCGAGCTGTACGGGACCTGGCACAGCAGAGGCAGCGGATACACACCACAACCCGGCGACGCGGTCGTCTTCGACTGGGACCAGAGCGGCGACATCGACCACGTCGGGGTCGTCGAGTCAGCGGACGGCTCCACGATCTACACGATCGAGGGCAACAGCAGCGACCGTACCAAGACCAACTCCTACTCGCGCTCGGACGGCGACATCGTCGGCTACTCCGCCCCGGTCGGCGGCACGGGCGGCGGTGGCGGCGGCACGCCGCCTCCCGCGACCGGCAAGCGGGTGGGCATTCTCAAGGGCGACGGCACGGTGCTGGTCAAGGCGGGCGAGCTCAACTCCGCCTGGAAGGACATGCTGCCCGGCGGCGTCATGACGCAGGTCGTGGTGTCCGGCGACCGGGTCGGCATCATCAAGGCCGACGGCACCGCCCTGGTCAAGGACGGTGAACTCAACGCGGGCTGGAAGGACATGCTCCCCGGCGGCGTCATCAAGCAGATCGCCCTCGACGGGGACCGCATCGGCATCATCAAGAGCGACGGGACCGCCCTGGTCAAGGAGGGCGAGCTGAACGCGGGCTGGAAGGACATGCTCCCCGGCGGCGTCATCAAGCAGATCGCCCTGTCCGGCGACCGCGTCGGCATCATCAAGAGCGACGGCACTGTGCTGGTCAAGGACGGCGAGCTCAACGCCGGCTGGAAGGACATGCTCCCCGGCGGAGTCATGAAGGACCTGGCGCTTTCCGGCGACCGGGTCGGCATCGTCAAGCAGGACGGGACCGTCCTGGTCAAGGAGGGCGAGCTGAACACGGCTTGGAAGGACATGCTCCCCGGCGGAGTCATGACCGACGTCGAGCTGTCCGGAAGGCGGGTCGGCATCATCAAGAGCGACGGCACGGTGCTGGTCAAGGACGGCGAGCTCAACGCCGGCTGGAAGGACATGCTCCCCGGCGGAGTCATGAGAGACCTGGCGCTTTCCGGCAACCGGGTCGGCATCATCAAGGCCGACGGGACCGCCCTGGTCAAGGAAGGCGAGCTGAACGCCGGGTGGAAGGACATGCTCCCGGGCGGCTACATGAGCCAGATCACCCTCGGCTGAGCGCGAAGGACCGGACATGAACCGAATTCTGGCCTTGTTAGCCGTACCCGCCCTGCTGCTGGCCACCACGCTGACCGGCACGGCGCACGCCGCGCCGCAGCCGCCGGACGACCTGAGCGTGCTCACCGAGGAGCAGATCCAGGCCCTCGCCGTCGAGTTCGCCACCTGCGACCCCAGCGGCTCCCCGAGCTCCGCCGACGCGGCGAACGCCACCGACCTCAACGCCGTGATGAGCGGCCGGCTGGCCGGTTACATGACCGCGTACCGCGTCTCGTGCGCCCGAATGATCGTGCAGACCGTGCAGGGGCGCGGGCTCGCGCAGCGGGCCGCGGTTATCGCGATCACCACCGCGATCGTGGAGAGCGGCCTGCAGAACTATGCCACCCCCGTCGACCACGACAGCCTGGGATTGTTCCAGCAGCGCCCCTCCCAGGGCTGGGGCACCCCGGCCCAGCTGATCGATCCGGTGTACGCCACCAACGCGTTCATCAACGCCATGCTGCGCAAGTTCCCCAACAACTCATGGATGAGCGGGGACATCGGCGCCATCTGCCAGGCCGTGCAGGTGTCGGACTATCCGTCGCGGTACCAGCCGGAGGTGCCCGACGCCCAGCGCGTCGTCGATGCCCTGTGGAACGGCGCGGGCGGGGGCACGACGCTCCGCCGGGTCGGCATCGTCAAGTTTGACGGCACCGTTCTGGTGAAGGAGGGCGCGCTCAACGCGGGGTGGAAGGACATGCTGCCCGGCGGGGTGATGCGGCGGGTGGTGCTCTCCGGCGATCGCGTCGGCGTGCTCAAGAGCGACGGCACGGTCCTGGTGAAGGACGGCCAACTGAACGCGGGGTGGAAGGACATGCTGCCCGGCGGTTCCATGAAGGACCTCGCTCTGTCCGGTGATCGGGTCGGCATCGTCAAGGCCGATGGGACCGCCCTGGTCAAGGAAGGCGAGCTGAACGCCGGGTGGAAAGACATGCTGCCCGGCGGCGTCATCAAGCAGATCGCCCTGTCCGGCGACCGCGTCGGCATCATCAAGGCCGACGGGACCGCCCTGGTCAAGGACGGCGAGCTGAACGCCGGGTGGAAAGACATGCTGCCCGGCGGTGACATCAAGCAGATCGCCCTGTCCGGCGACCGCGTCGGCATCATCAAGGCCGACGGGACCGCCCTGGTCAAGGACGGCGAGCTGAACGCCGGGTGGAAAGACATGCTGCCCGGCGGAGTCATCAAGCAGATCGTTCTCGATGGGACACGCATCGGCATCATCAAGAGCGATGGCACGGTGCTGGTGAAGGACGGTGAGCTGAACGCGGGCTGGAAAGACATGTTGCCCGGCGGAGTCATGAAGCAGATCGCCCTGTCCGGCAACCGCGTCGGGATGGTCAAGAGCGATGGCACGGTGCTGGTGAAGGAGGGCGAGTTGAACGCGGGCTGGAAGGACATGCTGCCCGGCGGCGTGATGACCGAGGTCGCGCTCGGCTAGCCGAAGTGTGCGCAGCGGGCCCGGCGAGCGCCGGGTCCGCTGCTCGCGTGCGCTAACCGGGCGGCTCGCACATCCCGTAGCGTGCGTACGCGGCCCCCGTGGTGAACGCCCAGTAGCGGTCGCCGTACGACCAGTGCCACCACTCGGTCGGGTAGTTGACGAATCCGGTCGCGGTCATGGCGGTGATGAGGAGGCGGCGATTGGCGGCGTCCTGGGCGGGGATGGCCGTCGAGCCGGTGTGGCAGGCTTCGTCCGCTTCCGGTGGGCTGGCGTTGACCTCGGTGCCCATCGGCAGTTCCGCGCCGGATTCCGTGCACAGCGTGAGGTCCACCGCGCCGCCCGAGACGTGGGGCGCGACCTCCGGTGGCGAGACGTACGCGGCGGCTTCGGTGTGCACCCGCGCCTGGTCCCAGTCCGGATGCCCGGCGCGCATGCGCGTGAGCGCGGAGGCGAAGTACCGCTCCTGCAGTTCCCGGGGCCGCAGGCCCTCCACTACCAGCAGTCGCAGCCCTTGCGGCAACCTGGTCTGCGCGGCGACCAGGCGGTCGGCCACGCTCAGCCGTACGTGCGCGTACGCCCCCCGTTCGTCGGCCAGGCGCGGATCGACGCGGATCGCCTCGATGGCGCGCAGATCGACGAGCGGTTCTCCGCGCTCCTTGACGGGCGTCCGGGCGATGCGCGGATCTGACAACAAGACGATCTCTGTCACGGGGGCCCTCTCCAGGAATCGTGAGTTTCCCGGCATCATGGATCGGACCGCTTCAATTACTCTGTAGCCGCCAGTTCGGCGTGCTCGCGGGCTCCGTGCGAGCGGAACGTCTCCATCGCCTCCGCCCGCATCGCGGCGCCGGCCGCCGTGTCGCCGAACGCGTCGTGCACGCGCGCCAGGTCGTGCAGCGTGCGGGCCCGGAAGACCATCGAGCCGATCTCCTCCCACCCGGCCAGCGACTCCTCAAGGTGGCTGCGCGCCTGGTAGAGGCGCCCCTCGGCGAGATGGCACTCGCCGATCACGCGCAGGGTGCAGGCCTCGCCGAACCGGTCGCGCAGCTTCCTGACCGTGGCCAGCGTCTCGTCCAGCGCCCGCCGCGCCTCCTCGAACCGGCCGCGCCGCAGCCACACCTTGGCGAGCACGCGCAGCGCGTACGCCTCCATGAGCTGGTCGCCGATCGCGCCGAAGATCACCAGTGCCTCGCCGGCGGTCCGCTCCGCCTCGTCCAGCTCGCCCCTGGCGCGATGGAACAGCGCGATGTTGCGCAGCGTCATGCCCTCGCCGCGGCGGCTGCCGCCCTCGCGGTAGAGGCGCAGCGCGCAGGTCAGGGCCGCCCAGGACCGGTCGTACTCGCCGCGCTCCAGCAGCACGGTGCCCATCAGCCGCTGCACGTTCGCCATCGCGGTGTCGTCGGAGAGGTCCGTCCACATCTTCTCGGCCCGGTCGAGGAAGTGCATCGCCTCCGGGAGATAGCCCTGCTCCCGGCAGGCGGCGCCGAGCGCGGTCAGCGTCACCGCCTCGCCCCGCGCGTCACCCGCGGCCCGGAACATCGACAGGGACTGGCTGAGGTAGTCCCGCGACTCCGCGAACAGGTCCTGCTCATAGCGGAGCTGGCCGAGCCCGGCCAGCAGGATCGCCTCGCCCAGCGAGTTGTCCCTGCGGCGCGCGACGGCGAGCGCGGCCTCGTGGGTACGGTGCCAGCCGGTGAACGGGTTGTCGAAGACGTACTGGCTGCCGCCGAAGGCGGTGCCCGACAGGGCGCAGGCCAGCTCCACCGCCACCTCGTCGAGGTCCATCGCGGCCGCCAGGTCGATGGCGACGACCAGGGACGTCTCCTGCTCCCGTAACCAGGCGTGCCGGTCCGCGAGCACCGCCCTGGCCAGCTCGGGATCGAGGGGGCGGGCCGTGCGGTAGGTCGCGCGCATGGCCATCCCGGTGGTCGGCACCGCGTCGTTGATCTGCTGGACCAGCCACAGCCACGCGCCGAGCACCCGTTCCACCGTCGCCGCGCGCTCGGCCGGGGTGTCCTCCTCCTCGGCGCGTTCCCTGGCGTACAGGCTGATCAGGTCGTGCGGGCGATAGCCCATCCAGCCGATGGAGTCGGCGCCGTCGACGTCCAGCAGGGACGCGTTCACCAGCTGCTCCAGCACCCGCTCGGCCTCCTCCAGGGGCCGGTCGGTGGCCGCGGCGGCGACCCACACCGGCAGGCTGGGCAGGCCGAGCAGGCCAAGGCGGCGCAGCATGGTCCTGGCAGCGGGGGTGAGCGCGCGGTAGCTGAGGCCGATGCTGGCCCGCACCTCCTGGTCACCGACGGCGAGCTCGTCCAACCGGCGCCGCTCGTCGCCCAGCCGCCCGGCCAGCATCTCGATCGTCCACTGGCGGCGCGCCGCCAGCCGCGCCCCGGCGATCCGCAGCGCCAGCGGCAGGCCGCCGCACCGGCGCACGATCTGCTGGGCGGCCTCCTGGTCGGCGCTGATACGGTCCCGGCCGGCGATGCGGGCGAGCAGGGTCATGGCGGCGTCGCGGGGAAGCACGCCGAGGTCGACGAAGGCGGCGCCGGCCAGGCCGGAAAGCCGGTTGCGCGAGGTGACGATCACCGCGCAGCCGGGCGTGCCGGGCAGCAGCGGGCGGACCTGGGCCTCGCTGGCGGCGTCGTCGAGCACGAGCAGCTTGCGGCGCCCGGCCAGCAGCGTGCGGAAGCGGCTGGCACGCTCCTCCAAAGTGGCGGGCGGTGTGGTGGCGGCGGGGTCGAGCTGCCTGAGCAGGCGGCCCAGGATCTCCTCCGGGGACGCCTGCGCGTCGGCGGTGCCGCGCAGCTCGACGTACAGCTGCCCGTCGGGGTAGAGGCCGGCGGCCATGTGCGCGACCTTCAGCGCGAGGCTGGTCTTGCCGGTGCCGCCCGCGCCCGAGATCACCTGGACCGGCGTGCTGCCCGCCTGGGCGAGGCCGGCGCGCAGCGTGGCGATCTCCTCCTCGCGTCCGGTGAAGTCCGGCGGCGCGGACGGGAGCTGGCGCGGCGGGGGCGGCCCTGGCTCGGCGACGCCGAGCAGCGCCGGATCGGAGCGCAGGATCGCCTCGTGGGTACGGCGCAGCTCCGGTCCCGGCTCGATGCCCAGTTCCTCGATCAGCACCCGCCTGCCCTCGCCGAACGCCGCGAGGGCGTCAGCCTGCCGGCCCGACCGGTACAGCGTGATCATCAGGTCGCGGCGCAGCCGCTCGCGCACCGGGTGCAACGCCACCAGCTCGGTGAGCTCGTCGACGAGATCCTCCGCCCGTCCGGTGGCCAGCTCCGCCGAGATCCGCTCCTCGATGACCGCCTGCCGCAGCTCTTCCAGGCGCAATGCCTCCGCGCGCAGGAAGGAGTCGCCGATGCCGCCCAGCGCCGCCCCCTGCCAGAGCGCGAGGGCCGCCCGGAACCGCACCGCCGCCTCCGCCGGGCGGCCGTCGCGGGCGTGCAACCGGCCCTCGGCGGCGAGCCGCTCGAACACGTCGCGGTCCACCGCCTCGGCCGGCACCTCCGCGAGGTAGCCCACCCGATGGGAGACGATGACGGCGGGCAGGCCCGCCCGGTCAAAGGCGCGGCGCAGCGCGGCGACATAGGTCTGGAGCACGGCGCGGGCGGTCGGCGGCGGCGCCTCCCCCCACACCGCCTCGATCAGCCGGTCCACAGGCAGCACATGGCCCGCGTCCAGCACCAGCGCGGTAAGCAGCGCCCGCGGCTTCGCACCGCCCAACGGCACCTGCCGCCCCCCGTGCCACACTTCCATCGGACCGAGAACGCGGAACTCCACGGCGCTCCTCCCCGTCCAGGAACAGCGAAACCCGGCAGCATCGAGTGGATATCCGGCGATCTCCCGGCAGTACGCAGACTAAATCGTGCAGCGCGCCCGTGGACCTTTTATTCTCCGGTTGTTCACCGGTAGATCCGGCTCCTCGCCCGGACTGGTACGCCACGCAAGCCGTTCCGGCGCAGTCCCCGCGCTGCCAGGGCCGCAGCATCACGCCTGTGACCTGGACGGATGAGTTTCTCGGCACCCGCAGCCGAGGGATACAGGGGCGGTAACTGAACGATCCAGGCTGCCGCGACAGCCTCTTGAGCCGACAGGGAAATCGTGGCGTGTTCCGTGGTCCGCGCACAACGCTGCCCTAACCAACCGCTGACTCCTCGTTGAGTAGCGTGGGGATGAACCTAGCTCTGGATCCGGCCTGGGGGGTGTCCGTGTCTACAGCCTGGGACCTCAAACGCCAGTTGAAGGACGCGATCAACGCTCACGATCTGCAAAGAGTGCTCGACTGCTACAGCCCAGACGCTGTCTACGTCGCACCATCAGGCATAGCAGAAGGACACGACGAGATCTCCTGGCATTATGAGCAATACTTCAAGGGATTCCCCGACTTTCACGCGACGGCGTGGCTCGAGGTGGCCGACTGCGCTATCCCTGCCGTTACGGAATGGACCTACACAGGCACGCATACGGGGCCTTTTCTGCTGCCAGACGGGCATGTGATAGAAGGAACAGGCCACCGCATCACCGTGCGCGCTTCATGCGCTGCTCATATTGAGAACGGCAAGATCATCACGCACCGTGAATACTACGATCAGCTAGAACTGTACAGCCAACTCGGCTTCGGCTTGGCCAAACTCAATCCCGCCCCTAATTAGACCCGATGAGCTTGCGCCTGTAGTGGGCCGTTATTCGGGTCGCTCGCCGACGCGCCTGGTCTTCCGTTCGGCCTTCTTCAATGCGGACAGTTGGGCTCGCTCCTCGATCGACAGTACGTTCTCCGGCACAGCGCGCCTGAACCGCTTCAGATACAGGTGTTCGATGTACTGCGGCAGCGCTGCCTTCCACGCTTCGGCCCGGTGGTTGTCGAGTTTTCCCAGCTTGGCGGGATTGAGCCCGAGCTCGCGTGCCATCTGCACCTGGGCGTGAGTGAGCCGGTGCCGCCGCCGCGCCTCCACCCACATCTGCTCCTTGTTCGGCAGCTTCATCGACGGCTCAGCCACCCGGTCCGACGGAACCCCGGCTGTGGCACCGTCCGCCGCTCAACCGCACTTCCCCGTTCACCCCGTGATTCCATGAAGCACGTCGAGTCGCGCCTGGTCGGCCGCCGCGCGGCCGGACGCCCAGCCGTCCCTGTTGTTGATCGACCCGGCACCGACCACGGTGAGGTTGGGGAAGACCTTCTCGACCCGCTCGTCGACCAGCTGCTCCCGGGCCGCCAGGACCGGCACGAGGTCCTTGCCCGTCTCCGCCGCCGCCTGCCTGACCACTTCGTCGGAGGCCTCGGCCAGACGCTCGCCGATCCGCGCCGCATACGCCGACAGAAACGACTGGCGGAAGGACCTGATCCGCGAGCCCTGCCGGGAACCCGCCTGCGTCATGGCGGTGACCGCCTGCACCAGCAGGGAGGTGTACAGCACCTCGACCGCCATCAGGTCCGCGGGGAAGCCGAGCACGGTGGTGAATCCCAGATCACGGTGCCAGATCGCGCGACAGCGGTTGGCGGAGGCCACCACGTCAAGCAGCACCGCCTTCGGCGCCTCGTACGGCGCGTCGATCCCCAGCCGGAGCCCCTGCGGCTCCTCGCGCGAACGGGCCCCGGCCCCGGCGGCCAGCAGCGCGGCGTCGATGCTGTGCCGGGCCATCAGGGACTGCGCCGCCGCGGTGAACGTCTCCGCCTCCGCCTCGAACTCCGTAGCCTCGGCCTTGGCCAGCAGCGCGCGGACCCGCGCCAGTATCCGCTCATCGACCGCGCCGGCCGACTTCCCGGCCTCGCGGCGAGCCGTCCCCGGGATGGGCCAGAGCACCGCCAGCGGCGGCAACGTCCCCAGCCGGTACAGCGTCTGCACCGCACAGGTCACCATCGCGGCACGATCGTCACCCGCCCGCAGCAGTTCCTCATCGCGCTGCCACCAGACCCCCGATCCCAGCGCCGCCAACTGCTCCTGCCACCGCTCGTCCACGGTGGCCGCGGCATAGGAGCGCATTTCCGCCGCGATGGCGTCGGTCACCAGCCGAGCGTGCCGCACGCCCAGCTCCCGCCTGGACAGGCGGACCAGGTCGGCGGGCTGCCAGCCGGACCGCCACGCGTCGGTGACATACCGCGTGAGCGTGCGGAGCAGCAATCGGTCCACCACCCGGGTGGGCGAGGAATCCGCCAGGAACCCGACATGTTCCAAGAAAGCCGGTTCATTCCCGTGCTGCCGCGCATCGAGGGCACCGGACAGCGACACGACTGCCAACTCTTCGGGGGTCGGCGGGTCATACAACGCGAAAGGCGGCCAGGACGCGCTGTTCGGCTGGCCTTGTGTCCGCCGCTTGCGCTCCTTCTCCTTGGCCTTACGCCGGACCCGATTGGCCTTGCCCATATCGTCTCCTCACCCCGCGCCATGGGCTAGCGGAAACCCCGGTTGGTCTCATCCAGAGTGAGGATGTAGTTGAAGTTGGGCGGCTCACCCACGGTTCGCTCCAACGTCCTGACGATCTTCTTCGCATTGTCGTACGGGCCGGAGATATAGAAGGGGGCTCCGTCTTTCCCGAAGACGATCGCGGACGGTCCCACCCACTCGCCGAGATGCCCTGCGGCTTCCGCGAAATCGGGGTGCGGCTCGAAACCAAGGCCCCTGGCATACTCCACCGCGCCGAAGACGAGGTGCTGGACCAGGTCGAGGGGCGCTTCCTGGTAGTCCGTGGAGTAAGCGGAGAAGTAGATCTCCCGGAACCGCCGCAAGTCCATCTCGTCGCCGGTCTCCGGGCCCTGCGCGTTCTTGACCCCGAGACAGTAGGTGTCCACCAGATACCCGCACACGGACAGCTTGTCCCAGCCATGCTTACGCACGACAAGCGCGCTGACCATGCCCCCAGCCGTATTCGTGTCCTGCGGCGCCACGTCGATCCAGCCACGCGACGCCTCGACCGTGAGCCCGATGCTCCAGCCCGCGTTCACCCAGCACGCCACCACCTCGCCCACCTGCCTGCCGGAGCCGGCCTGCGCGGCCACCGCACGGATCAAAGGAGCGACCGCCGACGGCGCCATGCCGAGAGCGCGGGCGATCTGCTTGGGCGACTGGCCCTGACCGCGCAACTCGCGGACTTGGTCAAGCAGGCTGGGGGCATCCACCACGCAATCCTACGAGCATCGACCCCCGCAATGTGACGATCCACAGATGTCACAACCGGCGCTGGAAGCGGGTGAGCCAGGCGCGGTCGGCGTTTATGAACAGGACCTTGCCGGCACGTTCCGGACTTTCTTGCCCTTCGGCCGCAACACCAGAATGCAGGCAGGGACATGCGCTGGCCCGGCGAGAGTATCGACGGTCCGCGGGTCGAAGCGGCGGACTCCATGCAGCACCATATTCATCGTCGCCATGATCCAGGAACCGCTGTTGGCGTCCTGGCTGGCGAAGAACATGTCGGTGGTGTCCCCGCCGTGCTCCTCGACCGTTCCCCGAAGGATGTCCGCGGCCGCGAACAGATGCCGCTCCAACTGCGCGAGCGTGAGCTTGGCCGACCTATGGCCCCAACGACCCGGCGGGACGTAGGAACCCTATGGTCCCCACGGGCCGCACCGGACACCCTGTTCGACGAAGGTGTGGACATCGGTGTACGGATCTCGCCGCGACCAGGGAACATGATCCCCGTGTGCCGCGTTCATCTGCTCAGCACGCTTCTTCGCCTCGCCGAAGCTACCGACCGGGATCTGTTCGGGAAGCACGAGTTTGACGTTCTCGACGGCCTTGGCGAAGGGAAGCCGATCCGTCACGAGGCCGCAAAACCCCACTGAAAGTACACAAGGCGGCGCCGACGGGCACGCTGCCTTTTCGAAGGGCCCAGCTCTTCCTTGCCCTTCTTACGCGCCATCCGCTCTCCTCCGCCGGGCCCCCTTCAGCCGCTCGTCCGTAGTGATCAACCGACGGGCGATCTGACCCTCCAAGATCAATGGGACTCCGCCGATCGCCCCAGCCAGATAGGACTTCATCAAGTCCTCATTCTCTGTCGGCGAAGCAGCCGTCAATGGGTACCGCGGTAGCACCGTCCTTGTCCTTCTCCGTCAACCACACCTGTCCCGGCTCCATCGGACGCTCCCCACTCGAAGTAGTGAGAATCGAGGGATCGTGCGAGGTGAAGATGAGCTGCGCGCCTCTGGGATTGGCCTGCGGATCCTGAAAGAGCCTGACCACCTCAGCGGCGAATCGCGGGTGCAGGCTGGCATCCAGCTCATCGACCAGGAGTACGGTCCCCTCATCGAGCACCAAGAGCAACGGACCTAGTAGCGCATACCACGAGCGAGTCCCCAATGACTCATGCCGCCACTCGAACGGAACTTCTCCGGCAGCGGACTGGTGGAACAGCACAGGCGCTGGTCGATTCTTCCCCTCTCGAGTGACCTTCGCATCGGTGATGCCCAAATCCGCGACCGACCAGGAGATCCTTGATCCGCTGCGCCTCCCGGCCCGACAGCGCAGCCGTGGTGAACGCCTCGCGAGCCTCCCGCTCATCTTCTGGATTGATGAGCAGCAGATTGCGACGGAACCAATGAAAAAGTGCTGACAGTTGAGGATGGTTGTCCGTGCCCGCTGTCGACAGGAGCAGCGCATTAGGCCGAGTGCGCCGCACCAGCTGAGCTCGGTCCTTCACCCGGTTGCCCGGCCACTCATACACCTCTGCTCGCGAGGTGTCGCGATCCATCCACACCTGACGGTGACCACGAGGGTAGCTGTGAATCCATTCCGCCACGACGCGCGTAGGGCCAAGCTCGAACCCGTAAGTCCAGCGAACCGCATCGATCACGAAGTCCGCTTCGAAGAAGCTCGGGTCATCCTCGCCCTTTGGGCCCTCCTTGCTGGCCAGCACCAAGAATCCGCGTACATGGCTGACAACATTCGCAGAACCTCGGTTCGCCCGGGATCCTGCGGCCTGGTGAGTACGCCAGATGCCTGGCCGCGTTCACATAGGACCCTTTTGTCACCATGGCAGTAGGTCCGTGGTCGTGACTGGGTGGGGAGGATGTGTGGCGGGCTGAGCGAACGGGGGCAGATGTGACGACGCCTTGGAAATTTATACTTCCGGAGCAGGCTACCCAGCCGACGAAGAAGGCCAAGAGAAAATCCAATCAGCCCTCACGAACGCGTAAGCGGCAGGCGAAGTCAAAGTCCGGGCTTGTTTTTGCTCAGGATCCTGCCCTTGTCGCTCAGATCGAGGAATTTCCTGAAGAGCCGCGGCGGCTAGGGCCGACTCGGCCCAAGCTGCAGTTGGTCCGCTCGTCGACAGTCCGCACCACGACGGAGGAGAGGTCTACCAGGACCTCCCTCCCGCCCGTGGTGAGCGAGCCCCGCACCTCCACCACGGGCAGAACTCCGGTTTCCTCGCCTTCGCTGGGGTTTCCCTTCTTCGTCCCGGACTCTCCGCCGCGGAGCGAGACCAGGTCCGGACGCATCTCGACGTTCAGCGTTCCGGATTCACCGCCAAGGCGGCTTTCGAGCGTCCGGGGCGGGCGTGACGACGAAGAGCTGGTCGACGTCATCCCGGAGACCCAGCTCCCGGTGCCCTCGCTCAGCTCAAAGCCGACCACCCGGACCCTCTCCGTCCCGACCCGCACGCCTGTCACCACCACGAAGATCCACAGCCCTACGCGCGCTCCAAAGGCCAGGCAGGTCATTGTCATCGACGACTCGTCCGACGACGACGAGCCAGTCCCCCGGACGTCTACCACCACCGACGTCCCCGTTACCACCACGATCACCACAAGCTTCCCAACCACCGACCTCCTCGATGTGGATCCGGCTGAGGATCGGAATTCCGGCTCCGCGCCCGTGGACGATCCGGTTTTCACGCCGCCGTACCGAGCTCTCCAAGAGCACGGGCCATTTGCGAACTTTCAGGATTTCGTGGAGTTCACCGAGGAGAACTCCGCCCTGACCGAGCGCCTGCTGAATGGGCTCAACAACCCCTACTCCGACGACGGCAAGGTGGCGAGTTACTGGCTGGCGCAGGCCCGCAGAGTCGTTCCCAGCGCACCGCTCTCGGTCGCGCAACACCTCGAGAAGTCCGAAACCCTGTGGAAGGCGCTCGGAAAAACGCTGAATGTGGCGGCGACCAGCCGGGCGGAGATACTGGCTGAACTTTATTGGACGACGAGCAGGGAGCCCGGTGGAACGGACCTGATGCTCAGCCGGTTACGGTCGTGGACCGGCAGAATCGGCGTGCAGGAGGCTTTCGACGCCAAACTCGCGGAGTTGCACGACGCGCAGTGGCTGCCGAACAACACGGGGTCCGTCGAGATGGCATCGATGGAGGGCCTGGGATACTCCGAGTACGGGAAAGCGCAGAGTGCCGCCAAGGACACCATGACGGCACGCCTTGACGCCCTGAAGCGTCAACTGCTGAGGCAGCACGGGTCGCACGCGGCTTGGATGGCGCAGCTGGGCAGCGATCCGACGCTCAAGGACGAACGTGCGCTCGACCGAGTCGCCGACGTGCTCACCACGCTCCGAGGGGACCGGGTGTGCGTCTCGCTGCTGCACCGCGGGCGCGAGATCGGCGTCTTCGCCAACCGGCCGGACCAGGACCTGGGGCGTGACCTGGAAGCGTTGCTGCGCGCCTCCCGGGCGGTCGGTCAGAAGGCCGAAGACGAGGTACGGGCGCTGCTGGACACCATCGCCGCGCGCGAGCCGACGACGTCGAAGCCCCAGCTCCTCGAATCGAGGACGCGCGCCGAGATCCGGATCCGGAAGGCCATCGCGTACCTCCGGACACTGGAACAGACCGAGGGCCGCATCCGGGTGGTCGCGTACAACGGATCGCTGCCGAAGGCGAAGAACGGCACCGAACAGGAAGTGCACGCGGAAATGCAGGCGCTGGCGGTCGCCCGCGAAGCTCCGGGCAGCTACAAGCTGGGCGTCGGCAGAGCCTGCTGCCTCAAATGTTTCCTGGTCCTGAACGACGTCTATCCCAACGTCTTTCAGCGGACCCTGGCCACGCACATGAAGATTTACCCATGGCCCCCGCCGGCTGTGCTCCGTGACGAGGACGTGCTGCAAAGAATGATGGGCGACGATCTGCCGTTGGCGGGGCGGAAGGCGCTGAAGTCGATGGGCGGGCGGGGCGCGCTCGCCGGGGGAATCGCCTTCTCCGGTCTCGAGCCCCAGGGCAAGACCCGCTCCGCCGACCCAACCGGTTACGCGTCGAGCCAGGAAGAACCGTCCGACCTGCCATTGTCACCGGTCTGGCAGGATGTGGACGAGGATGACGGCGAGTTGATCCAAGCTCTCGACGAATACGAGTCGTACCAGGCATATCTGGACAGCGACGTGGCTCTGACCGAAGCCGAAGCCCGGCTGGAGCGCGGCGAGCAGGGTCCCCCGCGCGGCCCCACCCTGGCCACCCCTCCGGTGCAGACGTCCCTGGCGATTACCCCTCCCACCGGAACGTCTACGCGAATCACCTCGCCTGTAGACACATCCCCGGGTGTCACATCTACACGCCTTACGTCTCCGGTGGTGAGGTCTACCGTAGACCGACAGCACACATCGCTGACCGGTCGTACCGGCCTGCCAGGCCTGGGGACGACACAAAGCACGCCACGACCGATCGCCCCCAGAACTCCCCCGCCTGTCAGGCCGCGAGACGGCGGCGGCCAGGGGGACGACGACGCCCCGACACGGACGACTGGGAACGGTTCGCCTCCGCGGAAACGACTCAGGAAGAAGAAGTCACTGCAGTAGCCAATTCGTCGGCGGCGATCGTGAAAGCGAGTGGGGCCACGACGGCCCACTCCACGAACTCCCTCGATGATTCGAGCTGACCAAGCAGGTGCCCACCGGGCTGCACGGCTTGAGCCTCTCGGCTCGTCTCACCCCTAGTATTTCGTGTTGGTGAAGAGGGCGCAGCTGGCCTTGGGAAAGCAGGTAATCCAGCAGGAGAGGCCTTTACAGGGCATCAGCCTATCTTCCTCGGCCGGCAGGAGTTCGAGGCCTACTGAAGGATTCTTGTCTAATGGCTCTGGCGGTAGAGATTGCGGAGGCCCGGGAGATCCAGGATGATCACCCTTCCGTAATTGCTCTGCGCGAGCCCTCGCTCGTTCATCGTGCGCATGGCGTTGCCGACAGCGTCCTCACCCGCCCCGATGAGCCGTCCCAGTTCGACCTGGGTGAGCGGGACGCCCAGGTCCAGGCCGCGCTCGACCTGGCTGCCGTGGCGGTCGGCCAGTTCGATGAGAACCGTGGCCAGGCGGGTCGACACGTCGTAGCCGCTCATGCCCTCCCGGCGCCGGTTGGCCCAGTCGAGGCGATCGGCCATCAGGCGCGTGACGCCCCGGGAGGCTTTGGGGTGGCGCTCGATGAACGCGGTGAAGGCCGCGTCGGGGATCGCGTACACCAGGCAGTCGGAGCACAAGGTGACCGTGGCCACGCGGGGGGAATCGCGCACCGAGGCCATCTCCCCGACCAGGTCACCGCTGACGCGGATGCCGAGCAGGAGCTGCTCCCCGTTCTCCAGGTATTTCGTCACCTTGACCAGGGCGATACGCCGAGGGTCAGTGGAACGCAGCAGGAAGACGCGCCGGTCATCGGTCTCGCCCTGACGGATCAGGATGTCGCCCGTCTTGCGGTGGGCGGGCAGGGAGAGGGCCATGAACTCCTGGCCGGTGGCAGGGTCGAGTCCTGCCATGAAGGTGTTCAGAGGCCAGTCGGGCGCGCTGGACAATGGCATCGCGTACCTCTCTTCCGACGCCTGCCACTCCAGCAAAACGTATGACGCGCCCACGTATCAGGGAAAGCGCCATATTTCTTCCTATGCGATTCCGAATCGGGATTCCGCGGTTGTTCGTGGGCGGATTACCGGTGATAGCGAAGATCAAATAATTCTCGCGAATCGGCCAAGAAGGTGGATTCCAGTCATTTCACTGACCGAGTGCGAGATTGCCCAAAACTGACCCCACTGTGGCGGCTATGGCGAAAAGGCTGAGCCAGAAACCCAGCCTGATCAATCGGTACTTCCTATTCGCGATCTTGCTGATGTGGTGCAGCTGGCTCGCGATTCGCTCCAGGTCGAGAACGCTGGACTTGAGCAGGGCGTCGTAGACCGCGTCGGCGGTGGCGAACCGGAGCACATCGGCGAAGTACATGACCTCGCTGGTGCGGGCCCGGTCGGCTTTCGACAGCCGGGGATACAGCGCGCCCGCGAGCACGACCAGAGCCACGAGCGCGGCGGCCACTCCGGTCCACCACAGCCATTCCACGGCGTCGGCCAGCCCGTGCGGCGACCAGCTGCCCGCGAGCAGGCCGCCGGTGATCGTGCCCAGCCCGACCCCGATGACGCCCAGCAGGACCTGCGACTTGGTGTCGGCCTTGTTCAGCTCCTCCCTGGCCTCCTCCAGCAACTGCGTGCCGTAGGCGCACGCGTCGTCCACGGCGGCCTGCCGCCGTTGCAGGGCGGCACGCGCGCGTTTGTCCGTGATCCATTGCGGCCATGTCATCAGCGGCCCGGCCAGGCGGTCATTCGATCTCGGCAAGGTCCACCTGCGGCAAGAGTCCTTTCGTGAGCTCGGCGAGGTATTCGCCGGTCTTGATCTGGTCATGGGCCTGCTCCCGTAACCGGCGCAGCCAGGCGGCATGGCGGTCCACTTCGTCGCGGTCGGTGACGATCGCCGAGGTGAGCCCGGTGTCGGTGAGCACGACGGCGGGCCCGTCGAGCCGGAACCGCATGAGGGTGACGGCGCCGAGCGGGAACGGCGGCGGACCCGCCGCGAACGAGTGCACCCGCACGTCGACGTGCGGACGGCTGTTCAATCTCGCCAGGTGCCGGATCTGCTCCAGCCGATCGGCGGGAGATCCCCAGGTGTAGAGGAGAGCGGCCTCCGTGACGACGGCGATCAGCGTGGGCGCGGTGCCGTCGTCGCGGGACAGGATCCGCTGCCGGGTCAGCACGGCCTCCACCAAACGGCCGCGCGCCCGCATGGCCGGCTTCAACCGGCTGTGCTGGACCTCCGCGTAGCGGCGGGTCTGGAGCAGGGCCGGAATGGTCAGCGGAGAGAAGATCTCGATGTCGGCCGCGTCGTTCTCGAAGCCGGGGTACTCCGTCTCGAAAACGTCTCCGTAGTCGCGCCACCAGGGGCGCTTTCGGGCCAGCAGCGCCAGCTCGGTGATCCTTTCCTGTTCGTACGGCTCGATGTCGTAGAGCCGGAGCAGGTCACGAATGTCGCTGAGCTCGGGGCGTTTCCAGTGATTAGCCTCAAATCGCCCCAGTTTTCCTCTCCCCCAGCCGAGTCCCTCGCACACCTGGCTCGCGGTGAGCCCCCGGGCCACCCGCAGGTCGGTCAGGATGGCCGACAGGCTCAGCTTCGCGATCGTCGCCCCGTACGCATCGTCGATCATTACTGGTCGACGTAGTCCAGCTGCACCGACTTGAAGCCACTGACCTCCTCGGGCACCAGAAGCCGCTTCGCGGCGGCCGACGCCACCAGCGAGTGCAGCAGCGAAGTGAGCGCCGCGGACAGCGCCTTCTTGTTCTCGTCCTCGCGCCCCTTCTCCGCGATGTACGCGTTCAGCGTCGACACCTTGCGCAGCACGGCCTCGCTGGCGTTGCCGAATCCATACGTGATGATGTGCGGGTGCCGCCGCCAGGCCGGATCGATCAACTCCGCATGCGCCAACTGCCACAGTCCCTCGGGCTGGTCGGTGGGGATTCCGTCGGTGAGGAGGAAGACGACGGGACGGAGCACGTTGACACCCCTGTCGCGCAGATTCGGGATGTCCTGTTCGATGCGCTCCCTGATGAGGGAGAACATGGGAGCCAGGTTCGTGATGCCGCCGCAGGCCACTGTCGGCAGGGCGGTGAGCTGGGAGATCTCCGTCATTTCCAGGACCAGGTGCGGTGCCGTGTTGAACGACACGATCGACAGGTGGATGAAGTCGGATACCTTCGGATTGGAGTAGAGCGTGTCCACGATCTCGGTGAGGGTCTCGTTGAGCAGCGCCTCGAACGGCTCCATCGAGCCTGAGGTGTCGAGCACGACGTAGGTCGGCAGGCCCTGGATCCCCGTGGCTTTCGTGGCGGGCATGGCGTCTACCTGTTCTGGCATGATCGTCTCCTTTGTCAGTGGAAGAGGGGGTGCAAAGCCACGGCGATGGCCAGGGCGACCATCGCCAGCAGGGCGAGGGCTGTCGTGAGGAAATCCATGAAGTGCGCGGATGGCCGCGGCCGCGAAGGTGGCGCGGGTGGCGGAGGGGATGGGCCGCCGGGCTTCGCCTGGCGAGTGAAACTCACGGTGGCGGCCGATGACGGCTTCGCGGGAGGGGTCCACACCCGCATGGTCCTGACGTTGTCCCCGCCGGATGCGGGCGCGCCCCTCCTGACGCCGCCGGGATTCTCGACGGCCTGCTGCAACTCGGCCAGGGTCGGCCGGGCCTCGGCGGACATCGCGCTCAGCGCCCGGCGGACGGTCTCGATGAGATGCGTGTGCGCGGGATACTGCCGCTCCATTTCGGCCAGCGCCGGTTGGTGGCCCTGCCGATGCCCGGTCATCACCCGGGCGACCAGCAGAGCGACCTTGTATCGATCGGTATGCGTGGTCACCGGACGCCCCGGGTCCATCAGGGGGTCCTCCCAGTTGGGCGTCTCGACGAAACGACGCTGTCCCAGGCCCGCGGCGTCCACGTCGATGATCAACGTCTGCTGGGTACGCGGCGACCAGAAGGCGTTGGCGAACGACCAATCGGCGTAGACGACGTCGTGCCGTTCGAACAGGGCCGCGCAGGCGACCATGTTGCGCACCGCGTTCAGCCGTTGCTCCGAGTCCGGGACGGGGAACCCCAGTTGCCGTTGCCGCTGCGGGAGGTTGGCCAGATGGTCGATCTCGATCAGCCGGCGCTTGGTGCGCCCGCCCAGCAGCGCGATGTCCCAGGAGAACTCCTGGGTCGCCTTGGCCATGACCGTACCCACCGTGCGGTAGCCGTCCAGGACGCGGGCGACCGGCCAGGCGACGCTGTCGTCGACGCGGGCCAGGTCGGCGGGCGGCATCGTCCCGGGGAGTTCGATGAGGCGACGGAGCATTCCGTGGTCGACCCGGAGGTCCGGCTTGTAGAGCTTCACCAGCCAGCCTTCGTGGCCGGGCGGCTCGAAGATCACGTAGGATTCGCCGTTGTCCCGGGAGATCACGTCCGCGTCGGTGTAGCGGTTGATCTGGGAGAGCGGCACCGTGCGCTCGAAGGGTGAGTCCGACCAGGTTCTCACGGCCGCCTGCCCCGGAACCAGATGACCACCGCGGTCCGATCGTCCAGCGCGCCCTTAGCCTCGAACGCGACTACGTCGATGAAACGTCTGATGGTGGGGGGCTGCCGCCACTCGTCGCCGAACCAGGCGGCGAGGTCTGGAGAGGCGAGCGCGTCGCCGATGCCGTCGGTGGTCAGCGCCAGCACGGAGCCGGGGGCCAGGCGCACTTGCTCGCAGACCGCCTTGCTGGGGAAGTGCGGAAGAAAGGCGTCCAGGCGTCCCGCGTCCAGCCCGGACTTCGCGCCTCCCGCGATGTGCCGCCAGCAGCGGTCCTGCCTGGTCCACGCGGTCACGTCGGCCACGGTGGCCAGGGACACCGGGTGGCAGCCGTCACGGTCGGGGCGGAGGGCGATGACCGCGACGAGAACGGCCGCCCTGACGTCGTCGCGAGTCAGGCCCCGCTGCTCGGCCGTGGCCGTCATGCGCTGGGCCGCGGCCCCGAGCGACTCACGCAGGTCCCGCTCGGCCGGCCCGGCGCCTTCGCCGTGGCCGTTGAGGACGTCGCGGAGCCGCTTGACGATCGTGTCGGCGGCCACATTGGCGCCGAGGTCGGAGTGGGAACTATCGGACATGCCGTCGGCCACGGCGACGATGAGGTGCTCGCCGGCGGCGTCGGTGCCGATGCGGTACGCGTCCTGGCGCGGCGTGGCCGGTTCCTCGCAGCGATGGCCCGGTCCGACGATCGAGGCCGCACGGAGGTCGAGGTCGCCGACCAGGGCCGAATCGGCGGCGATTCCCGAAGGGCCGGGATGGCCGGGTATCCGCCACGGGAGCAGGTCCGCCTGGGCGGGCCGGCCGGTGGGCCGGGGGAAGCCGTCGGGCTCTGCGGCGGCTCTTCCTGGAGTCGCCGGAGCCATCAGATCATCGACGCTGGCCATGGCCGGCTCCTGCGCGGAGCGGGAATGCGAATCCGGGTGGATCATTACCTGTCGCCTCGCCGACTTGATCTGCTGGTTGAGTGAGTAGCCCAGGACCGCTGTCGCGGCCACCGCGCCGAGGGCGCCGATCGCCATGCCCCGCATGCCGTACACATGGCGGGCGAAGGCTCCGGCGACGACGAAGCCGAGCAGGCAGCCGCCGCCGACCCAGAGCCTGCGCTGGCGGAAGACGGACCTCGGGATCATTGGTCGCCCTCGTCGTCGCGGGCCTTGCCGAACTTCACCCAGCCCGTGATGCCGTCCTCTTGGGCGGGTGCCGCCTGCCGTGGTGCGGCGGCCGGGCGAGGCGGTTCCACGGCCGCCTGCTGGTGTCGGCCGCCCAACGCGGCGCCCGGACGCGTGCCGGCGAGCTGTTCGATGGGCCTGAGCAAGCTCTGGCGCGCGTTCTCGATGTCCGCTTCCTGGATGAACCCCTTGTCGACCAGCTTGTTGAACAGGCTCATCTGCGCGCCGACGCTGATCTCCTGTCGCTTGGCCACCTGTTCGAGGATCGCGCCGACCTGGTCGGGATGCCGGGCCAGGAAGAGGAAGATCAGGTCGTCCTCGCCCTGGGCCAGTTGCCGGAGGGCCTTGACCTGGTCGCGTTCCAGCTGGGCGGCGTGTTCCTGCTGCTCGATCTGGTTGCCGAACGCGATCTTCTCGGTCTTGCCGGCGCGGATCAGGGCGACCCTTTCCGCGTCGAACTGCGCGGTCGCGTCGTCCGCCTGGAGCCTGACGTTCACCCGGTGGACGGTGATGCCCTCGTCGAGGACGATCGGCGTCTGCTCGAACCGGCCGCGTAGCTGTATCTCGGCGTCGCCGCAGCGCTCGATGTCGTAGCCCCGGGTGACGCGCCAGGCCTGGTCGATCAGCCAGGCCCGCAACGGGACGAGCCCGTCGGTCGTGGCGCGCCGGACGATCGTGATCGGGTCGCTCACCTCCCAGCTGAGGTCAGCGTGGAGGCGGAACTGCATCGAGTCGACGGCGCTGGAGAGGTCGGCCTGGATGCTGTCCAGATGACGTGAGATGTCCACCTCGTACCACAGGTGGTACTGATGGGCGTCGAACCAGGACGGCCGGCCCGTGATGGCGACGGCATCGCCCGTACGAGTGGCGTACACCATGGCGATGCCCGGCCGGGGCAGGGGCCCGCGGGCCCCCAGCGAGACGGTGCCGGTCTGGCCGATCAGGCCGGCCGGCGACGCGGGAGGAGAGAACCAGTTCACAGGGCGCTCCTAACGGGGGAGAGGGCGGCGAGGACCGCGTTCTTGCTCTGGGGCGCGTGCGCCCACCTGGCGGCGGCGAGAGAGATGATTCGTTCGGTGCGTGACGTCGTGCTGGCGACCACCATGAGCCGGCCGAGGGCGAGGCGTGCGGCGGCGTTCTGATCGACGGCTCGCGCCCACTCGGCGAGCACTTCCTTGGCGGCCTGGTTCATGTCCGCCGAATTCAGCACCTTGGCCCAGGCCGCGCCGATCTCCCTGGCCAGCGCGGCGTCGGCGGCGGCGATGTCGAGCAGCGCCGGCCAGGTGCCGCCGGGCAGCTGCCGGACCAGATCGGCGGCGGCCAGGAGGAAGGCCAGCTGGCCGGTCACCGAGCGGTTGGGGTCGGCCATCCACTTCCGGAGCAGCGTGATCGCGTCGGCGGCGAACATGGAGTCGTCGTATTCGATCATTTCGGTGACGCTCTCGCAGATCGCCTCGACGACCGCGGGTTCCGCGCTGCCGCCCAGTTCGTCGAAGAGCTTCAGCACGTCGGCGCAGCCGTCGTTCTCGATCTTGACGCGCCAGGCGCGGGCGGCGGTGGCCCGGAGCCGGGGCGCGGATGTGTCGGCGGCCCACGCCGACACCAGGCCACGGACCGCCCCGCGCAGCGCGGGATCGTCGCTCGCCACGCCGAGCGCCGAAGCGGCGGCGTCCCGCAGTTCCGAGGTCGGGGCGGTGGCCCAAGGCGAGATGATGGTGGACCGGATGTGGTCGAAGGCCCGGGTGGCCAGCAGTCCAGCGGCGATGGCGGCGCGCACCCGCACGGTGGGCACCTCGCTGCGCGGGCACAGCCGCAGCCAGGTGAGAAACTTCGGCCGGATCTCGTCGTACTCGTCCCATACATGGAGCAGGAGCCGCAGGGCCCGGGTTCGATCCTGGTAACGGACGACCTGTCCCGGGACGGTGGCGCCATGCCGGGTGGCCATGGTCGAGCTCACCAGATGCGCGTTAAGGCGGCGCAGCCGGATCGAGGTGGTGGGCCCGAAGGGATTGGTCGGCTTCGGCGGCTGGTCGGCGGGTTCGAGCCGCCTGCACAGCGCCTCCGAAGCACCGGCGACCAGCGCATACGGCTCGCCCGCGAGCACGGCCACGCCGATGGCGAGCGTCTGCGTCTCCAGGTCGCCCAGCCCGGAGAACCACTGCGCCAGGTCGAAGCCGTCGTCGGCGCGCAGGCGGTCCCGCACGGTCGCGACGACCGGCGGCTCCTCGTCCGCGATCAGAGCTGCCAGCCTGAACGCCTCATATGCCGTCGAATCGCGCAGCCGGGCCTGGCAGAGACTCGCGATCTCCGGGTCGGCGAGGAGCGGCGCCGCGCTGGACGATCCCAGCCGCCTGATGAGGTGCGCGTTCAGCACGTCCATCAGCTCAGGTGGCCGGGCTTCGACGATGTAACGATCCAACTCGGGCAGCCGCGCGTCATCCGAGATCACGATGATCAGGCGCTGCTCGTCCGTCAGCTCGGCCGCCAGGCGGTTGATGTCGAAGGACCGCAACCGCGCCGTGGCCTCAGCGGTGAGATCGGCCAGGACGTAGCCGCCCGCGCCGAGCCCGGTGAGGGTGAGGGTGCTCAGGTCGGTCTCCGGATGGAGCCGGCGAATCGGCCCGAGGGCCAGGCGGAGGAGGACGTGCAGGGTCAGGGCGAACTTCCCCGCGCCCGGTCGCCCTCGCACGATCACCAGCCGCCGGGCGTTCGCGGCCGCCGCTACCTGGGCGCCGCCGGGCGGGTCCACGAAGGCGAGGTCCAGCTCCAGGTCCTCCTGGGGCAGGGCGAACAGCTGGAGCTTCGCCTGCCCGGTCGTCATCGTGATGTAGGTGATCTCGTCGCCGCCGACCACCTTGCCCGCGTGGACCTGGGCTGAGGAGAAGTTGGAACGCGCGTCCCGCTCCGCGCTGAGCCGCTCGCGGGTGCTGCCCGGCTGCGCGGCCCGGGTGGAGAACTCCTGGCCGAGCGCCTGCGCGTCCTTCTCCGGCGCCTCCTCCCCCGCGCCGGCCTCTTCGGGCCGCTCGTCGTCCGCGGGTACGCCGTCCGACGCCGGTTCCGCGTTCACCGCTGCCCCAGGGAGTCGCCGCCGACCACCTTGTCAGCGTGCACGGTCGCGCCGTTGAAGTTGCCGTGGTAGATCTGCTGGGATGCGGGCGGGCCGCTGGGCGGGCCGACCGGAGGGGCGGGCGCCGGGTCATCCGGGAGATCCTCGTCGCGGATATGGTGGTCGGGCACCCAGACCCAGGCGTCCTCGACGAAGTCCTTGACGCTGACGGCGACCTTGCGGAACATCGTCGCGTCCAGGGAGGTGTGCTCCTGGGCGACGGTCTCGGAGTAGACGCGCTTCGAGAGGATCACCGCCAGGGCGGCTCCGGTGACGTCGAGCGCCGTGCGTACGGGTTTGCTGTCGCAGAGCCGGCCGGCGATGACCGGGGCCGCTCCCGTGAAGCCGTTCGCGCCCACGATGGCCGGCCCGTAGTCGAGGGCGAGCCGCAGCCGCATCCGGCGGTCGCCAGGCACGTCCCGGTTGTATCTGCGCAGTTCGGCCACCAGGTGCCGGGGGAAGTCGTCCACCACCCGCGGCTCGGGCTCGGTTGGCGGCAGGACGGCCAGTTCGCCGTCACCCGCAGCCTGGCGCGCCCAGGTGGCACGGTCCAAGCCGGCGCGTTCGGCCGCCCGGTCGAGCACACCGATCAGGTCCGTCTGGATTCGTCCCTGCCAGTTGGCGGTCTGCCCGCCATATCCCTTGACGTCGACCGATACCACCAGTCGGCGCTCGAAATCATCACCTTTGGCCACGTCGCCAACCTCCTCACGATTCGCCGTGTTGATTCGGAAGAGTGGCATTGGTGGTGGATTGAGATGCCGTACCAGTACGGGTTCTCGTGCGTTTCCCAAAATGGGATTCGCGTGTGGCGCATCTCCAGCGTCTCGCCATGCTGCCGTCGCCCCCGGAGCCGGCAACGCAAACGGGCCGTGACAGGGTTGCTGTCACGGCCCGTGGGTCCCAAAGTGGGAGAAATGCTCCGTTAGAGCTTGAGCCCGACCAGGAGCGGGTCGTGGTCGGAGGAGCGGTAGGCGTCAGGGGCGTACAGGTACGGCGGGTTGAATTCGGTGTTGTAGTCCATGAACCGGCCCTCATCGGAGTTGATGTGCCAGATGGTGGCGCCGGTCACCAGCCTGCGCAGGTCCTTGTCGACCAGGAGGTGGTCGAGCTCGCCGGACAGGCCCTCGAAGACGTAGCTGTAGCGGTCATCCTTCGGGATGTACCTCTTGCTCAGGCTGGTCAGCCCGAAGTCCTCGAAGGCGTGGATGGGGTCTTCCTCGCCGTAGGCGTTGATGTCGCCGGCGACGAGCACGTCCTGCAGGTTGAGGCTGTCGATCAGGGCCAGCAGGGCGGTAGCCTGCTTGACGCGCTTGGCGTTGTAGCAGCTCTGGCCGTCGCCCTGGTCGGCGTCGGGGCCGGTGGCGGGGCCGTCCACGTCGGTGCAGCCCTTGGACTTGAAGTGGTTGACCAGGATCGTGAAAGTCTCGCCCTTGCCGTCCGCCTTGCGGAAGGTCTGGACCAGCGGCGGGCGGTTGAAGATCGGGTCGGACGAGGACTGCGCCGCGCCGGCCGGGGTGACCTTGGCGGGCTTGTAGATCAGCGCGGTCTGGATGAGGTCGGTGCCCGGGTTGGGGTGGGTGATTCCCTTGTACGTGCCCGCTCCGGCCTTGGCGTTCAGCGCGTCGACCAGCGCGTTGAGCGCCACGTCGTTGTTGCGCTCGACCTCCATCAGGCCGGCCACGTCAGGGTCGAGGCTGAGGATGTTGGCGACCAGCTTCGCGAGCTGGCGGTCGCGCTCGACCGCGGTGGTCGCGCCCCGGGAGCCGAGCGTGGTGAACCAGTTGAGCGTGTTGAGGCTGGCCACGCGGACGTTGCCGCCGACCCGCTCGGGCTCGGCGGAGCGCGGGTTCTGCGCCCGGAAGACGACCGGCTGGGTCGGCTGCACCCGGTAGAGGTTGAAGCCGTAGGTGATCACACCGGTCAGCTTCTTCACCTCGTCGCCGAGCCGGACGGTGTTCAACCCCTCACTGTGGTACGGCAGGAGCGGCGGGTTCTGCACGTTGGAACCGTCGTCGAGCAGGATCGTGCGCCGGGCGTCCTTTTCGGTGTCCACGCCGGTGCGGTCGGTCGGCTGCCACAGCCGCTCGTCCGCCGCGATGGTGATCTCGCCGAACCGGCCGAGGTTGTAGATCTCCGAGGCGGCCATCTTGTCGTCGAAGGTGACGAGCATGTTCTCGTACCGCTCGAAGGTGGTGCCCGCCTTGAGCGGCAGCTCCAGATCGATGAGCTTGATCGTGGCGGAACCGCAGATGTTGACGACGGTGGCCGGGGAGATCTCGGTGAGGCCGTTGAACTCGATCACCTTGCCGGAGACGAGCACGCGGCTGCCGACGGTCACGGGCGAGGACGAGAACACGAACAGGCCCTCGGAGGTCGCCACGTTGTTGTCCGGCTTGGGGTCCTGGATGTAGAAGCCGCCGAGCTGGCCGGTCCCCTGGAAGGTGCCGGTGACGATGCCCTCGACCCGGACGTCCTGGCCCGCGATCGGGCTGGCGTCGCCGCTGCCCTGGACCTGCGCGATCCGGTGGGTGATGGGGGTGTCGCACGTGGCGGGCGGCGTGGGACTCGGACTCGGGCTCGGGCTCGGTGACGGGCTCGGCTCGACGGTGGGGCTCGCGCTCGGGCTGGGCGAGGGCGACGGCTCGACGCCGCCGCAGGGAGCCGCGGCGGTCGCGCTGTTGCGCGGCGCGGGGGCTCCGGCCTCGAAGTCGGCGGCGTTGTCGTCGGTGTCCGCGCAGCCGGCGCTCTTGCGGAACGCGGCGGTGGTGTTGCTGAGCATGGGTGCGGCGGCGCTGCCTTCGAAGAAGTTCGCCGTTCCGAAACCGACCAGGTCGGCGACGAGCGCGAGCTGCTCCGGGGTGCAGACGACGGTGGAGCCGTTGCAGGCCAGGCCGTCGGTGGAGTGGACCAGCGCCACCTTGCCCGCGGTGCCGCTCATGTTGATGGTGCCGATGTCGTCGGGTGTGGGCAGCGAGCCGCTGGGGGTGGTGCCCGCCTGGAGCTGGACCAGGTGGTACTGACCGGGGGCGACGGTGCCGGTGAGGTTGGTCTTGTTGGAGCCGAAGTTTCCGGTTCCGGTGGCGCTGGTGTACTGCACCGACCAGCCGGCCAGCGAGACGGGGGCGCCGCTGCGGTTGAAGACTTCGACGTAGTCGTTGGAGAGGGGGGCGCCGGAGTTGCCGCCCCCTCCGTACACCTGGCTGATTACTACTGTTCCCGGCGCGGCGGCGGCGGGGGCGGAGGGGAGAGCGGCGATCGAGCCGACGGCGAGGCCGGCGGTTACGAAGATCGCGAGTGCCCTGGGCATGGGACGCATGGCTGGAAGGTAAAGCCATTGATTAAGAAATATGGCATCCAAATGGTTGATAAATGGTGAACTAGGGATAAATCGGCACTTCATGCCGATGGTGGTGCTGGCGATATGGGGAAATGTGACCTTGAGGGCTGAACCCAGTCATAGGTGATGAATGCCTGGATCCTGCTCGTTTGCCAGGTCGGTGGGCACGTCCTCGTCGCCCGGCGAGGCGAGATCGTGGCCGGATCGGGCCAGCCAGATCACCCAGAGGGCTTCGGTGGCCCAGATGGCTTCGCGGGAGATCTCCCCGAGGATGGCGAGTGGTACGAACGCGAGCGGGGCCACCAGGTACGCGACGCCGTACCAGACGGTGGTTCGCTGCCAGCGGCCATCCCGCCACTGCGCCGTGAGCACCAGAACCTGCCAGATCAGGCCCGCTAGGCCGGCGAGACCACCGATTTCGGCGATCTGCTCCGCCTGGTGCCAGTCGAGCGCGTCGAACACCTCGACGCTCGCCGTACTCACGTGGACAAGGACACCGGCGCCAAGGGCGAGCCCGACGTAGCCCACGTTGCGCCGCACCATCGGATGGAACAGCACCACGACCGCCAGCATCAGGAGCGAGTCGGGCACCACCGCCCACCAAGGCCAGTCCGGTACGACTGCGTACACAAGCCAGGACGCCGCCGCCGCGTACAGCGCCAGCCGCAGCAGCCGCACACCGCGGTCCATCTCGGGCGGCTTTCCCGCTATCGGACCGCGCAGGCACTGCCACAACGCCCAGGCCCACAAACCACCCGCCAGGACGAGGATGAGCACGTTCAGCCACGTAGCCGCAGCACCCTCGTCCGCATCGGAGAGAAGGGCCAACCGCCACAGGAAACCGACGTCGCCACCAACCAGCGTGACTACGGCGGCGACCACGAGCGTCACCACGTATCCGCCCGTGACGACCATGGCGGGAACGGCAAACCGGTAGCGACGCACGAATAACATCCAGGGGATCGAGCGGGGAGATGGAGCGCCCACCCTAGCGAGCCGGCACCATGAAGTCGATCACAGCCGGGGCACCCCGAATAACGTCAAATGACCCTAAGCGACGAAGATCCGAAATGTCATGACTGTGCGCTAGCCTTTCGGACGGCACGGCTGTAGCGCAGAGGTCGTCGCGCCTGAACTGCAATCCGGAGGACGTCGGTTCGAATCCGACCAGTCGTGCCATCTCATCGGGAGGAAACGATGGCCATCCCCGCTGAGCCGGACGTGGAGACCTGCCTCCGCGTGCTGGCCGAAGCAGCGGCGGATCCCGACGATCCGCGCTGGGCTCGCGTGCGCCAAGCCGTCGCGCAGGTCTACCGGGCAGACAAGAAGGCGCGCAAGGCGGACCGGCACGCGGACCGGAAACGGCGGGACAGCGCGGCCATGGCCACCGCCGAGCGTTACCGGCAGCAGGATCCGGAACCGTCGCCAGCCGATGGCTTTACGGGGAGCCTTCGCCCGCTGGCCAGTGCCCGCCGATGTTATGTCTGCAAAGACACCTACCGGCAGGTCCACTCCATTTACCACCTGCTCTGCCCGGAATGCGCGGAGGAGAATCTCGCCCGCAGGCATGCCCGCTGCGACCTGCGGGGGCGGCGGGCGCTGGTCACCGGCGGGCGCGTGAAGATCGGTTTTCAGGTGGCGCTGAAGATGCTCCGCGACGGAGCCGAGGTCCTGGTCACCACCCGCTTCCCGGGCGACGCCGCGCGCCGGTTCGCGAGCGTGCCGGACTGCGCGGAGTGGATCGACCGGCTGCACGTGCACGGCGTGGACCTGCTCGACCTGCCCGCGGTGGCCGGCCTGCTGGATTCCGCGCACCAGCGGTTCGACCATCTCGACATCCTGGTCAACAACGCGGCGCAGACGATCCGCAGGCCCGCCGCCTACTACCGCGAGGTCAGCTCAGCCGAACGGCGCCCGCTGGAAGCGGCGGACAGGCCGTCCATGGACGTCGCCTCGGTCGCGGAGCTGGAGTCGCTCTTCCCGGCGGGCCGGGTCGACGAGACGGGGCAGCCGCTCGATCTGCGCGAGCGCAACAGCTGGAGCCTGCGGCTGCACGAGGTGGATCCCGCCGAGTGGCTGGAGGTGCAGCTGGTGAACGCGTTCGCGCCGTTCCTGCTCACCTCGCGGCTGCGCGGGCTGCTGGAGGCCTCGCCGTACCCGGATCGCTACGTGGTGCAGGTGTCGGCGATGGAGGGCAGTTTCTCCCGCGAGCACAAGACCGTACGGCATCCGCACACGAACATGGCAAAGGCGTCGCTGAACATGCTCACCCGTACGTCCGCCGCCGACTACGCGGCCACCGGTATCCACATGAACAGCGTGGACACCGGCTGGGTGACCGACGAACGGCCGCATCCGGCCAAGACGGCGCAGCGTGCGGCCGGTTTCCGCCCGCCGCTGGACGTGATCGACGGAGCCGCGCGCGTGTACGACCCGATCGTCCAGGGTGTCGGCGGCCGGCCGATGTCCGGACTGTTCCTCAAAGACTTCCGACCGGTGGAGTGGTGACCGTGAACCCGATGGCCGTACGCTGCCCGGCGATCGAGCATCCCGATGTGCCGCCGGCCGACCCGGCGGAGCTGGACCCGCTGCTGGCCCGCCTGGCCGACCCGGCTCCCGTCGAGGCCGACGAGTCGTTCCCGCTCGGCACGCTCCGTCCCGACGGCCGGGTCGACCTGTGCAAGCAGGGCCTCGGCGCGGCGGGCGTCGCCCGGCTGCTGCCCGTCGCGACCGTCTCGCCGCATGCGCGCCACCTGCTGCTGGGCACCAATGCAATCGGTAACGCGGGTGCCCAGGCCATCGCCGACGTGCTGGCCGGCGGGCATCACGTGCGCACGCTGTATCTCGGGTGCAACCGCATCGACGCGGCGGGGGCTGAAGCGCTGGCGGACCGGCTGACCTCCGACGACAGCGTGCGGGCGCTGTGGCTCAAGCGCAACCCGGTGGGCGAGGCGGGGGTGCGCGCGCTGGCCGCGATGCTCGGCCGCAACACCACGCTCCGCACGCTCGACCTGGTCAACACGGGCCTGACCACCGCAGGGCTGCGCCTCCTGGTCACCGCCCTGATGAACCGGTCGCTCCCGCTCGAACGGCTCTTCCTCGGCGGAAACGGCCTCGGCGCGGACGCCGCCCCGCTGCTGGCCGCGCTGATCCGCGACGCGGGCGTCCGCGAGCTCTACCTTCCGGCCAACCACCTCGGCGACGAGGGCGCGGCAATGCTCGCCGCCGCCACCGACCCCACCCGGCCGGTACGGCTCGGCCTGGGCGGCAACGGAATCGGCCCGCAGGGAGCGCGAGCACTGGCCGACGCGCTGGACGGGATCGAATCCCTCGACCTGGGAAGGCCACCGTCGGAGCGCAGCCTCGGCGCGCCCGCCAACGTCACCGGCGACGCCGGGGCGACAGCACTGGCCGCCGCCCTGCCGGGCAGCCCGCTCCGCCGCCTGGAACTCCGCCACACCGGCATCACCGGTCGCGGCGCGAAATCGCTGCTGGCGAACATCCCCGCCGACACCCGCCTGGAGCAGGTCGGGCTGGGCCCCGGTGTGCCACGCAAAGTGAAGCGTTCCTTCGCCCCACGCCTGCGCCCGGCCACCCCCGGCCATCCCGACCTGCGCGCGATCGGCAGCCTCTACCGTTGAGCGTCTCGTTCCCGCCCGACGAGGCGGCCGTTTGGCAGCGGGTCCGCCGTTACGCGGTCCCCCGCTGGATGATCGAGCAAGCCACCGAACGACGCCTGGCCGGGGACTGGCGGGGCGCCTGCGCCGCGGCCAACGTGGACGTCGCGTTCGACCTGGCCGAGATCGCCGCCGAGTACGGCCCTGCGATCACAGCCACCCTCGCGGAAGACCTCCACCACCTCGCGCCGGACCTGCTGCGCTGGCATCTCCCCAGGAACGGGCACACTACGGTCGGCATCGGCCAGCAGGTGATCCTTTCGCGGGAGAACGCGGTCCTGCGCCTGACCACCCCCCGGATGTCGGAGGGGCCGCAACGGCTTGTCCTGCGCTTCGGCCCCGCTCCCGCCGAGGAGCCCAACCGCGTCGACTGGTCGGCGGCGCGGCACCTGTGGGACGTACGGCACGCGGCCGATCTGCGGGAACGCTGCGGGGGCGGGCATCGTACGCCGTTCTTCAACGCCGACGGCAGCCCAGCGGACCTCCCGACGGCCGATCCCGGCCGCAGCGATCCCGCTGCCCACATGGAGTGGGTGACCTCGCTGCACGACCGGGGGGAGTTCGAGGCGGCCCTCACCGCGGCGGGCCTGGCATTGGAGATCGACCTGCCGGAACGCCGGTTTTCGACGCACCTGCCCCGACAGCTGGTACGGCTTCCGCTAGCCCTGACCCGGCTCGAACCGGAGGCCCGGCGCCTGGCTGAGCAGGGCGCCGGCCACCTTTTCCGCATCGGGGCCTCACCCTACGTCGTGCTGCTCGAACCCG
This sequence comes from Acrocarpospora sp. B8E8, assembly GCF_039871605.1. Lineage (NCBI taxonomy): Bacteria > Bacillati > Actinomycetota > Actinomycetes > Streptosporangiales > Streptosporangiaceae > Acrocarpospora > Acrocarpospora sp. B8E8. The sequence goes on along the minus strand of NZ_JBDPLV010000037.1, from coordinate 61,167 downwards.
GGAAAGCATGGGTCCGGGTGGTCAGGGACAGGGGTAAAAGGTCTGTCGAACTGCCGGGAGCGTTCTGGCGCCGATTGCCCGACCTCGACCTGCTGCGGTTCGGACGGCTGGCTCCGGAACACCTGCACCCGCTGGTCCGGGACGCCCTCTTCCCCGAACATCCGGCCGTCACCAGCGGGCCGCCCGGCCCCGAGCTTCCGTCCCCGGTCCGGGTCCGATGCCGCGGCGAGTGGCACGAGGTGTGCTCCGGCGAGGGCACGCTCCGCATGCCGCATCGCGAGGAGGAGCAGCGGCGCGAGCGTGCCATGCGAGCGCTGGGCGGGGCCGTGACCGGGTGCTTCGCCGTACAGCACAGCTGGACGTCGGGGATCGGGCGGCTGCCGAAGGCCTTGCGCGACCAGCGGCGGGAGCTCTTCCTCCGGGTCCAGCACGGGGACACCCCGGGCGTGCTCCGGCTTCTGGACGCCGGTGTCGACCCTCACGTGCGGAACGGCAGGCAGCGTACCCTGCTGCACATGCTGCACTTGCTCGACCATGAGGAGTTGCTGCCCCGGCTGCTGGCGGCCGGGCTGGACGTCGAGGCCAAAGACCAGCATCAGCGTACGCCGCTGCACGTCGCGGTAGGCGACGGAGGGTCGGCGGCGCTGGTGCGGGGGCTGCGGGCCGCCGGAGCGCGGATCGACGTGATCGACGTGATCGACGTCGAGGGCTGGTCGCTGGCTGATCTGATCCGCCGGCGCGAGCGTGCCGACCTGGGCTCCCTTCTGGAGGAGCTCGATCGCGACTATCCGGGCATCGGGCTCGGCGCGTGAACGACATCACCGCGGCAGCCGACGACCTCAACCGGCGGATCCAGACCTACCGCACCGAACCCACCACCAACCCGCAGTTGGCGGCGCTGTGCCTCGCGGTCTCGGCCAACCTGCCGGTATTGCTGTGGGGTGAGCCGGGCATCGGCAAGTCCGCGGGCATCGAGCAGCTGGCGGCTGGGCTGGGCCTCCCGCTGGAGACGGTCATCGCCAGCGTGCACGAGCCGTCCGACTTCGCCGGGTTGCCGATCGTCGGCGACGATCCCGCCGTCACCGGGGTGCCGATGGCCCCGCCCGACTGGGCGGTCCGGATCGCCAGCGCCGGGACAGGCCTGATCTTCTTTGATGAGCTGTCCTCCGCGCCGCCCGCCGTCCAGGCGGCGCTGCTGCGCGTGGTGCTGGAGCGTCGGGTGGGCAGCCTGACTCTCCCCGAGCCGGTGCGGATCGTGGCCGCCGCCAATCCACCGTCCAGCGCCGCCGACGGCTGGCATCTCAGCCCGCCGCTCGCCAACCGGTTCGTCCACCTGCGCTGGACCCACGACCCGCGCACGGTGGCCCGCGGCATGGCGGGAACCTGGCCGGCGGCGTCCATCCCGCACGTGGACGCGGCCAAGGTGGCCAGCGCGGTCGCCCGCGCCCGTGGCGTCGTCTCCGGCTTTCTGACCGCCCGGCCCGGGCTGGTGCACCACCTGCCCGCCGATACCGAGGGCCGGGGCGGGGCTTGGCCGTCGCCGCGTACCTGGGAGATGGTGTTGCGGCTGCTCGCCGTCGCGTACGCGGCCGACGCGAGCGGGGAGGCGCTGGCCTCCGCGGTGGTGGGCGCGGTCGGCGACGGCGCGGGGATCGAGGTGGTGTCCTACCTCGAAGAGCTCGACCTGCCCGACCCCGACCAGGTGCTCGCCAACCCGGACGCCTTCGCGCTGCCCGAACGCGGCGATCGGCAACTCGCGTTCCTCACCGCCGTGGTGGCCGCGATCCAGGGCGATCTCACCCGGCGGCGCTGGGAGGCCGGGTGGACGGTGCTGGCCAAGGCGGTGGACGCGGGCGTGCCCGACGTGGCCGCCCGCGCCGCCATGGACCTGGCGGCGATGCGGAACACCGACTGGCCGGTGCCTGGCGGCATCGACGCCTTCCTGGACCTGCTCCAGCTGTCCGGCACGATGAGCTGACCGTGGACCGGGTCAAGCTGCTCGCCGCTCGCTACCGCGCGGCGACCGAGCGGCCCTACTTCGCCACCGCCCTGTACGCGCTGTCCATCCTCCCCAGCGCCGACGTGCCCACGATGGGCGTAGACCGGCACTGGCGGTGCTACGTCTCACCGGATTTCGTGGCCGCCACTCCCGTGCCCGAACTCGCCGCCGTCTGGATCCACGAGGTGGCGCACCTGCTGCGCGACCACCACACCCGCGCCGACGGGCTGCCCGCCTCCGATCAGCGGGACCGGCTCCGGGTCAACATCGCGCAGGACTGCGAGATCAACGACGATCTCCTCGCCGACCGCCTGCCCCTGCCATCCAACCGGCTGGAGCCCCGCCTTTTCCAACTCCCCTCAGGACGCCTGTTCGAGGAGTACGTCTCACACCTGCCGCCACAGACCCGCATCGTTGATTGCGGTTCCGGCGCCCACGGGCACCCGTCCCCCTGGGATGTCGGCGACGGCCCCGCCCGGCTCGGCCCGGTCGAGGCGGAGGCCCTGCGCCGCCACACCGCCGAGGCGATGCGCGCCCATCTGCGGGCACGTGGCGTGCTCCCCGCAGGCTGGCAACGCTGGGCCGACCAGGTGCTCGAACCCTCGGTGGACTGGCGCCGGCTGCTGGCCGGAGCCGTCCGCGAGGCGGTCGCCTGGGCAGGGGGTGCGATCGACTACACCTACCAGCGCCCGTCCCGCCGCACGGCGGCACTACGCGGCGTCGTGCTGCCCAGCCTGCGCCGCCCGCTCCCCCGGGTGGCGATCGTCATCGACACCTCGGGTTCGATGGGCGAGCCAGAACTGGCGACCGCCCTGGCCGAGGTGACCGGGGTGCTTCGCGAGGTCGGCATCCGCGGGAACCGGGTCACGGTCCTGGCCTGCGACGCCGATGTGCACGCCGTCTCCCAGGTAACCGCCGCCGAACAGGTCACCCTCACCGGAGGCGGCGGCACCGACATGCGCGTCGGCATCACCACCGCCCTCGCCGCCCGCGACCGCCCCAACGTAGTGATCGTCCTCACCGATGGCCACACCCCCTGGCCAGCCGAGCCCACCTCCTGCCGCATCATCGCCGCCCTGATCGGCTCCGCTCCCCCCGAGCCACCCACCTGGGTAGAAACCATCCACATCCCTCTGTGATCCGCCACATCCAGACGATCCCGCTAGGGTGGTTTGTGTGCGGGTGGCGACGTGGAACGTGAACTCCGTCAAGCAGCGGGTGCCGCGGTTGTTGCCGTGGCTGGATCAGCGGCAGCCCGACGTCGTCTGTCTGCAGGAGACCAAACTCACCGACGCCGCCTTCACGGAGTTGCTCGGCGCCGAGCTGGCCGACCGTGGGTATGCGATGGCGCTCCACGGTGAGGTGCAGTGGAACGGCGTGGCGATCCTCTCCAGGGTGGGGATGGACGACGTCGTGACCGGTGTGGCGGGAGCGCCGGGGTTCCCGCTGCCCGAGGCGCGTGCGGTGGCCGCGACCTGCGGCGGGATCCGGGTGCACTCGCTGTACGTGCCGAACGGGCGCACGCCCGGCTCCGACCACTACGCGTACAAACTGGCCTGGCTGGCCGCGTTGCGTGACGTGCTGGCCGCCGGTCCGGAGGTCGCGATCGCGTGCGGGGACCTGAACATCGCGCCCACCGACGCGGACGTCTTCGACCCGGACGCGTACGTCGGCCAGACACACGTGACGCCACCGGAACGGGCGGCGCTGGCCGAGCTGACGACGCTCGGCATGCGGGATGTCGTCCGGGATCACTGGCCCGACCGGCGGGTGTTCACCTACTGGGACTACCGGGCCGGAATGTTCCACAAGGATCTCGGCATGCGGATCGACCTGGTCCTGGCCTCCGGTCCCGTCGCCGATCGGGTCAAGGCCGCGTGGGTGGACCGGCAGGCGCGCAAGGGCACTGGCCCGAGCGATCACGCGCCCGTCATCGTCGACCTCGACGAGGCCCCGGATGGTGACATCGGCCCTGTCGTGCCGCCACCGTCCGCCCCGGCCGCCAAGCGCGGCTCCACCAAGCTGCCCCAGTCGTCATGACGTGCCTCACCTCTCGTTCGGCGTCGTCAGGCGCCGGGCGCCCGGCCCTTCCCGGCCGAGCCGATCAGCGGGATTGGTGTACGGGCATGCCGTCAGCGAGAGGCAGCCGCAGCCGATGCAGTTCGCGAGGTTGTCGCGCAACGCGGTGAGCCGGTCGATGCGCGCCGAGAGGTCCTCGCGCCACTCGCGCGCGAGCCGGGCCCAGTCGCGTTTGGTCGGCGGGATGTCGCTGGGCAGCCCGTCCAGCGCCTGCTTGATGCGTTCGAGCGAGATGCCCAGGGTCTGCGAGGCGCGGATGAACGCCACCAGGCGCAGGGTGTCGCGCCGGTACTCGCGCCGCCCGCCCGCGGTTCGCCGGCTGCGGATGAGCCCGAGGCTTTCGTAGTAGTGCAACGTCGACACGGCCACGCCCGCCCGCTTGGCCACCTGGCCGGGTTTGAGCCATACGGCATCCGGGCTCAACGAGTCCACGCCACCACCCCTTGACGTCAAGTCCACTTGATGAAGTTGACTCTAGCCATGCACACCATCACACCCGCGGGCGCCTCGTCTCTCGACGCCGACCGCCTCGTCGAACTCGTCGCCGTGGTAGAGCTCACGCAGCGCGCCGAGGATGTCGAAGGTTTCCTCGCTCTCTTCGATCCGGAGGCGGTCTGGGTCACCGGCGGCGGTCGCCGCCTCATCGGCCTCGACACGATCGCCGCGTTCGCCCGCTCGGTGCTCCCCGGGGGGATGGCCGGCGGGAGCGTGCGGTACGAGGTCGACCACATCCGGTTCATCACCCCCGACGTCGCCCTGACTGGCGTCCGGCAGGAGTACCTGACCGCCAAGGGCGAGCCCCTCACGCCGCGGCAGCTCGGCCTGCCCACCTATCTCTGGCGCCGCGGCGCCGGGGGCGACTGGTCCATGGTCGCGGGACAGAACACGAGGGTGCCGCAGGAGGGGCCCTTCGGGCCCGAGGACATCGCGGCCCTGCACGCGATCGTCCGCGACGTGCAGGAGGGATTCAACGCCAACGACGCCGAGCTCATGACCGCGCACTTCGCCTCCGACGCGCTCGTCGTGAACGCCCTCGGCAAGGTGCACCGCGGCCGTGACGAGATCGTCGAGTCAAGTCGTGCCGGGCTGGCCGCCGGATTCCTCCGCGAGGCCACCGCGTACTACCGGCTCGGCGACATCGTGCCCCTAACGGATGACGTGGTCACGGCGACGAAGGACGCGTGGCCGACCGAGGAAGCGGCCCGCGCGGGCGGTCACCCGGAAATGAGGGCGTTGTACGTTTTCGTACGACGCGAGGGCCGCTGGCTCATCGCTCGCCGCTCGAACACGCTCGTCCCCGCCGCGAGCTAACCCAGACTCCTACGCGAGGCCGTGCACGAAGGCCGCCCACGCCGAGGGAGGGCGCCTGTTCCGGGTGCGCAGCATGCACATCGACTCGTACGGGGCAGCGGCGCTGCCCGCACCGACGGTGACCGCCCCAACGTGTTGATCGTCCTTACCGACGGCCACGCCCCATGGCTAAAGGAGTCCACCTCCTGCCGCGTCATCGCCGCCTGAGAGTGCGTTCCGCGAGCTGATGTCCCTTTCGTCAGTGGGGTTGGGTTAGGTCGGCTGGTCGGAGGCTCGCCGGTCGGGCTATGGGCGCGGCTGGGTGAACAATCCCGGCTCGGTCTCGATGAGGATGCCGCGGCTGGCCAGGCGTTTGAGCTTGGCGCGGACGTTCTGGATGTCGTTCTGCGTAAGGGGCAGGTCCATGGCCATGGCCAGGTCCCGGGCGCGCAGGGATCCGCCGGCCTCGCCGAACACGGCGAGGATCTGCTGGTAGGCCGGGTGATCGGGGACCGTGGCAGGCGGTACGGTCGGTTTGACCGGGGCGAGATCTTCCTCGGCGAGGAAGATGAGGGTCTTGCGGCTGATCCGCAGGTGCTCGATCGCCTCGCTGAGTTCGCTCAGACGCGCGGTAAGAGTGTCGATCTCCGCCTGGGTCTGCTCGATCTGGCAGGTCAAGGCCTGTTCGCGGGCGTCGATCCTGTCCAGGAGCCAGGTACCGGGGTCCGACTGCCCCGTGCCGGGCCCGATCATGTCCACCGCCCCGACGGGGCGGGGCCACGGGTCAAACGGCGGGACATCACGTCCGTCATCGCCCAATACACCCGTGATTCGGAGCTGGCCGGAAGGTGCTCGACGTCGCGGACCAGACGCCGGTGGAACATCAAGATGCCGTAGGTCTGCTCGACCACCCACCGTTTGGGCTGGGGGACGAACCCCTTGTCGGCGGGGTTACGTTCGACGATCTCCACGTCGATCCCCAGACCGGCGCCATGCGCGACGACCGTGTTCTTGAACCCCTGGTCGACCAGCGCTTTGGTCACGGTCCCCGCGGTGCTCGCGGCGACCCGGTCCAGCAGGGCGACCCCGGCGGTGTTCTCGTGAGCCGAGGCGGCCAGCATGACCACGGCGATGACCAGCCCCAGCACGTCCACGGCCAGGCCCCGTTTCCTCCCCGGTACCCTTTTCGCGGCATCCCGTCCGGTGGTGGAGGCGGGGACCCCGGCCGCGACGTGGACGCTCTGGGTGTCCAGCACCACCAGGCTCGGATCGGCTAATCGGCCCTTCTTCTCCCGCAGATGCCAGCGCAGCAGGTCGTGAATCGCCTGGTCGGTGCCGTCATCGCGCCACTTGGAAAAGTAGTGGTAAGTCGCGCTCTTGGGCGGCAGGTCGTGCGGGAGATAGTCCCATTGGACGCCGGTTCGTCCCTGGTAGCGGATGGCGTTCACGATCTCGCGTAACTCGTAGTTGCCCTGGTGGCCGCTGACGGATGGGTGCGCGGCCTTCCACGCCGCGAGCACCGGCTCGATCAACGCCCATTCCGCGTCGGATAAGTCGCTCGGGTACGGCTTACGCTCGGTCACCCGGCTATCCCAGCACATCCGATCTCGCCGATCGGCGGTAACGCTACAAATCCATACGATCACACTGCGACATCACGGGCATATGCTCGCCGAACGCACTCTTAGATCGCTCCGCTCCCCCAAGCCACCCGCCGGGGTGGAAACATTCGCAATCCCTCCATGATCCGCCATATCCGGACGATCGGAACGTTACGCCCACCGCACGAATAATTGACGAAATCTGTGCCGACCCGAAATTTCCAGAAACGCTCACGCCTGAGCGCTCTTCAACCTTTCGTCGACATTTCCACCGCCCATGCGCCCGGGATCACCTGCTCTGGTAGAGCTCAACACAGCCTGGCTGCCATTGTCGTAGCACGACTGGGGATGTGGAGCGACGCTCGGAGTCGTTTAGTTTCCTGGCAAATTCGGGCAACCGACTACAGGTCTGGATAAATACCCTTGAGGGTAAACGCAACCGCTACATGCTGGCGAGCCGTCCCACTAGGATGATCTGTGGATGGGCGAAGGGTGCTAGCACCCGTCGCTCTAGGTTTCGTATTGCCTCAGGAGACTCATGTACAAAAAGATCAAGGTCCTGTTAGCGAACCTGGTCATCATGACTTCGGTGTTCATGACGGCAGTCGCACCTGCCGCCATGGACTCACACTCCGGCGGAACACAGAACGCCGCTATCCATTTGGCCGCTTAAGCCAATTCGGCAACTTTGGATGAAGCGCCAGCGATGACTCTCATCCAAAGTTGCCACCCACAGTACAATCAAATGCCGATCTCCTCTACCCCTCTCTTTTAAAGATCTTTGACTTTCCGTCCGAAATCCTGACCATAAATGGAACCCTGCGCCGGAAATCGGCATGACAGCAGGCGCCGGTCGCGTGACGTGTGGCATTCGCCCCCACTGATAGGGAACTGAGCAGGGGAAACGGACTGCCGCAGGTCGGCATTAGCTCTGCCCGGCCTATCCCGTCTCCCCAGATTTGTCAAGGCGCTCTTGCGTTGTCCTAGCCTCCGGCACGCCTAGTCGTTCGAACATTGCCGTGGCTTGCCGCCAGCACGTTTCTGCCTCTGCCTGGTTCTGCTCGCTGGCGAGAGACAAGCCCATTCGATCAAGTATGAGTGCCTCCTGGTAGGTGTCTCGAATGGCACTCGCGATGTCTAGCGCCTGGCGGTAGTGTTCCAGGGCAACGTCGTGGCGGGCGGCTCGTCGATATACCTCACCCACGCCAAACAGCGCCTTGGTCTCCAGATACCGGTCTGAGAGTTCTATCGCGCCCGCCAGTGCGCGTTGATGATGGATGAGGGCATCGCTGTCGCGGTTCATGCGTGCGAGACAGAAGCCGGTTTCGTTGAGAATCTCGGAGTTGCCCCGACGGTCGCCGAGTTCGTCGTACATCTGTAGTGCTTTTCGGTAGAACTCAAGGGCGCTGGAGTACTCGCCCAGGTGCCGTCGCAGGTTACCCGAATTGGCCAGATACGTAGCCTGGTGTTGTCGGCTCATTTCGCTTTCCAGCGCTGCGGCCTGGTCCAGATGTTGCCGAACAGAACCATAGCGGCCCAACCGGAGCTCCAACTCCGCCATGTTGTTGAGAGTTATCATGCGGCCGCGGTCGTCACCGATCTCCTGGCTGACACGGAGCGCCTCCTGAAACTTGTCCGCAGCCTGAATGTAGTCGCCCAGATGCCATGCGACGATCGCCAGATGGTTGAGGCTGTTGACCTCCTCACGGTGATCATGGAGTGCCCGTCTTAGGTCAAGCGCCTGCTGGCAGCAATCGCGTGCTGCCTCGAAATCCGCATGATGCCAATGAATCCGGCCGATCTGGTCGAGTAACTCGGCGATCCCGGACTGATCGGCTAAGGCACGCTGGATGGCAAGCCCTTCGGTTGCGTACCGTAACGCCTGGTCATGGTTTCCAATGCGCCAGTTCACCTTGGAGGCGTCGGCGAGTGCTCGGGCCAGCCCGCTCTGGTCCGCGAGTTCGCGCCATCCGCTGATCGCCAGTTCGTGCAGATATGTGGCCTCTTTCCAGCTTCCTGCTGTCTCGAGAAAATGGCTCAGGACATGCGGGAACAGCGTTGCGTGCCGTGCCCAGCCGGCCATGGATGCGTGCCGGGTGAGTTGCAGGAGGTTGTCCGATTCCTGTTCCAGCCAGTCCCGTGCCTCATCAACCGAGTGGAACAGGGGTTTGACCCGAGGAGTGTGGGCGATCGCGACGTCCTGGCGTGCTCGGGGAGGGGGCAACAGATGGTCGGCCTGATCCGCAAGCTGGAGATACAGGTCGAGCACTCGCGCCATGGCGGCCCGGCGTTGAGGTGCGGGGTCGGTTTCGGCCAGGAATCGGGCGTATTCACCGATCAAGTCGTGGAAGCGGAAACGGCCGTGGACAGGCTCGGTGAGGAGGTGGTGGTCGAGAAGACCCTCCAGGAGGCGTTCGGTAGTGGCGCGGTCTTCGGACAGGAGGGCGGCAGCGCATTCGACCGTGATGTCGGGCCCAGGATGGAGTCCCAGCGAGCGGAAGGCGCGGCGGTGATGCTCGTCGAGTTCCTGGTAAGAGAATTCGAAGGCGGCGATGATCTCACGGTTCTCAGCGCGGATTTCGGTGAGGCGGCGGCGGTCGCTCAGCCGGGCGATGAGGTCGGCGACCCGCCATGAGCTCCGCCCCGCGAACTGCTGGGCGGCGAGGACGATCGCGAGCGGCAGATATCCGCAGAGCCTGACAACCTCCGCCATTTCGGCGGTCTCTCGTCTGACCCGCGGGCCGATAATTCGGCTGAGCAGCGTGGCGGCATCGTCAAGCGGGAGCGGGGTCAAGGTGAGGGACTGTACGTCGTCAAGCCCGGTGAGGCTTCGCCTGCTGGTGATCAGTACCAGGCTGCCGGGGGTGCCGGGAAGCAGGTGGCTGATCTGATCATGGCTGATGGCGTCATCGAGCACGATCAGCATCCGGCGCCGGGCCAGCTCGGTCCGCCAGAGTGCCGCTCGCTCGTCCAAGCTCGTCGGTATGGCGTCTCCACGGGTGCCGATCTCACGCAGTAGGCGTGCGAGCGCCGAGTGAGAGTCCAGCGGGGTGGATCTGGCGTTGTGACCGTACAGGTCGAGGTGGATTTGCCCATCGGGATACTGCGGTGCCCACTGGTGGGCCAGATGTCGGGCGAGAGTTGATTTTCCGACCCCAGGCATGCCGTCGATGTACAGGACGGTGACGGCTGTGGCGCGGGCGGCCGCCATGTCGGTGAGCTGGGAGATCTCCCTGGCCCTGCCCGTGAAGTAGGACACGTCGCGGGGAAGGCTGCTGGGTGGACGGGCGGTGGGACGGGATTGTGGGAGCAACGAGGGATCGCTGCGGAGGATGCGCTGGTGAAGCTCGCTCAGCGTCCGGCTGGTCCCGAAGGCGAGTCCGTCACGCAGGCGTTGCCAGGTCTGGCGGTAGACCTCTACGGCCTCGGCGGAGCGGCCGCTGTGATGAAGGGCATACATTTGCAGTTCGACCAGCCGCTCGTCATAGGGGTGTTGGACGATCAGCTCGCCAAGCTCGGCCACCAGGTCGGTGTGGAGGCCATATTTGAGCTCCAACCGGCAACGTTCGACGACGGCTGAGAGCAATTGCTCTTCGATGCCCTTTCGCGCGCGGTCTGCCCATGCCCCGGTGAGGCCAGTGAGGGGTTCGCCGCGCCTGAGAAGGCACCCCTCGCGGAACAATCGGATGGCCTGCTCGTAGTCTCCTGTCTCCTGGACGTTGCGCGCCTGATTGCGAAGCATCCGAAAACGGTGAAAATCGATGCGTTCCGGATCGACATCCAAGACATATGCGCCGGACCGGTTGCGCAGATGTGCTCCGGTATTCGGCAGCCACTTTCTGATTCGGGCCACGTTCTGATGTATTTGGGACCGGGCGTTCGGGGCCTCCTCGTTGTCCCATATGCGGCTGATGAGGGACTTCACGGACACCGGCTGACGGGGAGTGAGGAGTAGGATAGCCAGGATGTGGCGTTCTCGCGCCCACCCGATCTCGATCGGGATGTTTTCGGACAAGGCCTGAATCTGGCCGAGAATGCGAAATTCCACCGGCTGTCCCATTGCTGGGGAACGGTTTCCTCTGGCCGGGATTTTTTCATCTTCTAGCGCTGAAATCCAGGTTATTCTGCCATTTGACAGGCATGACAATATCAGTAAGGTTCCCGCCAGGTTTGCCGCAAGGTCGTACACGGAAGCTCAAGGCAAGCCGATTGGGTCGCTGAAGCGTCGGATGAGCTGGGTACTGTAGAGGCGCGATGCCAACTCAGGAATGGCGTCCAGTGCCGGTGGGGCTGGACGCGGGCAAACGGGTGTTCGTCATCGCTGCCTCTCCTCCTCTTCCCGTTCCTTCACATACAGCTCTTGGGTGGGGGCCCGTGGGTGGCTGTGCCGGTGATGATCTTGTTGTTGTGGAAGGTGAGGACCTCGGCGGAGAGTTGGCCGGTTTGATGTTGGAAGTGGATCACGATGGTGTCGATGCCGGTGTAGACGCCGAGGATTTCGAAATGGAGTTGGGGGTTGCGGAGTAGGCCTTCGGCCCAGTACGCGCGTAGTGCGTCGAGGCCTCGTATGACGCCGTTGCTTTCCTTGATGATTCGCGCGGCGAGTGGGGAGGTGAAGATCACGTCGGGTGCGTAGTGGCGGGTTATTCGGTCAAGGTCGTGGGAGTTCCAGTCCGCTGCCCAGTCGTCGGCGAATCGGTGTGCTTCGTCGAGGTCCATGCCCGTATCTCCAGTGAGGGTCAGTGACTCGGGTGCTCGTCTGCGAACAGTGTCGTAGGCGCCCGCACTGCACGGGCTCTACTGGCCCAGTACGTCCGCGAGGGCCTGGCGGCCGGATACGCCGAGCTTGACGTAGATGCGGCCCAGGTGGTTGTTGACCGTGCGCAGGGAGAGGCCGAGGCGGTCGGCCACCGCGCGGCCGGATAAGCCGGCCGCGACCAGTTTGGCTACCTGGAGTTCCCGGGGGGTGAGGGACGCCTCGCTGCCGGTCAGGTCCGTCAGGCGTGTGCGGGCGCGGCCGCATTCGGCGAGGAGTTCGCGGGCCAGTGCGAGGGTGTTCTTGGCGGCCGTGCGGCGGCCCTCGCGGACATGTAACCGGTAGGCGGTCGCGGCCGCTTCGGCGGCGGGCAGTAGGTGGCCGAGGTCGCGGAGTGCGCCGGCGGCCTCGGTGAGCTGGCGGGCGTTGTCCGTCGCGTACGCCGTCGCGGCGGCGACGAACGCCGCTGTGGTCGGTGTCGGGGTTTCCGCGGCGAGCTCCTTCAGCCTTTCGCACACGTCCCCGGCGGCGCCGAACCTGACGGCGTCGAACAGTGCCAGGGCCTCGATCGCGGGTGCGCCGACGCGGGCCGCTTTCGCCGCTTCGATGGCCAGGTTGGCGGCGCCGGACAGGTCGAGCATGGCCGCGGCGGTCCAGGCGCGGTTGCGGTCGATCCACCAGTCGAAGAGCACGCCGGGTGCGGGGGGCATGCCGTCCACGCGGTCCAGCCAGGTCTCCGCCTGGATGGTGTCCCCCGCGAGCGCGTGCGTGCCGGCCAGTTCCGCCATGTACAGCTGCTGGAACCGCAACGCGTCATACCCGTCGAGCAGCACGACGGCTTCGCGCAGCGCTTCCTGCGCCAGCTGCACGCGGCCCTGCGCCTTGGCCACGATGCCCCGGATGGACGCCCATGCGCCGACCAGCGGGGCCGCCTCCGTCTCGACGGCTTCGCGATAGCCGCTTTCCACGGCCGTGGCCGCCGCGGCGAGGTCGCCGCTCAGCATGAGGGCGAGGCAGCGGGCGCCGCCGATCTGCACCGGTCCCCAGGGCAGCACGGTGCGGTGGGTGTGGGCGACGTCCCGCCCGATGGCGCTGGCGCGTTCGGCCAGGGCGATGTCTCCGACAAGTCCGGCGGCGAGGGTGACGGCGGTTGCGGCCCACACCGTGGCCCGGGCCGCCAGCTCGGGGTCGGGGCGGGCGAGCAGGGCCGTACCGACCTGGAGGGCTTGTTTGACGCGGCCCTCCAGGAGAAGTGCCCAGGCCCGTACGGCTTCCGCGGCCCGTTCCCCGGCCGGCAGCCCCGGATCCGATGAATCCTCCTGCGACCAATACTCGATCTTCTCCGCCAGCATCGCCCACCGGTCCGTGGTCGCCTTGCCGTCGCACCGCTCCCGGGTCGGCAGCACGGCCGCCGCGTCGGCATAGCGCCCCTGCAACGCCAGCACCTCGGCCAGGGTGAGGTCGGCCTCCACCCCGCCGCCGTTCTCGCGCGAGGCGCTCGCGAGCCGCTCGGCGATGCCGAGTTCCAGCCGTTCCGCGGCGCGCTCGGCACCGGCGAGCAGCTCCGGGGCGTACGAATCGAGCCCGGCGTTGAGCCGCCACACGGCAAGGTCGAGCGCGTCGTCCGCACGCAGATGCGCTGAGGTGGCGAGGGACTCGGCCAGCTGGCGCCAGATCGCGCGGGCCTGCGCGCGTGGCATCCGCGCGCGGATGACGTCACCGTAGGCGGGCATCGCCAGCCGTGCCTGGTGCCGCAACCCCGACGGTTCGACCACCACCAGCCCCTGCCGTTCCGCCTGCACGACCGCGGCGTGCCCGGTGATGGCCTCCAGGACGGGCTGGCCGAGCGGCTCGGCGCAGGCGAGGACTTCCAGGACGTTCCGGACGACCGGATCATCGGCCTTCATCTGTTCCTCGATCACATCGCCGAGCCTGCCCGTGACCTCCACCGGAGCGGCCAGGTGCCAGACGCCGTCGACGCGGCGCAACGCGGACCTCTCCAGACCGGCCCGCACGACCTCCCGCAACACCAGCGGATTCCCGGCGGACAACCGGCGCAGCGTGCGGCGGCTCACCGCGTCCATCTGGCCGCCGAGCGCGCGTTCGAGCAGCATGTCCACGTCGCCCCCGCCGAGCGGCTCCAGCTCCACGCGCCGGGCCACCTGCTCCTTCCACAACGCCGTCACCACATCGGGGGTGGCCCGGCCAGGCCGCAACGTGAGCAGCACGAATGTCGTGGTGTGCACGGCCAGGTGGTGGACGAGCGCCGCGGAGGCGTCGTCGAGCAGGTGGGCGTCGTCGACCACGAGGACCGGCCGCCTTCCGCCGGGTGCGCTGAGGCGTTCCACGAGGCGGCCGAACACGTACCCCGCGGTCGCCACCTCTTCCATGGCCACCAGGTGCAGCAACGCGCCGAACGTGATCGTGCCCGCGGCGCCGGTCCCGGTCGCCCACGCCGTCCGGTGACCCGCCGCGGCGAGCGCCGTGACTGCTTCCCTGGCCAGGCGCGTACGGCCCACTCCCGGCGGCCCCACGACCACCACACCGCGCACATCCTCCCGGGCAGCCGCCTCAGTGATGCCGCGTAACGCTGCGGTACGGCCGACAAGCGGCCAGACGTTCAGCGAGCGTGTGTCTCCCATGTGACTCCCTCTCCTGGGCGTCTCGACACCGGGTATACGTGGCCGAACGGTGCAGGGATTGCTGCGGAGCGGACCTCGTTGAGTAGCGGCGGTGGCGGCCTGAGTATGCCGCGTGCTCTACCAGCCGGCCCGCCGGGTTCGTACGGTGCTCAGACGAGATGCCAACCCCTCGGTGAGGTGGGAGATCATGAACAAGATCCGGAACGAACTGGCCGCCCTGGAGTCCGAGGTGTTCGAGATCGACGAGATCCCGGACCTGATGGAGGCGCTGGCCTCCGCGGAGGCGCCGATCGTCGGCAGCACGGCCGGCATCTCGTGCACCAGCACCAACTCGTGCACCAGCTCGGCCAGCACCCAAAGCTGCTGATGGGGTTGCTGCGCATGTCGCACGGTGCCGGAATGCTCCGGAGAGGACCTCTTCTGAGCACTGGCGGCGATCGGGGTGGGGAGCTGAGCATCCGCTGTGCTCTGTCCGCCGTTCTGGGCCCCGCATACGCTCCGCGTGGATTCGCCGACTGCCGGAGGAGGACATGGTGAGCGTTACGGTGGACCAGGCTCCGCTGCTTGTCGTCAGGCCGAAGATGAAGCTGGATACGGTGGTTCTGGAGTCGCGGTCCGGGGCGTATCTGCGCAACGGCGACTCCGCCTTCCTGGTCAAGGGGAAGTCCGCGTACCGCTGGCTCGCCACGCTCAGCCCAATGCTCACCGGCGAACACACGGTGGCGGAGCTGTGCGATGGGCTGGCCGACCAGCAGCGCTCGACCGTCCTGGAGCTGATCGGCATGCTGGTCGAGCGCGGCTACGTCAAGGACGCGGCGGCGGACGGCGCGGACGACGAACTGCCGCCGCGGGTCGCCGAGCGGTTCCACAGCCAGATCGGGTTCATCGATCACTTCACCGATCGGCCGCGGAGCCGGTTCGCGGAGTTCCGTGCCGCGCGGGTGCTGGTGACCGGCTCCGGGGAGACGCTGCTGGCGGCCGCGACAAGCCTGGTGCGCAACGGCCTGGCCACGCTGAACGTGGCGACGGATGACGATCCGGCGCCCTACCTGGCGCTGGCGGCCGAGGTCGGCGTTCCGGACGGCGACGGCCTGGCACCGGCGATCCGGTTCGGCTCGCGTGCCGAGCTGATCGAGGCCGGGCTGGACGCGATCGTGTACTGCGCGGACCGGCCGGTGCTGTCGGAGGTGTTCGAACTCACCCGGCGGGTCCACGAGTCCGGCCCGCTGCTGCTCCCGCTCATGGTCCACGGCGCCAGGGCGGTGCTCGGCCCGGTGGTCCGGCCGCGTACCGCGCCCTGCTGGCTCTGCGCCCAGCTCCGGCTGGACGCCGGCGACCCCGCCACGGCGGCCGACCGGTGGCGGTCGATGGCGATCGGCACCGCCGGTGCCGCCGACCGGCTCGACCTGACGGTCGCCCGCATGCTCGGCAACGCGGCGGGATTCGAGCTCTTCCGCCTGTTCACCGGAGCGCTGCTGCTCGAGACGCGGTCCGCCGTCGTGCTGCAGGACCTGCGCACCCTGGAGGCCCACCGGGAGAGGCTGCTGCCGCACCCGGCGTGCCCGCTGTGCGCGCAGGCTCCGCTTCCCACGCCCAGCGCCCCGACGGAGCTTACCGACGACCAGCGCTACCACCACTGTGAGCGGATGTTCGGCCTGAACGTCGGGGTGATCACGGACTACGCCGACGACGCGCTGGAGCAGATGCCGATCAAGACCGCCCGGTTGAAGTTCACTCCGCTCGGCGGCTCGGCCACCCGCGCGGTGACCGCGTTCCACGTGGACACTTTCCGCGACGCTCGGCGGGGGGCGTATCGCAGGGTCATCCGGGAGTACCTGGCCTCGCCGACCGGGCGCCTGGACATGGTGGTGGGAACCGCGGCGGAGATCGCTGCCACCGGCGAGTGGCCGATCCCGGCGGATCGGCTCGCCACCCGGTCCGGGCTACCGGTGGACCCTGACGCGCCGATCGCCTGGGTGCCGGCCACCGACCTGCGCTCGGGAGCCCTGTACGGGGTTCCGGCCGCCGCCGCCTACCCGTTCTCGGCCGCGAACGCGCGGCTGCTCGTGGAGCGGACGCCGGCTGGCGCCACGGTCGAGGTGACCCGCGACAGGATGATCGCGAGCGGGCTGACCTCGGCCCTCGCCTACGCCGCCCTGCGGGACGTGATACGCGGCCGGGGCGGCGTCGTGCCGGTGGACGAGTGCGTCATCGCCGAAGACGAGAACCTGGCGTTCCTGGTCAAGTCCGCCCTCCGATTCGGCCGCTCGGTGAAGCTGTACGCGCTGCCCGGCGCGGCCCCGGCGCATACGATCCTGGCCGTCGCCGACGAGGACGGCGACGCCGCGCCGCTGTGGTCGATCGCCGGAGGGCTGTCCTTCGAGGCGGCCGTCCGTGACGCGATGTGCGATGTGGTCGGCGCCGTGCAGGCGCGGTACTTCGAGGGGTCGCAGCCGGATCTGGGCGCCCCCCTGATCGCCGACTTCGATCCTCGGGCAGGCCTGCCCCTGGCCGCCGACCAGGCCCCTCCGTCCGGAGAGCGGGCCACCGCGGCGGCCATGCTCGACGCGCTCCACCGCAGGGGCGAGGCGGCCCTGCTGGTGGACACCATGACGCCGGACCTGCTGACGGCCGAGGCCCTGGTCACCGGGGTCGTCGTGATCGTACGCCGAGGTCCGGGAGATAGCACACCCGACACCGAAAGGAGGATCGCCACATGAGCACGACACACCTGACCGAGCTCGCCGCACTGGAGAGCACCACGTTCGAGATCCAGGAGATCGCGGACCTGAGCTCTTTGCTGGCCAGCGTCGAAGCGCCGGCCTTGGACGGCGGCGGCGCGTGCAGCTCCAGCTGCTCCTGCAGCTCCTGCAGCTCCTGCAGCACGTCCAGCACCAGCAGCTGCAGCACCGGCACCAGCAGCGGCAGCTGCACCTGAACGGCTTTCCGGGAGATCCGACTGTCATGCACAGAATCCACGACGAACTCGCGGCCATGGAGATCGGGACCTTCGAGATCGAAGAGATCTCGGACCTGGGCTCCGGATTCGCCAGTCTCGATGCCGCCCCGGTGGATGGGACCGCGTGCAGCAACTTCAGTTGCTGCAGCACCAGCACGTCCAGCACCAGCAGCACTAGCAGCTGCGTCAGCTGAGCGGCCGGCTATCGGCTGAGGCCGACGAGCCGGCTGACCACCGGATCGTCAGTACGTCCGGCGAGCACCGCCCGCCGGGTCCGACCGGGAAGGGGACGGAGGTGACACGATGAACATCGCCTTGAGACAGGAGATCGCCACTCTGGAGACGGCCACGTTCGAGGTCGAGGAGATCGCCGATATCTCTCTGGAGCTCGCGAGCGCGGAACTGCCGATCTTCGATGGCGGGGACCCCGCCGCGGCGTGCTGCAGCACCAGCTGCTCCAGCTGCTGCAGCTGCAGCTGCTCCAGCACCACCAGTTGCAGCTGCAGCACCGGCAGCTGCGCCGAATAACCAACTCCAGCAAGAGCACCACAGCAACCCTTCGGACGACATCCGCCACCTATCCGGCGGGTGTCGCCTCCCGATTCCGAGGCGGGAAGCGCCCCCGCCAGAAAGGTGCGCGTACCTAAATGATCAAGATGAAGGTCGAGCTGGCCGCGCTGGAGACCGAGACCTTCGAGATCGAGGAGATCGCGGACCTGGACTCCCCGTTCGCCAGCGCCGAGGTCCCGATCGGCGACCCAGGCGCCGCCCCATGCAGCTGCATGTGCAGCACTGGCTGCCTCCACTGGACGAGCAGCAGCACCAGCTGCAGCAGCACGAGCTGATCGAGAGGAGGAGAGATGATCAATCCAAGGATGGAGCTGGCCGCGCTGGAGATCGAGACCTTCGAGATCGAGGAGATCGCGGATGTGGACTCCACGTTCGCCAGCGCCGAAATGCCGGCGGTCGACCCGTCATTCAGTTGCAGCGTTCCGACCTGGTGCAGCACCAGCAGCAGCTGCAGCATGGTCACCAGCTGCAGCGGCCCGTTCTCGTAACCCGTCGGCACCGAGAGGAGAACCGATGATCAACCTGAAGACCGAGCTGGCCGCGCTGGAAACCGGGACCTTCGAGATCGAGGAGATCGCGGACGCGGGATCCTCGCTGGCCAGCGCCGAAGTCGCCCTGATGGACGGCACGTTCTGCAGCACGTCGGGCAGCTGCTGGACCAGCACCAGCGGCACCAGCACCAGCACCAGCGGCACCGGCACCAGCACCAGCTGCAGCTGACGCCGTGCAGGACCTTCGATAGCCACCAACGATCAGTGAGACGACCAGATCAGGCGTCCGGCCAGAAAGCGTGAGGCGATGAACGTAGTCGTCAAGAAGACTTCAACTCCGCTCGATTTGAGCCTGACCCGCCTCGCCGACCGGCTGCGCGCTCGACCACCGTCGGCGCCCGCCGTACACCTGGGCGTCCTGGGAGTGCGGAACGTACTAGGGCCGGGCGAGCTGGCCGAACCCGCCGAGGGTCCGGTGATACCGGTCTGGCTGGGCATCGGCAAGGCGCTGGTGGGGCCGCTCTGCGGCAAGACAGGCGCCGACGGCGCCACCTCGCCCTGCCCCCGGTGCGTGGAGCGACGCTGGCAGGAGCTGCGCCCGATCGCGGAGCGCAGCGGCCTAGAGGACGGCGGCCAGGCGTACGTGACCGGGCCGCTGCCACAGCTCACTCCGTTCGCGGCCGATCTGATCTGCGACCTGGTCTCCTCGGTCACCGCGGGCGATCCGGGCGGGAAGACTCCGCACGTGTACCAGGTCCGGCTGGACAGCCTCGAAATCACCCGGGCGGCCCTGATGCCGGACTCGATGTGTCCTGCCTGCTCCGCCCCCGCCCCCGATCTGCCCGAGGCCGCCACCGTGGAGCTGCCCCCGCAGATCAAGCCGTACCCCAACGCGACCAGGCTGCGCTCCGCGAGCGAGCTAGACCTGCGGATGACGGCGCTGGTCAACCCGGTGTGCGGGGTGCTGGGCAGCCTGGCGGCCCGGGACTTCTACAGCACGGCCACCGCCCCCGTGACCGGCAGCTTCACGATCCATAGCAAATACCAGCTGCATGAGGCCTACTGGAGCGGTCACGCGTCGAGTTTCGCGGCCAGCGAGCGATACGCCGTGCTCGAGGGCCTGGAACGCCACGCGGGGATCATGTCCCGCGGCAAGGCAGTCACCGTGTACGACACGTACGCCAACCTTGCCCACGACGCGCTCGACCCGAGTGGCCTCGGCTACGCCCCAGACCAGTACCAGGTCAACCGGCACTACGTGCCGTTCTCCCCGGACCGGCCGATGCACTGGGTATGGGGGTACTCGCTGCGGGACAAGCGCTCGCTGCTCGTCCCCGAGCAGCTCGTCTACTATCTCGACCGGCGCCTGGACGAGCGGCAGTTCGTCCAGGAGTGCTCCAACGGGTGCGCCAGCGGCGGCAGCCTCGAAGAGGCGATCCTGTACGGCCTGCTCGAACTGATCGAACGCGACGCTTTCCTGCTGTCCTGGTTCGGCAAGGCCAGGATGGCCGAGATCGACCCGGCGAGCTGCGACAGCCTGGCCGTCCAGCTGATGATCGACCGGGTCTCGCTGCAGGGCTACGACATGCGGCTGTTCGACATGCGGACGGACCTGCCGGTGCCTGCGGTGACCGCGGTCGCGGTCCGCAGGGACGGCGGTATCGGCGCCATCTGCGTGGCCGCCGGCGCCGGCCTCGACCCGGAGGACGCGGTACGCGCCGCCGTGTCCGAGACGGCCTCGTACGTGCCCGGCTTCAACCTCCGGGTGGAGCAGCGGGCGGACGACCTGCGGGCTATGGCCGCCGACTACGGGAAGGTGACTGAGCTCTCCCACCACGCACTGCTCTACGGCCTGCCGGAGATGGCCGACAAGTGCGACTTCTTCCTCAAGGACGCGTCGATGCGCTCGCTCGGCGAGTTGCACGCGGACTGGATCCGCCAGCGGCCCGTGACCGACAACCTCAGCGATGACGTGCGGTACCTGGTGGACCTGATCGCGGGTGTCGGCAGCGACGTCATCGTGGTCGATCAGACCTCCCCCGAGCAGGCCGCTCTCGGCCTGCGCACGGCAGCCATGATCGCACCCGGCCTGGTGCCCATCGACTTCGGCTGGGCCCGCCAGCGCGTGCTGCACCACCCGCGGCTGGACGCCTTCCTGGCGCGCGGTCAACACGGCCCCGACCGTCTCGGCGCCACCGGGCGTCACCTGTGCCCGCACCCATTTCCCTAAAGAGTCCCTAAAGGGGTGGACCGATGGTCAACCGTGACACCGCGCTCATCCGCGACTATGCCTGGGCGTGCTTCCGCCGCGGCCGCGAACCGATGGAGCCGGCGAGGTTCGAGCCGAACTGGAACGACGCACCGTCCAAGATCAAGACGTACGGCGACGTGATCACCCTGCCGCTGCCGCACGGCCACCCGCCGCTTGGGCCGCTAGACGCGACCGCCACCCTGCCGGACACCGAAGCCCCCTGGTCGCTGGCCTCGCTCTCGACGCTGCTCCGGCTGTCCTACGGCACGCTGTGCCGACGCCTGGAACCGAATTGGAACCAGGACACGCTGATGCGGATAGGCTACGAGCACGCGATCTGGGGTCGTGGCACCGCGTCCGGCGGCGGGCTCTACCCGCTGGAGATCTACTGGGTGTCCGGCGCGGCCGGTCCACTGCTGCCCGGCGTCTACCATTACGTCACCGGCGCCCATGCCCTGGAGCGGCTGCTCGTCGGCGACGTGAGCGAGCGGGTCCGGGCGGCGACCGGGCACCACCCGAGCGCCTGCGAGACCGACCAGTTCCTGCTGATCTCGGTGAAGTTCTGGAAGAACGCCTACAAGTACAACAGCTTCACCTACCACGTCGTCACCCAAGACGTGGGCGCCCTGCTCACCTCCTGGGAGCTGATCGCACGGGCGCTCCGCGCGCCGCTGCAGCGCGTCATGTGGTTCTCCGACCGCCGCTTGAACGACCTGCTGGGCCTGAACACCCTGGGCGAGAGTGTGCTTGCCGTCGTCCCGCTGCCCTGGACCGGCGCCGGGCCGGGCCGGGCGAGGGTCGGCCCCCTGGACGGCGGCGAGCCCAAGGTGACCAAGCCCGCATTCGAACGGTCGCGCACCGTGATCCGCTTCCCCACGGTGGAGGAGGTGCACCTGGCCGCCCTGGTGGACGCCGAGGCCCGTCCCGACCCCGAGTCGGCCGGTTCGGCCGCGGTGCCGGCGCCCCCGCCGGCCGGGGCAGCGGAGATCCCGCTGCCGCCGCTGGACCTCCGGATGGACCTGGGCGACGCGCTGGCCGCGCGGCGGTCCGCCTTCGGCGACTTCACCGAGGAGCCACCGCTGACCGCCGCCGAGCTGGGCGCCGTGCTGCGTGTCTCCGCCGCCGCCCGGCACTACCGCGCCGACACCCACCCCGCCACCGACCCCCCACTCCAGAACGCCCCGCTGACCCGTCTGTTCGTCATGGCCCATCGGGTGGCGGGGGTGCCCAGCGGAGGGTACGTCTACGTTCCCGAACGTCACGCCCTCGACCCGATCGAGATCGACCAATCCGTGCTTGAGCACCTGCCGACCTTCCTGCAAGGCGGCTACTACCTCACCAACTACAACCTGGACCGGGTGGGCGCGGTGATGGTCATCACCGGCCGGCTGGACGCCGCGCTGGAGGCGTTCGGCCGGCGCGGCTACCGGATCCTCAACGCCGAGGCCGGCGGCGTGGTCCAAGCCGGCTACCTGGCGGCCACCGCCGCCGGGGTGAACTGCGGCGCCGTGCTCGGCCTCGACAACATCACGTACAACGACGTGTTCCAGCTCACCGGGACCGACGAGTGCACCTTCCTCTTCGTGCTGCTCGGCCGCGGGCGTACCGCCTCCGCCGAACTGGACTACCGGCTCTAACAGATCTCATCCCGGGAGAAGACGCATGACGATCACCGAGGCGAAGGCCTCCGGCACCGATTCCGTCGTTCAATGGCACCTGCCACCGGCATTCCTGCTCCGCGTCGGAGGGTTGCCGTACGAAGCGGTCGTCTCGCTCCGGTCGCCGCGGGCCCGCGCGTGGGCCGAGGGGATCCTGGACGCCGAGCGGGACCTGCGCCTGCGGGCCGAGCGCATCTCGGACACGCTCGGGCACGCCGTCGCCCGCCACCGCGAGAATCAGGCGCTCCGCCGTGACCTGGTCAACATCCGGCGGGACGTGTTCAACCTGCGCGCTCCCGGCGCCGCGGCCAGGGACCGGGCGGCGGGGGTGCTCGACGCGCCTGCCCGGCAGGAGCTCGACAGCTGGTGCGAGAACCGGATCCGGTACGCCGACCTGCTGGAGTCCGGCGCCGGTCTCGCCGAAGCGGAGGTCGCGGAAAGCCGCCAGGCGCTGCGCGAGCTGGCGGTGGATCCCACCCTACGCGCCGGCATCCTGCTCTCTTCCCCATCCCTGGACCGCTACCTGCCGACCTACCTCAACGCCGGCCCCGGCCAGCTCGGCAAGCGCGCCCGCCGGATCGAGCGGTCCCTGCTGGAGTACCTGTACCGTGCCTCGGCGAAGACCAGCCCGTTCAGCACCCTGACCACGGTGACCCTGGGCCGGATGGAGCCCGGTGTGGGCCAGGCGCTGCTGGTCGATCTCGGCGGCGGGAAGCAGCACAGCAAGGTGCGGCTCAATGTCACCATCCTGTCGCAGCTCTCCGCGCTGCTCCTCGCCGACCAGGCCATCTCCGCGGACCTGCCGGTGCTGGCGACCTCCGGCTGGAAGCTGTCCGGCGACCGGATCCGCTACCTGCGGCGGCGAGCGATGGCCATGGGGGGCGGCAACGACGACGATGACACGCCGTCGGTGATGGACGCCGTGCGTGAATCGCTCTTCTTCCTGCCGACCGGCCAGCTCCTCGGCGAGGTGCTCGAGCTGCTCGGTGACGGGCGGCCGTGCCGCCTCGGGGAGGTCGCCGACCGGATCGCCACCGGGCCGGAGCGTCCGCGCGAGGAGGTGGAGCGGTTCCTGCGGAACCTGGTCAGGGTCGGGCTGCTGGTCGTGCCCCAACTGCAGATGGACATCCACGACCCGGACCCGTTCGCCAGCTACCGCTCCGGTCTGGCCGCGCTGGACCGGCCGTGGGCGAACGAGTTGGCCGAGCGGCTGGACGGTGTCGCCGCGACCGTCGCGACGTACCCGAAGCGGGACCTGGACGGAAGGCGGGCGGCGCTGGACGAGATCCGCGACCGGCTCCAGGACGCACAGGCGTCGATCGCGCCGTCACCGCCGCGCATCCCGCGCACCTTGGTGTACGAGGACGCCAGCCTGCGCCGCGGGCGAGCCACGGCCGACCAGGACATCTGGCGCGACCGGCTGCTACCGGACCTGGAACACCTGACCCAGGTGCTCCCCGTGTTCAACCTCATGCTGGCACGCCGGCTGATCACCAAGGGGTTCTTCCGCGCCCGGTACGGGACCGGCGCCCGCTACGACGACTTCCTCACCTTCGCCCACGAGTTCCAGCGGGACCTGTTCGACAGCTACAGCAAGGCCCAGATGCGCTCGCGCGGCGCGCCGGCCACTGACCGGCTGCGCCCCCAGCTCAATCCGCTGCGGATGCCGGAGATCGAAGCGCTGGACGACGCCAAGAGATACCTGGCCGAGCGGGTCAGCGATCTGCACGCCGCACTGCCGCCCGGCGCGGCGGAACTGGAGCTGCCGCACGACCTGCTGGCCGAGACCGCCGCCCGCATCCCCGCCTCCCCCAGCCTGCTTGAACCCTGGTCGTTCTTCCTGCAACTGGCCGACCGGGGACCCGGTGAGGTCCCGCTGGCCGTGGTGAACCGGGTCTACAGCGGTCTCACCCTGCTGTTCTCCCGGTTCACCCACCTGTTCGCCGGCGGGTCGCTGGAGAACACCCTGCGGCGGACCCTGCTGGAGGTGCAGCCCGAAGGCGCCGTCTTCGCCGAGCTGCAGGGCGGCCACACCGAGACCAACCTCAACCTGCACTCCGCGGTGCTGCCGTACGAGCTGGTCTGCCCCGGGGACCGCAGCCGGCGGGAGCCGGAGGCGCAGCTCCCGGTGGAGGACTTGTTCCTGGTCGACGACCTGGAGCAGGACCGGCTGGTGCTGCGCTCGAAGCGGCTCGGGGTCGAGGTCATCCCGGTGTACCTCGGCTTCCTGATGCCGATGGCGCTGCCGGAGGTTCAGCAGGTGCTGCTGAACATGTCCTACACCGGCATGTCGGCGCTCGACCTGTGGGCCGGCACCCGGGTGCCGGTGCCGGACCGCACCATCGCCGGGTACCCGCGGATCCGCCTCGGCAACATCGTGGTGCAGCGCCGGCTGTGGAAGATGCACCCGTCGTACCTGCCGCTGCGGCTGCCCCGGCAGCCCGACCACGAGTGGTTTCTCGCCTGGCGGCGCTGGCAGCGGGACAACGGCCTGCCGTCCCGGGTCTTCGTCACCCCGTACGGCGGGGGACCGGGCGACGTCGCGGACGTCAAGGTGGACGCGGAGGCGGATGCCGGCCAGCCCGCGACCAGGCGGCGGTTCGGCGACTACAAGCCGCTGTACACCGACTTCGAGAGCCACTTCTCGCTGTCCCTGCTGGACTCGGTGATCCGGCAGGCCGACCAGCGCCTGGTCATGACCGAGATGCTGCCCGACGAGAACCAGCTGGTGGCTCGCGACGGGGCCGTCCGCTACGTCAGCGAGCTCACCATGGAGCTCGACGGGCTGAGGAGGAATCCAGTGGTGAAGGAGAACCGGTGACCCGCGACCCGAATTGGATCTCCCTGCACATCTTCTACAGCAGCAACGCCGACCCGATGCTGGTGGAGTGCGTGGCGCCGCTGGTCCAGCGGCTGCGGGAGGAGCGGCTGATCGAGCGCTACTTCTTCATCAAGTACTGGCTGGAGGGCCCGCACGTGCGGCTACGGATGCGGCCGGCCCCCGGCGTGGCCGCCGACGCCGTACGCGCTGAGGTGGAACTCGCGGTGGACGCCTTCCTGGCCCGCCGCCCGGCGCTGTACGAGGTCGACCGGGAAGAGTTACGCGGCTTCTACAAGCGCATGTACATCGCGGAGTATGGCGAGGAGAACTGGGACGCAACCTATGGGGAAGACGGCATGCCCCACCGGCCCAACAACTCCCGCCACTACATCAACTACGAGCCCGAATACCACCGGTACGGCGGGCCGGACGGGCTGGAGCTGTCCCAGTGGCACTTCGAGAAGTCAAGCGACGCGGTGCTAAACCTGCTGGCCACCGCGAACGTGCACGTCAGGTCGGTGCTGATGGGGCTGTCGTTCCAGCTCTCCATGGCCATGTGCCTGGTGTTCCTGGAACGGCCCGAGGAGGTCGCCCTCTTCCTGGACCGGTACCGGAGCCGCTGGGAGGGCCAGTACGCCGATGGGACAGAGGACTGGGAGCGGCGCTACGGACGCAGCTACGGCAGGATGGCGCCGGCGCTGGCCGACCGGCTCAGCCGGATCATGACCGCCGTGCGAGACCCGGACGGCATGGGGGTCACCCCGTTCGAGCGGGAGTGGATCACGCATTGCCAGGAGCTGCGCGACCGGGTGCGGAAGCTGGGCGCGGACGGGCTGCCCTTCGGCGGCGGGCCGGACTCCCCTGAACCCGCGGTCCTGGACATCGATGCGGCGCTGCGCGCCCTGCTTGGCTCGTACGTGCACATGACCAACAACCGGCTCGGTGCCAGCATCCTGGACGAGATCTATCTGTCCTACCTGGGCGTCCGGACGCTGAACGCGCTCCAGGCGGACGGGAGCGCGGCGTGACGCAGCCCGGCGTCGACCTGTCGGCCCGACCCCGGATACGCCAGGACGTGGCGTTCGGGCCAGGACTGCGGGCCGGGGACACCGCCGTCTACCACGTCAAGGACCACGCCACCGGGTGGTATTACAAGCTGGGCCCGCGCGAGCACTTCGTGCTGTCCCGGATGGACGGTGAGCACAGCCTGGACGACATCAACGCGGAGTACATCGCGGCCTTCGGCAAGCGGCTCGGCCCGCAGAGCTGGGAGCAGATCTTCGGGCTGCTGCATCGGCGCCGGCTGCTCGGCGACACTTCGGATGCCGATCTGGCTGAGTTGGAGCGGCTGCGAGCGGCCGCGGCGGCGGAGACCAAACGCTCCCGCAGCACGCTGCTGCTCAAACGTTTCCCGCTGGTGAACCCGGATCGCCTGCTCGGGCTGCTCGCGCCCCGGGCCGGGCTGCTGTTCTCACCCAGGTTCGTGGTGCCGGTGCTGGTCGCCACCTGCGGCGTGTGGGCTCTGGTGGCCAGCCAATGGCGCGAGATCTGGGAGCAGATGCAGGTGCACCGCGGCGCGCCGCTGTATATCGCACTGGTGCTGGCCGTCTCGTGGGTGATCCACGCCGTGCACGAGTTCGCGCACGGGCTGGCCTGCAAGCGGTTCGGTGGCAACGTGCCGGAGATCGGGGTGATGTGGCGGTTCCCGCTGTTCGTCCCGTACTGCCGGGCCGACGACGTGATGCTGTTCCCGGCCCGCCGGCATCGGGTCTTCACCGCGTTCGCCGGAGTGTTCGCCAGCCTCACCCTCTCGGTGCTGTTCGCCGGGCTGTGGCTGGTGGCCCCCGAAGGGAGCACGGCGAAGGCGTTCGCCGGGTCGATGGTGCTGTTCACCTCCCTCGCCTCGCTGGTGAACTTCATCCCGTTCCTCCGGCTGGACGGCTACTACATGCTCACCCACGCGCTGGGACTGGCGGACCTGCGCGTGGAGACGTACAAGTTCTGGGGTCACCTGCTCCGCCGCCGGATGGCCGAGGTGCGGGGGTATCGGCGGCGGGACCTGTGGACGTACGTCGCGTACGGGGTGGGCTCGGCGCTTTTCGCCGCGGCGCTGGCCGGGACGATTTTCACGCTCTGGTTCACCCGGTTGAGCGGCTGGCTCGGGCCGGTCCCGGCGGCGGCGATCCTGACCGCCGAGGCAGCCTTGATCATCACTTTGATCGTGTACGCCCGCAGGAGGAAACGGTCCTAGTTTTTCCGCTGATCGGTTGACAAACCCCTGCACCGCTGGCGGTAATTGCCGAGGGACGCCGGACCTAGGGGGCAACGCCATGGACCCGACCCTCATCGCCGCACTCATCTCCGCGGTGGCCGGTGGCGTCGCGGGCGAGGTCGGCAAGAACGCGTGGACCTCGCTCGCCTCGCTCGTGCGCCGCAGGTTCGGCGACGGCTCCCGCGAACTGGCCGCGGTGGAAGCCGCCAGCCCGGAAACCGCGCCAGACGTCTCCGGCCTCCTGGTCGAACGGGCGCGCGCCGACGCAGGCTTCAGCGAGGCACTCACCTCATGGGCGAGCCAGACCGCCCAGGTCATCGGCCCAAGCCACGACATCACCAACAACATCGGCGGCGACGCCAGATTCCAGGGACCCGTCATCCAATCCGGAGACGTGTTCGGATCCATCACCTTCGGCCCGCAATAAGCGGCGATCCTTCTCGCACTGCCGCACCAGTATTCCTGGTCCAATCGCGTGCATTGCAAATTCTATTTATAGGGCTAGTAGCCCAACAATTGATCGATTGGGCCGTTTTTGGTTTCCCTCCGACAGGAGAGAAGAAAGCCCTAAGGTGGTAGGCGGCGGGATTAACCGTCGCGAAGTGTCGACCTCTCAACCGACTGTGTCTGAAGAGCAGACGCAAGAATCCGGGGAGGCACTTGCGATGGTCGATGACCGCGCATCTGAGGACGATCAGGAGTCGCGCAAGGCCGAGGGCCACCAGGTCCCGGCTATTCGCCCGATATGGCGGATGATCCTGTGGATCATCTGGTTTCTGATCGAATCGCACACCCCGTAAGGGGTGGTCGGTTAGGCCTCCTGTCAGCCGGGCCGTGAACTCGGGCAGACAGGAGGCCTTTCCGCGTTTCTACGGGCGGTTTTCACGCTAGTGCGGTCCGCCATTCGGGTAGAGGTCTACCACCACTCTAGTGCCGCCCTCGCCGATTTGAGCATTAATCGCCAGACAGATCAGAGCATACATCCAGCCGCAGGTATGGAGAGGTGCAATGCCTGTATCCATTCATCCCCGGGGAGGTATGGCATACTAAGGGCAAGCGAGGGTGGCCCTAGCGTGCCAGCGTGCTGGACCGATCTGGATCTACCCCGCTGTATCAGCAGGTGGAGAGGAAGATTCGCGAGCGAATCTCCGCCGGAGAGTTACCGGCGGGTTCTCCCGTGCCGAGCGAGAAAACGCTCATGCGGGACTTCGGCATCTCCCGGGACACAGCACGCCGCGTGTTGAAGGAGTTACGCAAGGACGGGACCGTCTACAACGAGAAGGGCCTCGGCACGTTCGTCGGACCGCCGAGCGTGCCCAGACAGGTCCAGACGGACAGCAGGTATCGAGAGATCGCCGCAGATCTCGCGAAGGAGATCAGGGTAGGCACCTACCAGCCAACCCGCCCGATCCCCAGCGAGGCCCACCTCACCCAACGCTACGAGGTCACCACGAAAACCGTACGCAAGGCGGTCGAAGTGCTGCGCGATCAGGGCTGGGTCTACACCAAATCCCGCAAGGGCACATACGTCTCCGACCCCGACTCATGGCCCCAGGAACCCCAAGAGCCTGACGAGTCGGAAGAGTCCTGACAACCCCGGATAAGCCAGCTGCAAACGGGCGTCAAGCGGTGTCCTGAAAACTCCAGGTATGACCGAGGATCCGAACCCGGGTTCCACGGGCGTCATCGCCAGGCACGCGCCCGGTGAGCCGTCCGGCGCTCTGTACCGGCTTTCGGACGGGCCGACGACATCGCCGCTGCTGGAGCGGATTCGCCGCGGCATCCTGGGGGACGACGAGGTGCTCGACGGTCCGTATGGTCCGCGTCGCATCACCTACGCCGACTACACCGCCTCGGGCAGGTCTCTCGACTTCATCGAGGACTTCATCCGGGATCAGGTGCTGCCTCGCTACGCCAACACCCACACGGAAAGCTCGGCCACGGGGCTGCAGACGACCCGGTTGCGTGAGGAGGCTCGCGAGATCATCCACGACGCGGTGGGCGGTGGGGTCGACGACCTGGTCATCTTCTGTGGTTCCGGCGCGACCGCCGCGGTCAACAAGCTCATCGGCATCCTGGAACTGCGCATTCCCGGTCTGTACATTCCGCTGCCGCGGCCGGTGGTGTTCATCGGACCCTACGAGCATCATTCCAACGAGTTGCCCTGGCGGGAGTCCATCGCTGAGGTCGTCGTCATCAAGGAGGACTGCCACGGGCACATCGACCTGGGCGACCTCGAGGCGCAACTCCTGCGGCACGCCGATCGGCCGCTGCTCATCGGCAGCTTTTCGGCGGCCTCCAATGTGACCGGCATCCTGTCCGACACCGAGCGGATCGCCGAGTTGCTGCACGCCCATGGTGCCCTGTCGTTCTGGGATTACGCCGCGGCAGGGCCGTACGTGCCGATACGCATGCAAGCCACCGCGCCCGGGCGGCCGGATCACAAGGACGCGATCTTCCTGTCGCCGCACAAGTTCATCGGCGGGCCGCAGACCCCCGGCGTCCTGGTGGTCCGGCGCGAGCTGGTGCGCAACCAGGTGCCGACGGCGCCCGGCGGCGGGACCGTCGCCTTCGTGGACCCGACCGGGCATCGTTACCTGGATGACCCGGTCGCCCGGGAGGAGGGCGGCACGCCGGCCATCGTCGAGTCCATCCGCGCGGGGCTGGTCTTCCGCCTGAAGCAGGCCGTGGGCACCGAGCTGATCCAGGCGCGGGAGGAGCGGTTCTGGCACCGCGCGCTCGACCGGTGGCAGCACAACCCGAACATCGAGATACTCGGCAGCCATCGTTCCCGGCGCCTGTCGATCGTCTCGCTCCGCGTCCGGGCGGGTTCGCTCTACCTGCACCACAATTACGTCGTCGCGCTGCTGAACGACGTGTTCGGCATCCAGTCTCGCGGTGGGTGCTCCTGCGCGGGCCCGTACGGCCACCGGCTGCTGGGCATCGACCAGGCGCGGTCCCACGCGCTGCGAGACAAGATCGAGCAGGGGTGTGAGGGCGTCCGGCCCGGGTGGGTCCGCGTGAACTTCAACTACTTCATCTCCGACACCGTCTGCGACTACCTCATCGACGCCGTCGACCTGCTCGCCGCGTACGGCCACCGGTTGCTTGCCGATTACCACTTCGATCCCCGTATGGGCCTGTGGCGGCACCGCCGCGGAGCGGCCGAGCCGCCGCTGCACCTCTCCGATCTGCGATACCGGTCCGATGGAATCGTCTGGTATCCGCGCTCGCGCCGGCAGGCCGATGAGGACGTGCTGGCGGGCTATATGGAGGCGGCGAAGATGCTCATGGAGTCTCGGCCTGATGAGATCGATATGGGCTTTCCCGATGACTTCGAGGGCATGCGCACGTTTCTCCTGCCCGCCGCCTGCCTGTCATTTGAGTAAGAAGATGGCTACGCCGATCGCAAGCACAAAGGCGATAGAGAGGAAGGCGATAAGGACGACTCTTTCCAGGATTGATCGCGTTTTCTCCTCACGGCTCAGGGAGTTGCCACCGGACGTCTTGGGGGTCTGTGCCGTGCCTTGTTGCCGCGACTTCCTCCTGGACCAGAAGGTCGTCCGGGCCTGCTCGGATCTCATCTCCACCACGAGGTCGAGCCAGACCCGGGCGTGATCGAATCCCGCCTGTCCCGTTAGTTTCGCCAAGGATGCGATAACGACATCCGGCATGCCGGTCATGGCGGCGATCCTGGCCGCCTTCTTGACCGCCGACTTGTCGGACACGAAATCATCCGCCAAGAATGCCGATTCGACGAGCTTTTCGATTTCGGTTTCGACATCTACTCCATCGATCTTCGAGAAGAAGTCGTGGAAACACTTGTGTTCGATGAGGGTGTTCCGCAAGTCCTGGCGATGGCCCACCCCATGGTGCGCCGATGTCGCCATGGCATGCACGTACTGCTCCACCGTCCTCGCGTCTTTCACCTGGAGTAGACCCTGGGCCAGGCTGGAGATGGCATGGATTGGGGGCGGCGCGTTCCCGCCGGGCGCCGGCGCGCGCTTGGCGGCGGGGACGGGCGGGCGTCCGGATCGGGAGTGCGGCGCCGGGGTGGTGGGTTCGGAGGGAGGGTTGTCCCCGATCTGTCCCCACCTGAACGAGGCAGGGGGTTCAGCGAACACCTCACGGAGTTTGCCGCCTGCCGCATAGGGCGAGTGCGGAGAATCCGCTGGTTCGCCCGGCTCGTAGATCCGATGCCGCGGGTCGTCACGCCGGATCGCGACCGTCGGGTCTTGCTCCCTGACCTCGCTGACCGGCACGTCCACCTGGGCGTGCTCCGACTGTTCGGCGGTGAACTGGGGCTCATAGTCGAGTATGTCGCCCCCAACCGTCAGGGCCCGTTCTTCGACCACCCCGTACGGTTCCTCCCATGACCTGGGCGTCATGTCACGGGATGTCGTCTCCTCTGTCGTGGGGATAACAGTGACCTTCTGGGCATAAGCGCGCAACGCCGCGACCCGGCGATCGTCACGGCCGGTGTCCTTGACCCCCGCGGCCTTGCGAAGCTTGGCCACGCCCTCGGTGCCGCCGGCCCAGTACGCCTCGACGAGATGGCTGGCCGCTTGCGTGTGCAAGTCATCGGCAAATCTGGTGATATTGGTGAGGTCGATGCGTTTATGCGCGGATTCCAGCGAACTGATCTTCCACTGGTCCAGGAAAACGAAACGCGGAAGATCGCGGCCGAGGTCGTCGCTTTCATCCGTGGAGAAGGTCCAGTAGCGAGGATCACCGACTCCGACGACTCCGTCGAGAAGGTCCATGAGACCCCACATCACCAGGCGGGGATCTATCCGGGCGTCGATCCGGCAGGAGAAACTGGAATCGATGTTGCGCAGCACCTCGGTGACGAGCTTGCGAAGCGCGTCCCGGTTCGTCCCCCGGACCCGCTCGGTGTACGCACTCGCCTGCTCTTCGGTGAGCTTCGGCAGCAGCTCCGCGGGCAACGGGGGTCCGGAGGACAGGTTCCCGGGTACCCGTATGTGCCAGTCCTCGCCCCGGCCGAGCACGTCGCGGGCGCCCAGCGCCGTCTGCTTGTTCAGGTAGGCGTAGGTCCTGATGCGCTTGCGCGGATCGACTTCGGCGGTGGGATGCCGATGGAGGGCGACGATCTGGCCGTCTACATCCAACCGGCAGACACTCGAACTGGCGGTGGCGTCGGGCTTGCGCTGGAGTTCGGCGTAGCTGAGCAGCCGCCGGCCCCAGCTCACCCATTCGTCGGCCGGGAGCGACGATCGCCGGAGCGCCAGCCCGTCCTGGTCCTCGTCCCAGGAGAAGACCAGCCAGTGGACCTCCATACTCGTGTTCACCGTCCCACCGCCTCGGCTTCCGGCCCGGTGATGACGCCGGTCATGGCAAGCACCGCCACCAGGGGCTCCAGCACCCGCTGGGGCCGTACCTGTCGCAAATAGCGGCCGTTGGTCTGCCGACCGCCGGTGGCAGACGCGAAGTGCAGCGTGCAGCGGCGGCAGCGGGCGGTCGGCAGCAGCCAGCCTTGCGCGCCGTGCTGGTGCAGGAACGCGTAGACGTCCCTGCTCTCCATCCGGAGGAGCTCGGCGTCCAGCGCTCCCCCGGGATTGGTCTGCGCCAGCCATCGATCGACGGGGTGCATGAATCGCAGGATGTCGCTCTTGCTCACCACGATCACGGCGGGGATGTCCAGGATGGCGTCCCGCCGGAAGAGCTGGTCGAGCACGTTGCCGAAGGTGAGGTCGCCGAGGTCGCTGGGCTTGGTGGCGAACCCGGGCAGCCGGAGCGACTTCTCGGGGTCGACCACGAAGATCAGCGCATCGGCGGCCGCGAGGAAACGTTCGCTGCGCCCGACTTGGACGAGTTGGTCACCGGAAAGGTCGAAGAAAGCCACCGGATGACCTCCGGTTTCCCCGGTCCTGCTGAAGACCATGGCCTCCACGAATTCGGGCAGGGGGCTCGGCGCGGTGAAGGCCAGTTGCTCGCCGCCATAGAGCGGGTGCACTTTGTCGCGCAGGAATTCCCGGTGCCGGATCTGATCGAGGGGAACCGCGGACAGACCGTAGCGTTGCAGGTTCCCGGCTTCTATCTCGCCGATCATCGCCGCGAGCAGATGGGTCTTGCCGGTCCGGCTGGCGCCCACGAAGCCGATGACCAGGGGACGCCCGTACCGGCCGTAGAGGACCGGGAGGTAGTGCGTTCCGGTGTCCTGGGAGGGGTTGGGGCAGCGGATGAAGGCCGAGCGGAGGCGGTAGTCGCGTTTGTGCGGGTCGCGCAGGTTGGCCATGTTGATCAGGCGATACTGCAGGGTTTCGCTGTCCAGCTCGTACAGGTCCGCGCCGTCGGTGTTCCAGGGGAAGGAATCCAGGCAGACGGGACAGCGAATGGGGGCGGGTTTCTCGCTCACAGCATCCCTCCGATCAACCACAGCGCGATCGCGAGCACCACGATGGCGGCGACCACGGCGAGCACCATTCCGCCACCTCCCGCGCGCACCACCGGCGCGGGCGGCGGGGCGTGATATTCCGGCGGCGGTGCAGCAGGAGCCGGGGAAACCTCGTCCTCGTCGTCGTCCTCGACCATCGGGTCCCTGGCCACCGGCGGGCGGCGCCAGGTGGACCCCCATTTCTGCCGCATCATCTCGTCGTAGCGAAGGCCGCCGCGCTCGAACGCCCCGTCGGCGGCCTCTTCCGGCGGCGCGATCGGGTCGGTCTCGCGCAGCCGGTTGAGCAGGTCGAGCGGATGCGGGCGGTTCTTCGCCTTGTCGGCGAACACCCCGGCCAGGAGCTCCCGGGTTCTGGGCTCCACGGCGTTCAGCGACACCGGCCCGTTGAGCGCGGCGGTGGACCGGGTGCCCGCCGCCACGTGGTAAATCACCATTCCGGCGCTCCAGACGTCGTCGCGGGCGCAGGTGCCGCCGACTCCGCGCCGCTGCTGGAGCGAGGCCCACGGCCGTTCGCCGACGGAGGTCCGCCAGCGCTGCGCCTTGATCGCCAGCTCGAAATCGGTCAGCTGGGCCACATGGCCGTCCCACCACACGCTGTACGGCGTGATGCCCCGGTGCACGATCCCGACCTGTTCGAGGATGCGCACCCCGCGGAGCAGGGTGATCTGGAACTGCTTCTGCTCCTCCAGGAGCAGCCGGCCGGCGACGTCCGCGGCGAAGCCACTGCCGTGGAGTCGCTCGTACAGGACGAAAGGTTCCTCGCAGTCCACGTCGTAACCGGCCAGGCGGGCGAGTTCGGCCGGGTAGGCGGGGCCGCCGAAGCGGCGCCGGAGCATCAGGCCGGTCCTGACCTCGTTCTCCATCCGGGCGTAGAGCTGCGGGTCGTGCTTGGCCGCGGCCTGGTGCAGCGACTTCTTGACCAGCCAGCCGGTGACGCCGTCGACCTCGACCTGGATCTCGCTGATGACCAGCTCGGATCCCGGCTTGGTCCGGCCGGGACCCTGATGGATGATCTTTCCTTGGCGCTGCGTGCCCTCGGCGTCGGTGTAATCGAGCTGAGTGCCGAATTGATCAGCCACTGCCACCGCCCGGACCCGTCTGCGCGCCCATCGTCCAGTGCGCCGACACGATGCCGGTGCGCAGCGGCACCAGCCGGACCACCCCGGCGAACTGGCTGGCCGCCGTCCACACCACGTCGCTGGGGAAGTGCGCGCCGCCGTCGCCGTAACCGTCGCGCCCGCCCACCGGCGGCTGCGCCACCCGGGGCACGAACCGCACGGCCTGCCCGCCCGACGTGGACTGGAGCAGGTGCAGGTCGTCCTGGTCGCACAGCTGGATCATCCGCCCCCCGACCGGCATCCTGACCAGTTCCGCGACGCCGGACGAGCGCCGCCAGACGGTCTCGGCCAGTTCGGTGCGGCGCACGTTGTCGGTGCCGAACGACGGGCGTTCGTGCACGC
The DNA here is from genome assembly GCF_039871605.1 of Acrocarpospora sp. B8E8. NCBI lineage: Bacteria > Bacillati > Actinomycetota > Actinomycetes > Streptosporangiales > Streptosporangiaceae > Acrocarpospora > Acrocarpospora sp. B8E8. Next base: position 25,903 of record NZ_JBDPLV010000037.1, on the reverse strand, counting down.
CGCGCCGGCGCAGGTGGTCCCAGTATTCGGTGAGCCCGCGCTGGGCGCTGTCCTCGATCCGCCAGGTCACCTCGCGCAGGGCGGTGCCGTACAGGTGGTTCCAGAGCGGGTCGAGGATGTGCGCGGCCAGGTCGACCAGGTCGTCGGCGACCAGCTGGGCGAACTCGGCGCCGTACTCGGGCGAGCCGACGAAGCCCTTGCGCACCGGGCCGAGCGGGCCGCTCCGGTCCAGGAGCTTCGTGCGGTGCTCGGCCACGCCCCGGTGCAGCGCGAGCGTCAGATCCTGCAGCACCGAGGCGTACGTCTTCGCCGCGTCGGCCGCGTCCCGGCGGCGTTCGGCCAGCGCCCATTCCCGGACCGCCACCCGCCGGACCACCTCGGCCAGCCGGGCGGCGGCGTCCTCGGCGGCCGGTCCCGGCAGGCTCCGGCACCACTGGTCGACCATCCGCCGCCACGACGCGTACAGCACGAAGCCCATGGCGACCAGCACGGTGAGCACCACCACCAGGGTGATCTCGATCGGCGGCCCGAGCTGGCCGTCCGCGAACGGCAGCCACCAGATGAAGTGGCCGGCGGCCACCCCCGCCAGCATGAGGGCGCCGTGCAGGAACAGCTGGCCGGCCGGCAGGTCCCGCCAGCCGTGCTCGCCCTCCGGTTCCGGCACGCGCGCCATCAGCAGCGTCACGCCGAGCACCCAGACCATCGCCGCGATCAGGCCGACCCCGGCCAGCCGGACCCCGGAGGCCAGCGGGGTCCCGGCCAGCGGCCCCACCGCGATGCCGAGCACCGCGCCGAAGGCCAGCGCGCCGACCAGCAGCGTGCTCCGCATGGCGTCCAGCGGGAACGGCCGGGGGCGGTCGAGATCGTCGAGCAGCGCGTCCGGGCAGGCGCGGTGCAGGTGATCGCGGAAGGCCCCGCTCCCCCCGGGTGCGACCTGCGCGGCGTAGGCGCGCAGGCGCACGGCCAGGGTCTGCAGGGAGACCCTGCGGGTGAACTCGGCCTTGATGGTCACCCGCAGGGCGTCTGAGGGGCTGCCGGGACCGATGGCCAGGTCAGTCCGGACACCTTCCCTGGCCAGCCGATCCTTTATCGAGTGATCGGTCCCGTCGAAGCCGTCCGCCTCCTCGAACAGCGTGTCGGCGGTCTGCCGTAAGGCCCGCAGCGCGGACCCGGACGCGTGGACCCGGCTCACGGCGGTGGCGCCGGGCCGCGGATTGCCGGTGAGCGCGCCGACCGTCTCCAGCTCCGCGGCCAGCTGGCTGACCTCTTCCGCGCGGTGTTTGGCCTGGTCGCGCAGGGTGCTCATGCGCTCCCTCGGCACCAGCGGATCCGCCACGTCCACGGGGTTGTCGTTGAGGAGCAGCCGCAGGATCCGGGTGGGCGAGCGGTCGGCGGCGGCCAGGTCGGCGGCCCCGCTCTGGGTCATCCGCGACACTTCGGCACCGCCGGTGAGCCGGTCGAGGCCGCCGGCGAGCGCGTCGGCGAGCAGTTCGTCGCCGAAGCTGCCGGACGTCATCGTGATCCCGGCCGACGCCAGCCGGTTGGGGATGTCCCGCATCCGGGCCACCACGGCGTCGAAGACCTCGGGCAGGCTGAGCACGTCCGTCAGGGAGGCCAGCGTCCGGTCCGGATCCTCCGCGGGCGGGAACGCCCGGCCCCGATCCATGTCCCATTCGACGCTCGTCCCGTCGCCCACCCAGAGCGTGGCGGTGACTTCTGAGGTGGCCATGGCGGGCGAGATGGTCAGCAGCGCGTCCGAGCCACGGCGCGGCGACCCGACCGCGATGCACAGCACCGCCTGCACCGCCCGGGTGCCGAGGATGTCCTCGTAGAAGATCTGCCGGGCGGCCAGCGATTCGACCCGGTCCACGACCAGCACCCGGCCGCGGTCGGCGACCCGGCCCAGCGCCGACCAGCCCTCGTCGCCGACGTCGCGGTCCCGGATGTCCAGGACCAGGACATCCGGTTCGAGCCCGTCTGTCACAGCCACCGGTTGACCACCTCGGCGAGATCCTCCAGGTTGTTGTGCACGGGGTTGGACACCCCGGTGAACGGCAGGCGCAGCGCGTCCCGCAGCGTGCCGCCCCACAGCTCGGCCAGCCGTTCCGCCTGGCGGCGGCCCGCCTCCGAGAGGGTGGGCATCCGGATCTCCAGCAGTTTGAGCTGCTCCTCGGCGACCCGGATGAAATGCTCGAACATCGGATCGGGCGGGATCGGCGTGGCCTCCAGGCCGATCGGGAGCAGCCGCATCAGCCGGGCCGCGAAGTCCCGCCGGATCGACTCGTCGTCGCTGAGCGTCCACTCCTCGTACGCCCGGACCAGGCTCCCCCACGAGGACGCCCCCGCGTACGTGGTCAGCGCCAGGGTCATCGCCATGGCGTCGGCCCCCTGGTCGAGCGCGATCCTGATCCGCTCCGGGGAGTCGGGCCCGCCGTCCTCGATCTGGACCTGGCCGTTCCACATCGCGATCAGGAACCGCTGCAGGATCCGGACCCGGTGTTCGTGCGTGGTCATCAGGTAGCCGAAGTCGTAGCCGAGCCGCTGCCGCCAGCGCAGGAAGTCCTGATCCTGCTCGTTGCGGAGGGCCTGGCCCCAGAAGTGCAGCACCTCCCGCAGCTCCGGCACCTCGGTCACGCCCATCGAGGTCCGGAACTGCACCACCACGATGGCGTCGGCGTCCAGCGACCGGAACTCGGGGGCGGGCCCGTGCTTGGGCAGGTTGATGGTGCCGCGCAGGTAGTTCTCGACGCCCGCGTCCCGGGCCGCGGCGGGGTAGGAGATCAGCACCTTCATCTCCCCGGTGCCCTGCGGCGAGAATCCGCTCGGCACCAGCGCGGCCAGTTTCTGCCGGAACTGGAGCAGGTCCTCCTCCTCCACCAGCGCGCCGTCCTTGCCCGCCGCCTGGGCGACCAGGTCGGCCATCGGCGGCAGCAGCGGCCGCTCGCCGTGCTCGCGATGCCGGAACAGCCGCTTGACCTCCTGCTTGAGCCGGTCCCGCAGGTGTGCCTTGGCGTAGGCGGGGCCGTCTTCCGTACTGATCTGGAACACCCGGCGCCAGCCGTCGGTGTCGATGATCTCGTTGAGCAGGTCGGCCTCGCCGGCGTTCGGGCGCAGCCTGCCCCGCCCGACATAGTGGCTGATCGCCCGGTTCCGTACCTGCTCGTAGAAGCTTTCCAGGTCCTCCCCGCGCGGCGGCAGCAGGTAGGTGACGCCGACCCTGGCCCGGTAGAGGTCACGGGCCCGGCGGGCGAACCGCGCGTCGTCCTCCTGGGCGTGGCCGATCAGCTCGTCGGTGAGATCGGTCAGGTCCCGGTTGGTACGGCTCAGCTTGTGCTCCCACCGCGCGGTCTGGTCCCCCCACGCGGAGTGCCAGATCGCCCTGGCCCGCCAGTGGTACCAGGCGTCCTGCTCCTGGATCACCCGCTGCACCACCGGGTCGCCCCAGCGCGCCTTCCGCACCCCGAGCAGCCGGTCCCGCAGCTGGGGCAGCGACGGCTGGGTGGCCAGCCCCGCGGGCGCGGGCGGCTCGCTGCGCCGCAGTTCGAGCAGGCCGCGGAAGCCCAGCTTGTCGACCTCCTCGATCAGGTTGGGGTGGCCGTTCAAGATCCGGCGCAGCCGGAGCGGGTCGTAGTCGCCGAGCATCTGCTCGACCCCGCGCCGGGGGTCGAAGTCCTGCACCATCTGCGGCACCACCGTGCGCAGGCTGGCCTCCAGCGCCTTGAGGTTGTCCTCCATGCCGCGCATCCGGGTGGCCAGCATGCGGTAGATGGCGTTGGCCCCGTCGGTCGCCTGGAGTTCGGTGAACGTCAGCGGCGCCCGGGTGCGCAGCGGGTCGAGATTGGTCGCGCCGAACATGCGCTCCACCGCGTCCCGGTTGTTCTCGGCCCGGCCGGGCGGCGGCGCCGCCAGCTCGGCGACGGCCCGGGCCAGGATGCGCGAGGCGACCAGGTCGGCCAGGTCGTCCACCGGCACGGTCATGGACGCGACCAGGCTGGTGGAGACCCCCCGGTTGCCGATCCCGGACACCGCGATGGTCTCGCGTTCCACGCCCCGGTTGATGAAGTCGTCGGCGAAGGACTGGTAGACCCGGTCGAAGACCCGCGCGCCCTCCTCCTCGCCCTGGTCGATGTCGGTGCCGACCAGCGACATGACCAGCGACACGATCGAGCGGTGCAGGTCCTCCCGGTCCACGCCCGAGGTGCGGCCGAACAGGAACGCGGTCTGCACGGTCGAGGCGCGCAGCCGGATCTCCCCCTCGACCGGGTAGCGGACGAACAGGTCGCCGGTGATCCCGACGTTGCTCAGCTCGGTGCCCGCCGCGTGCCCGTTCTGGTCGTCGACCAGCCGGAACAGGTCGAGCAGCGCGCGGCCCGCGTTCAGGGTGGCCCGCCGCCCGCCGCCGAGACCCTCGTCGAAGGCGGACGGCAGCAGGACCAGCGGGTAGATCTGCGCCCGCAGGCCGGCCTGCTCCAGCGCGTGCCCGACCAGATGCAGGTAGTCGTAGAAGATCCCGCTGCCGGTGCCGCCCGCCACCGAGAACGCGATGAACACGTCGCAGGAGGAGCTCAGCCTGCCGCCCAGCTGGGCCAGCTCGCCGCCGGAGGTGCTGATGCCGCCGACCGCGTTGGCCACCGGCAGCATGGCGGGCCGCACGCCGTGCCGGAGCGTCTCGAACAGGGCCGCCCGGCCGACCGTGGGCAGCTGCCCGGCACCGCGCACCAGCGGCGCCACCCGGGGCTCGCCGCTGGAGGGCGGCAGCCAGTCGGTCACCAGCGGCTGGATGTTGGTGCGCAGGCTGCGCGCCACCTCCGGGTAGGTGTCGAACCGCGGCACCAGGTCCGGCACCAGGTTCCTGGTGCGCATCCCGGCCGCCACATGATCGGAGCCGGGCACCGCCCTGGTCTTCAGGCGCAGCAGTTCGGCCTCGTTCAGGTCGGCGTACACGAACTGCATGCACGACGGCAGCTGGTAGGGCAAGAAGTTCTGGCCCGGCATGCGGTCCAGCAGCTCCCGCCCGTCCGGGCCGCACAGCTCGTCCCGGAGCCGGCGTTCCAGTTCGGCTCCGATCAGGCAGCCGGTGCCGCCCAACCCGACGAACAACATCGGCTGATAGATCCTCATCCACGGCTCGCTTTCTGCACCGAAGCCCGCATCACATCAGGGGGTCGTTGGAGTAATGGCTGGGCTGGTCGAACGGGTCGGATCCGTAGGCGCCGGGGGCCGGCTCGGGCCGCCGGTCGAGCCTGCCGTCCCGTACGGCGATCGCCACCCCGTCCCCGACCGCCTGCGGAACCCCCGGCCGGACCGGGTACTGCTCGCCGCCGGGACCGCGCAGGACCAGACCCGCGCCGCGGCCCGCCCGGACCACCTCGTAGGTGAGGTCGCCCTGGTTCGGGCGGTCCAGGTAGGGGTGGTCGGTGTGGGTGTCCCGGATGACGAACGTCAGCCTGCGGTTGCGGCCGATCGGCGCCCGCCAGGGGCCCATCTCCCGGTCGCCCTGGTAGAGCACCAGAGTGAGGTCCTGGACGTCGCCGCGCACCCGGGCCGCCCGGATCCGGCTGGTCAGGTAGGTCACCGTGATCACGCCGAGCAGCGTAAGCGCGGCCAGGATCCACGGCACCGGCGAGGGCGGCTGGGCCACCCGCAGCTTGAGGAAGCCCTGGCCGTACACCTTGGCGGGATCGGCGGCGTCGCGCAGGATCAGCATCCCGGGCACGTCGCCCTCGGCCGAGTCGGCGGCCAGCGTCAGCGTCACATCGGTGGAGGACTGGCCGACCGCCAGCCGCACGTCGGGGTCCACCACCTCGATGTGGTCGCCCTCCCGCAACTCCTCCAGGACGAGCGTGGCGCTGATCGGCTTCCCGGTCTCGTTGCTGACGGTCACCGTGCCGGTGGCGGCGTCGCCGGGGGCGATGGTCTGCTGCGGGATGTCGACCACGGTCCTGACCAGCTCGCCGGGCTTCGCGACCGTCGTCTGGTACGGAATGCGGTCGCCCTGCACCCCGGTGGCGTCCACGATCCCGACGAATTCGAGCCCGCCCGAGGCTCCCGGCGGGATGGTCAGCGCGCCCGCGAACTCGCCGTCCCCGGCCTTGCGGTCGGGCCCGGCGCCCAAGTCGTTCAGCTCCGCGTGCACGGTGCCCGGCACCCCGTCGCCGGTCATGTCCACGCTGAACCTGAGCGCGGACAGGTCGTCGTCGGCGACGACCACGCCCTTCCTGGTCTGCAACCGGGACCGGACCACGACCTCCTTGCCCGGGTCGGGGTTAGGCGAGTCCAGCGTGATGGAGGAGTGCACGGCGCCCTGCCAGGTCACGGCCGCCACCACTTCCTCGGGCTTGGCGTCCTGGGCGGCCTCCACTCTGACCTTCCAGGTGCCCGGGCGGGGCAGCCGGATCTGCAGGCCCTCCACCGGGGTGTCCTCGCCGTTGACCTGGAAGGTCGAGCCGTCGAACTCGCCGGACTTGGGGACGGTCTTGCCGTTGGGGTCGATGTAGGTGACCTTGAAGCGCGGGTTGCGCTTGGAGACGGTGATCGAGGCGTCGGTGGCGATGACGGGGATGCGCAGCTGGTATTCCCGGGAGCCGCCGCTGGGCACGGTCTGCGATTCGGCCACCTCCGAGCCCGCGCACCTGGCGGCGGCGTAGGCCCGGACCATGGCCGCGAAGACCTCGCGCTCGTCCTTGATCAGCTGTGCCCTGGGCTTGGAGTCGCCCATGTTGTTGCACGGCTTGCCGACCGCGAAGCCGCGCAGCTGCGCCGGGTCGGCCTTGCCGAACCCCAGCGGCCACACCTGGATGCCGAGCTTGGTGGCCTCGGTCAGGTGGGCCTGGATGTAGTCTTCCGCGGCGGCCTGCCGTACCGCGGGGCTGTCGCCGTAGTTCAGGCTGCGCTGGACGTCCAGGATGCCGTCGGTGAGCAGGAAGACGATCTTCTGGCGCTGGTCGTCATCGGAGTCGCGCAGGGTGGCGAGCGCACGTCCGAGCGCCGCCGCGTGGTCGGTGTCGTTGCCCTCCGCCGCAGTCCGGGGATGCAGCTCCTGGACGCACTTCAGGATGGCCTCGCGGTCCTCCCGGCTGCCCAGCGGGGTGAGCGGGCAGACCGTGTCCAGCGCGTCCTGGTCGGGGGTGTTCTTGCTGCCGAAGCCGACCACCTCGACCCGGGACTTGGACGAGAACTCACCCACGGCCAGCAGCGAGGCGGCCGCGCGCTCCTGGCTCACGGCGCTCGCGGACAGGCTGCCGGACTCGTCGACCAGGATGACCACGTCGATCGGCTGCACCTCGATGGGCGGAATGGGCACGGCCTCGGCCGGCACTGCCGTCATGAACACGACGCCGAGGGACATGAGCATGGCGAGCCGACGGGAAACAGAACTCACGACCATATCCGCGTTGCCCCTTCGCGTGGAGACCGGCGGTGCGTTTCCGATGCTCGCACGGAAATTTCCGCCGATGTTGACCAGCCAACGTCCGGCGGTGAAGAACGGTTCCATTGCACCCAGAAATCTGATCATTCGTCGGCCAGAGAATCGCCGCGCGCGCGGAGCGCGTTCAGTTCGGCCAGCCGCTTTTCGGCTTCCTGCCGCTTGCCCAGCAGGGTTTGCTCGGTCATCCGGCCGGCGTCCCCCCGCTCCCTGATTAATTCGGTCAGCTGCGAATCGGCCTGGCCCAGGCTCTCCTCCATATGGGTTATCAGGCCATTCTCGCTGGCAATGATCGCCTCCTTTATGAATTGACCGAATTGCTGGTTCAGGACATCGAGGCGGCGATCCAGATAGCGGCGGGCGTCCACCTGGGCGAGCTGCCGGTTCTGCTCGTGCTTGCCCAGCCGCTCCATGAACGCGAGCATCGCGACGCCGACGATGGACGCGACCAGGGGATTGAGGAACGCGGCCACCGTGACGGCCATCGACCCCAGATCGGCGAACTTGCGCGTCCGGGACAGAATGCCCATAAGTCCCGGCGGCGGTTCGGTGACGACCATCGGAACGTGGCTCACCTTCGGCAGCACGAGTTCGCCGAGCGGCAGGTCCCCCACGTCGGCCATGACCCCGCCGGTGGTCCGCCCCGCGATCGCGGCCAGCCGCGCCACCAGGTCGTCTTCGAGCTCGATGAGCAGGCCCTGGGTCGCCGTGTCCAGGTGGGTCTTGATCGCGGTGCGCAGGTCGGGACCGCCCCGGCCGATCAGTTCTTCCATCGCCTGCCGTACCTGGTTCAGGCGGGCCGTCATCCGGTCCAGGAGGCCGACGGCCTCCTCCCGGTGCGCGCGCTCCAGCTCGGCCCGCCAGACCACGTGCTTCAGCCGGTCGCGCTGCCGTTCCAGGTCGCCGACGAGCGACTGGTCTTCCTGGTAGGCGCGCAGGTGATTGGTGACGTCGGTGATCGCCCCGGAGATCAGGATCCTGGCCTGCTCCACCGCCTCGCGCCTGACCTCCCTGGCCCGTTCGGCCACGGTCGCCAGGAGCGCCTCCTCCAGCTGGCCGAAACCGCTGGTGGTGTACCGGTGCCGGGCCAGTTCGGCGGCACCGGCGGCCGCCGCCGCGATGGCGTCCTGCCGGCGCCTGCTGCTGACCGAAAACCAGGACGCGGACGCGAAGCGCGGCGCGTACGCCCGGATCCGGGCCTGATTCTCCTGCTTGACGGTCGCCGAGTCCTTGAACAGGTCGATCTTGGTAAGCGCGAAGACGACCTGCGGGATGCGCTCCGCCGCACGGGTCAGGAACTGCAGCTCGGATTCGGTCATCGCCCGGGACGCGTCGACCACGAACAGCAGGATGTCCGCTCTGGCCAGGGTGGCCAGGGTGATCGAGGTGTGACCCGCCACCAGACCGCCGACACCGGGCGTGTCCACCAGCGTGAGCCCTTCCCTCAGCAGCCGGGACGGCAGGAACACGTCGACGCACCGGACCCCCGACCGGATCGGCTTCTGCGTCTCCGGGTCCAGGGCGGCGAACTCGCGTATCTCGGCAAGGCCGATCTCACGTCCGCCGGGATGTTCGTCGTCGAAGACGACCGCCCCGGCCTGGGCTCGGTACTGCACGGCCAGGTGCACGCTGGTGGCGATCTCGGTTTCCACCGGGAGCAGCGCGTCCCGCTCGATCAGCGCGTTGATGAGCGAGCTCTTCCCCCGTTTCTGCTCGCCCACCACGACCACGGTCGCGGTCTCGGCCGTGACCCGTTCGATCAGCCGGCCGACCGCGTCCGCGGGAAGCGGATTGCCCTGATCGCGCAGGACGTCCCGGACGTCTTCCAGGAACCGCATCTCATCGGTCATCGTCACCACTCCTCGCTGATTCGAGCCGTACGGCGGCGACCTGGCCGCCGGTGCCGCACAGGAAGACGAAGCCGTCGGCGAACACCGGGGCCGCCTCGACCGGCCAGTCGATGCCGTGGACGCGCCGGACCGTCCCGTCCGCGACGCTCGCCACGGAGAGCGCGGAGCCGGCAGCCACGTAGAGCGCGTCCCCGTGCGGAACCAGGGCGGTCACCGGGGCACCCGCCCGGAGCATCGGCTCAGGACGGCCGTTCTCGGCGTCGAACACGGCGATCCGCCCGTCGCCGGTGGCGGCGTAGACGCGACCTCGGTGGTAACGCGGGCCGGTGCCCGGGCTGACCCCCGCGGGCTGCTGCCACCTGACCCCACCGGGACCGTGCCGGGGCACGGCGTGGAGCTGGCCGTCCTCGGTGACGGCGAAGATCATGCTGCCGGTGACCTCGATCGGGCCGGCGACCGGAGCGGAGGAGAGCCGGACCCGCCGCTCCGGCTGCCTCCCCGCGACGGCGAGCAGCACGCCCTTGCGGCCGCCGAGGAAGACCAACCCGTCGGCCACCGCAGGCGGCGATCCCTTCGCCTGGGCCGCCCGGCACTGCCAGGTGGTGGCGCCGTCGGCCAGGGCCAGGCAGTGCAGTCCGGACTGCTCGAACGCCACATAGACGTGCTCGCCGTGGACGCGCGGCCCGGTGGCGAGCGGTCCGTCCAGCTGGCGCCACCAGCGCCGGTCTCCGGTGGCCGAGCAGTAGGCGCTGACCCGGCCGTCGGTGTCCCCGATGACGACCAGTTCTTCGGTCGCGGCCGCTCCCGTGATCGGCGCGTAGCCGCAGGTCTGCCAGCGGCGTCCCCCGGTGGCCCGGTCGAAGGCGTACAGGCGGCCCTGGTCGGTGCCGGTGAAGAGGGACGAACCGGAGAGCGCCGGCGCGGTCGGCCGACCGGCCACCCGCTGCCGCCAGGGCCGGGCCGGCCGGGCGCCGTCGTCCGGTGGCGGCACGTCGGTGAGCGCGCCCAGCACTACCGCGTGCTTCGGGTCCGCCGCGATCTCCACGGCCACCCAGTCCTGGAGCCGACCGGCGATGGCCTGGCTGACCAGCGGAATCGCGCTCGACCCGCCGGTCAGATAGACGGCGTCCAGCTCGTCCATGACGAGTCCGGCGGCGCGGATGGTCCGGCCCAGCTCGGTCACGGTCCTGCGCACCGCGAGGCCGATCGCCTCCTCGAACTCGTCGGGCGTGACCTGGATGCCGGGGGAGAACGGGGGCTCCCCGCCCACCAGGCAGGGGCTCCGGCGGGACAGCGTCTTCTTGGCCTCGCGCGCCTCCACGGCCCAGCGATACTGGGTCATGACGGCCGGGCGGTCGGCCGCGTCCCAGATTTTGGCCGCGGCGCCGGGGTTGATGAGGCGGGCGTGCCGCTGCACCACGTGGAGCAGCGCCCGGTCGAACTCCTCACCGCCGACCTCGTCCAGGCCACCGGCCGCTCCGGCCAGTTCGAAGCCCGTCTCGGTACGGCGTAACGCCGCGGTGTCGAAGCTGCCGCCGCCCAGGTCGTAGACGGCCACCACGGCGCCCCTGGTGCTCGGTTTCCTGGTGGCGTACCAGCGGGCGGCGGCGATCGGCTCCGGCAGCAGGACCACCTCACCGAGCCCGGCCCGATGAGCCGCCTCGCGGAGCCGCCGCTGCGCCGGTTCATCCCACCGAGCCGGATATGTCAGGAAAGTAGAGTCCGGTTCGTGGTCGGGGAACCTGTGCCGGGCGGCGGCCGGCACCACCCGGAGGAGCGCGGCGACCGGGTCGACGGGGTCGATCCACCGGCCTTCGACGTAGAGCGCGGTGTCGGCCCAGAGCAGGTGCCTGGGCGAGCGGATGATCCGCTCGGGGAATCGGGTGACCTGGTCGACGATCTCGCGCCCGACGACGAGTTCGTCGCCGTCCACCAGGACCAGCGCCGCGATCGAGTGATCGCCTCGCCCGGGGTCGAGCGGCAGGACCGCGACCTCCCCGTCGTACCGGGTGGCCGCGGTGACGCAACACGTCCCGAGATCGATGGCCAGGCCCCACCCGCCGGTCATGTCGGCCGCCCCTCGATGAAGGTCTGGCAGATGGTCCAGGCGATCCGCGCATAGGTGCGGATGGGCGGCACCATGGTGTTCTCCAGCGTGCGCCACCGGATCGTCTCGCGCTCGGCCGCCGCGGACAGGGCGCCGCCCCGGGTGCCCCTGGGCTCGCCGAGGCATTCGGCGGGCGTCATCCCCTCGACCAGCGCACGCAGAGCCTCCGCGTCCGCCTGCTTGAGGTGGAACCGGCCGTCGTGGAGTTCGCGCAGCGCCCGCAGGAGCCGTACCCGCCCGAAGTCGGGGGAGTTCTCGATCCGGCGGGCCGCCTCGAAGACCCACATCTCGTCCATCCCCCCGTTCTCGTTTTCCCGTTGGGAAGCGGCGGTGAGCAGGCGATTCAGCGCGGACGAGGCACGGAGCAGATCGGACTGCGGGAGCAGGGCCGATTCCATCTCCCGGATGAGCTCGTCGATCCCGGACGCGGCGCGCAGCTCCTGGCGTACCGTGTGCGCGCTCGCCATGGCCCCGACGCGGTCCAGGCAGAGGTGGATGCCGTAGATGCCGAGCATGTCGAGCAGGCGATGCCGGGTGGCCCGGTCGAGCGGACCGCTCTCCCAGGTGAGGAATTCGTCGTGGTCGTACAGCGCGGCGAGGACGGCCTTCCGGTCCCCGAAGGCGGCCAGGTTGGCGAGGGCCCGGGCGTCCGACTCGGTGAAGTCGGCGCCGAGTGAGGTCTGGGCGAGCAGATCCAGCACGGGCACCACCCGGAGCAGCAGATCGCCCAGCTGCCGCCTGCACACGCTGGCCCGGAGCCGCGCCGACGGCCACGGATTCGTCTCCGGCCGGGACTCCAGGTTCTGGATCCCGGTGACCACGCCGATGGCGCCCACCTCACCGACCAGACCGAAGGGGGCGGCCCGGCGTAACCATCGCAACGCCTCGCTGTCGATCTGACCCTCGAAGTTGACGACGAACAGCAGGGCGTCGGCGTCGGCGCAGGCGTCCAGCGAGATCTTCCGGCTACCGTCTGGCCGGTCGAGTCCCGGAGTGTCGATGAGCATGCCATCGCAGGGGGTGGTCCCGGGGAAGCCGACGTCGACGTACTTGATCTTGTCGGCCGGCCACTCGAGGGACAGGGGCAACCCGCCGCGGGGCCCTGGCCTGATCTCATGGGAGGAGCCGTCCAGCAGCCGCACGGTCACCTGGTCGGTGTGCGAAGGAAAGTAGCGGGTCACCACCCGCGCTCCCTCGGTCCCGTCCCCCGTCGCCAGCCGGGCGCGCAGCAGGGCGTTGACCAAGGTGGTCTTGCCGTCCTGCTGGCGCCCGCCCACCGCGATCCTGAGCCGGTGGCACGTGGTAAGCCGCGCGACCACCTCCTGGGCCTCGGCGAACAGCGGCTCGCTGACCGCCCGCCTCGACAGGATCTCGTCGCAGAGCTGCACCACGAGGTCGCAGAGCGGGGTCCCGGTGGTCATCGCGACTCACTCTCGACGGGCGCGTCGCAGCTGGTGACGTCCGTGTCGTGGGAGTGGTCGTGGTGGATGAAGTCGACGCCGTGGATCAGGAAATGATCGTTGTAGGGAACCCTCTGCGGCGTCGCGGGGGATCCGTCGGCGGAGTAGGTGACGATCAGTCCCCGCTGGGAGCGGCGCAGGCCCGGCGTCCTGGAGACTTTGGCCTGGGCCTTCTCTGTTGTCGCGGTGGCGGTGCGGCCGAGTTCCTGGCGGGTCGGCCGGTCGAAGTGGATGTCCAGGTCCCGGTGCCGGGCCAGCTCGTACGGGCCGAGCCGTTCTTGCCGGATCCCGTCATCGCCACCGTAGGCGACCAGCAGGCACAGATATCCCGACATTCTCCGCTGGTTCCGGATCCACCGGACGAACAGCGCCGCTGCCACGATCAGCAGGACCGCGCCCGCGACGATGAGCCATCTCGGCCAGGTGCCGGGGACATGGATCCCGCCGTCTCGGAACAGGGGGAACTCTCCCGTTTCCGCGAGCGGGACGGGGCCGTTGAACTTCAGCTTGTCGAGTCCGGGCCGCCAAGGAGTCGTTACGTCGGCGACCACCTTCACTCTCAGGGGCAGCGGAGCGTCGTGGTCGAGGAATCTCCGGCCCGGCGTTCGCCAGCTGACGTCCACCATGATGCTGACCGAGCGTTTCGACGGCGCCAGCGCCCATGGTCCGCGATCGACCGGTGTCACCATGACACCCGGAGTGGCCGACCGGATCGTGGAAATCTGGACGGGGGTCCAGACCGCCGGTGACACGAATTCGACGGTGGCCCTCGCGGTTCCCCTCATCGCGTCGATGGTGCCGGGCCCGATGACCTTGCCGATCAGGGTCAGCTCCCGGTCGGGCCAGAGCAGGCGGGTGGCCTCCTGCCGCAGCCTCTCTTCCTTGGCCGCCCGGAGATCGGTGGCCCTGCCGTCCGGATCGTGAATCACGTTCGTCGGGAACACCCAGTCCATGGTGTTGCCCCGCTCCCGGTCGAGCCGGATGCCCTTGGTGATCGGGACGATGTAGAGGCTCGTCCCCGGCAGCAGCTTCTGCAACCGGTCGGCCCGCCGCTTCAGCTCCTTCCAGCTCCCCGTCCGCTTGTTCGGGTAACGGCTGCCGGGTGGCGGCTCGTGAATCCGGTCGGACAGCACCATGATCGAGGCGTCCTGAACGGTGCCGGTCGCCTGGCCCAGCTCCAGCTCGCTGATCGCGAATTCCAGCGCGACCCCGAGATCGGTGTGCTGGCCGGTCGCCTTGGGGAGATCGTCGAGGTCCGCCTCGCTATTGATGGGGATGCCCGTCTGCACCCGCTCCGCGAACGGGATCAATCTGATCTTGTCTCGGGGGTTCTCGCGCAGCAGGTCGATCAACTGCTGCCGGATGTAGGGGAACCGATCATTGACGCTGCCGGAGATGTCCACCAGGACGAGATGAGTGGTGACACGATCGTCCAGCTTGAGCGCGTGGTAGATCGGCGACAGGTCGTCGTCGGCCGCGGCGCTGCCCTGGAGCGTGACAAGCAGGATGATCAGGCAACCCAGCACGCTGGTGACGGTCCGCCTCACGAGAACCGCCCCGACAACTCGGCGAGCCTGATGATCGGTTCGAGCACGTTGATCGGGTTGACCGAGCTCAGGATCCTGGACCCTTGAACGTTGACGAACTCCTTGAGGTCGAAGCCCTTCGGGCTCCGCCGGAAGCCGACCGAGGACGTCACGAAGTACGCGGTCAGATCGGGGTCGAACATCCTCTCGATCTGGTGGTGCAGACGCTCGGCGCTGTCGTTCCCCGGACGCGCGGAATGGTCCGCGAAATACGCGCACGCCCACGCGAAGTAGCCTTTCGCGTCCGCGCTCTCCACCGTCGGAAACTTCGGCGCCGTGGTCCGCTGGGTGCCATAGTTCCCGCTCAGCGAGGGCGGGAACACCTGGGCGTCGTCGTATTTGCTCACGCAGACGGCGAGGGCTCTCTTCCGGAGCTCGCTCATCGTCATGTCAGTCGAGCTGTCCACGATCCTGGCCGGAAGGTGACTGAAGTAGTCGGAGTTGTCCCCGAGCCATCGTTCCCGGAGCGGGTCGATCAGCAGGAGGTATCCATCGCACCTCGCCAGTTCCCCGGCTACGGCCTTGCCCTCCGGAGACCTTCTGGAGAACGCCTGCCCAGGTCGATTGAGAATCTCCACGGCGAACGTCTGGGACGGCTCGCCCTTCTTCTCCCAGGAGAAGCCGAACCGCAGCCAGAGCTTTTCCGAGTTCTCCACCTCAGCCCGGCTGGGAAAGCTCTGGAGGGCCAGGATCTCCTTGGCGGATTCGTCGAACGCGAGCGCGTCGCGTTCGGGGTTGACCACCCAGCCCTTGGGGGCTCCGTGGGACACGAACGCGGTCGTCAGGGCGCTGAGAAACGTGAGCTTCCCGCTGTTCGGCGCGCCGATCAGGCCGATCTTGAGGGCCGGGTTCCGCGCTGCGCCCGCCGGGCCGATCTTGCGGTCAGGACTCATCTGGTTCTCCGCTTGGACACGCCGTTGGCCCCGGGCTCGGTCGGGCTGAAGACCGCGAAGGGGAACGGCGCGTCCAGGTGGATGCCCAGCGCGGTGAGCAGCTTGTTTGAAATATCCGAATCGGGTGCGGAAAAGACCCCTCCTGAGCCGATCTGTTGCCAGATATGGTCGTCGTGCCTGCGCTGGAACTTCTCCTGGAACTCGTGCAGCGGGAGCTCCCGGGGGAAGGTCACGGCCAGGCAGGTGACATCATCGGCCTTGATCTTGGCCAGCTCGTCTCGCCAGTTCAGGTTGTCCGGACACCGGTCCGCGTATGCCGCGTGTTCGCTCAGCTGGTCCGTGACACAGGGGACGCGGCTGCCCACTGCTCGGACACGCCTTGGGGAGGGATCGTGAAGATCGTGGCGGCCAGGTCCTTCTCCAGGAGGCGGGCGATCCGGTCGATCAGCGGCCAGCCCGACACGAAGTTGAGGACGACCACCTGAGTCCATCTCTCGCCATTCGGATCCCAGGGCACCGCGCCGCGGAGCGTCTTCGCCAGCGTCGGGCTGCCGATCCCGTCCACGAACAGGTGCTGTGGCCGCACCCCCACGCCCCCGGCCAGCTGGAACAGCCGGATCTGCGACGTGACCGACAGGCCCGAGATCAGCGCCTGCCATGGAATCCGCGTGTCGTCGCCCGAGGGTTCCGGCCGGCCCGTACCAGGGTTCAGGACATACTCCTGGGCGGCCATCCCGTCCCGGGTGAGGCGCACGAGGAACAGATGGTGCCGGAGCGTCGATGCGGTGTCCGCGAACAAGGTGAAGGCCTCGGCCAGCGCGTCGCTCGCTCGGACGTACGCTCGCCAGTCCGTCTGTTGCACCCGGTCGGCCTCGGCGTTGGCGGCGTCCAGTTCCTTCTGCGCCTCGTGCGATTCGGTGCTGAGGGTGCCCCGGAGGAGACGGCCGAACGCCTTCAGATCCGCTGGGGTGGGCCAGCCGGACTTGCGCGCGGCCCGGATCGCGGCGCGCACGTCGCGGAGGTGCCTGGCGCGATCAAGCTGCTCCGAATCTGGATCGTTCCCATCAGCCACGATCCAGCCACAGTCCGGGCATCGCGTCTCGTCCATCGCCGGCCACGTCTCGTAGCACACCAAACACAGAGCGGACATGGCTCGACCAATCGTCCATGGGAGGGCGCAGTCGGCAAGGCCCCCGTGCCTTAGCTGACCCCACCGTAAGGAGGACAATAGTATGAAGAATCAAACAAGTTTGGGCAAGATCTTGTTCTTGTGTGACAAAACCACTATTACGGCCATAACCCAAACTAAGCTAACTTCGATGAGTGTAGTCAGCTCAAGTCCCCCCTTGACCCCGAGGGCCGTGGTCTTCGCGCCCGTCTGGCGGGCGCCCGCCGTACAGTGAGAGGCATCGGGGCGCCGTGTGGGAAAGGGGTGGCGGCGTGGAGTTGCGCCAGCTCCGCTACTTCGTGACCTTGGCCGAAGAGTTGCATTTCGGCCGGGCGGCGGCCCGCGAGCACATCGTGCAGTCGGCGCTGAGCCAGCAGATCCAGCGGCTCGAACGCGAGCTCGACGTGCGGCTGCTGAACCGCACCACGCACTATGTCGAGCTCACCCCGGCCGGGGCCGCCTTTCTCACCGAGGCGCGCCAGATCCTCGAACACGTGACCCGAGCCACCCAGGCCGCGCGGACCGCCGCCTCGTCCCCGCCCGCGCTCCGGGTCGGGATCATCGACGCCGGGTTCGACTCCATGCCGCAGATCCTGCGCGAGGTCCAGAGTCGCCTGCCGGATCTGAAGATCCACCAGGTCGAGGCCAGCACTCCCGAGCAGTACCGGCGGCTGGCCGACAGGCGCCTGGACATCGGGATCGGCCGGGCCTCCCAGACTCCGCCCGAGGTCGCCTCGGAACTGATCCGCCTAGATCCACTCGGCGTGCTGGTCCATGACAGCCATCCGTTCGCCGGCCTGGAGGGCGTGCCCGTCGCCTCGCTCGCCGACAAACCGCTCCTGCTCGGCGAGGACAGCCAGACGCCCGAGCTGAACCAGTTCGTCATCGAGCTGTGCCGGGCGGCCGGATTCACGCCCACCGTGTACGAGGGAACCGTCGAGAGCACGCGCGCCGCCACCGATCTCGTCCTGCAGCATCGCTGCCTGCTCTGTGTGCCCTCGTCGTTCCGCTCCTCCAGCCGGCCGGGCACCGTGTGGCGTCCGCTGATCCAGCCCGCGGCGCACTACCCGTGGTCGCTCCTGTGGCCCGCGGGGGAACCGTCGGCGCAGGTCGCCGCCGTCATCGAGAGCGCCAGGCGGCTCGCCCGCCGCCTGGGCTGGCTGGAATCCCCCGACCCGGCGATAGGACACCCTCAGTAAGTCCTGCGGGTGCGCAACGTGGTCTGACGCGTGGCCCATTCGACGGCGTGGTCGGCGACTCGCTCCCACTGTGGGGCGCCGAGGGTGAAGTGCGGCCTGCGGGCGAACTCGTGGTAGTCGGTCACCGCACGGGAATTGCGGTAACGCCGGTAGGTCGCGCGGACCAGCGAGGCGGGCACGGTGTGGTCGGCGCCACCGGCGATCAGCAGCAGCGGGGCGCGGGTGTGGTTCCGCACGTTGACGGTCGTGGCGGGGCGCCGCCGCAAATTGGCGGTCGCGGCCTGGAACAGCGGGCGGCCGGGGGCGGGTACGTGGTAGCGCTGGTAGATCACCTCTGACTCCTGTTCCGTCAGCGTGTTGGTGAACCCGTAGTGGAACTGCTTGGGGGAGAGCGCCACGGTCCTGCCGCGGTTGACCGGATTGCCCAGCACCGGAAATGCCGAGCGCAGGCTGCTGAACGGCAGCCGTAGCACACCCTTGATCGGGGCAGGGTGGATCGCGACTCCGGCCACGCCGAGGCCGCGGTCCAGCAGGATCTGGGTGATCAGCCCGCCGAAGGAGTGGCCGATGATGATGGGAGGGTGAGGTAGCTCGCGAATGATCGCCTCGTAGTGGTCGGCGAGTTCGGTGACGCCCAGGCCGTTCATCACCTCCGGGTTCTTGCGCAGGGCTTCGACCTCGATCTGCATGCCCGGCCACGCCGGCGCGAGGACCTGATGGCCGCGCTGGGTGTAACGCTCGATCCAGTGTTCCCAGGCGCGAGGCGTCAGCCACAGTCCGTGGATGAGGACGATCGCGGGCCTGGTCTCAGGGCTTTCCGGTCTGCTCATGACGTCTCTCCTGAAGGCGGGGGTGCTGGGGATTCGGTTACGAGCTGTCCGCCCGGCGGTGCTGGATGCGGTCGGGGTCGGGCCAGTGCACGTCGGTGGCCCAGCCCAGCCGCTCGAACAGGCGGATCACCCCGGCGGACGGGTCGATCTGGCCGCGGTCCAAGCCGTGGCGGGCGCAGGTGGGTTCGCTGTGGTGGCCGTTGTGCCAGCTCTCCCCGAACGACAGCAGGGCCAGCGGCCACAGGTTGGTCGAGCGATCATGGCGTCGGGTCTTGAAGGGCCTGCTGCCGATCACATGGCACAGGGAGTTGACGCTCCAGGTGATGTGCTGCAGCAGGGCGATGCGGATCAGCCCGGCCCACAGGAGGGCGGTCAGGCCACCGTGCAGGGTGCCGCTGATTCCCCAGCCGGCCAGGAACGGCAGTGCCAGCGAGACCGCGCACAACGCGGGGAAGGCGCGCGCCACGCGTGCCATGGCCGGATCGTTCACCAGGTCGGGGGCGTAGCGTTCGGCTGGGGACTGGTTGCCGGTGAACATCCAGCCCAGGTGGGCGTGGGCGAGGCCCAGGAGTTGCCCGCGCAGGCTGGTGCCGTACCGGTAGGGGGAGTGCGGGTCGCCTGGCTGGTCGGTGAAGGCGTGATGCCGGCGATGGACCGCCACCCAGTCGATGAGGTTGCCCTGGAAGCTCATCGATCCGGCCACGGCGAGGACCACCCGCAGCCATGGCCGGGCGGTGAAGGAGCCGTGGGTGAACAGCCGGTGGAACCCGACCGTGACCCCGAGCCCGGTCACCACGAAGAGGACCGCCGCCAGGAGCAGGTCGGTGAGCACGATGCCCTGCCCCCAGGCCAGGAAGATCGCGACGCCGAGCGCGATGAAGGGCAGCACCACGATCGTCGCGGTCACGCCGACCTGGAGCCTGTTCGCCAGCGCGGGCTCGGTCGCGCTGGGGAACGAGGACACCCCGTCGTAGTCCTGCCGGCGTTTCACCGGGCGTTCGGAAACTGTCATGATCTCCCTCTTCGTTCGTTCAGACCGTCCGGCCGTGCACGTAACACCAGCGCCAGGTCGACCCCGGATCCAGCTCGGCGACCACGGGATGGTCGGTTTCCTCGTAGTGCCCCTTGGCGTGACCGCCGGGCGAATCGTCGGAACAAGCGACCCAACCGCAGCTCAGGCAGACGAGCAGCCGGGCCCAGACCCAGCCGAGAGCCAGACATTGCTTGCATTCCGGTAGCCCGTGCTTCACGGCCACAAGCAGGTCCAGGTGCTGGCAGCGCGGGACTTGACCGTTCAGACCTACGCGTACGGTGACGTGCGTGACTTCAGCGTCCAGGGTCATCGCGGACCCCCTCATGGCGACAGTGACGCCAGATGCGCCGACTGATCACGTCCCAGTTAAGACGGTCGGCCGGGCGACGGAAACGCTCAACTCCAGCAAGGCCTATCACCGGCAGCGATAGCGAGCGATCACGTCGTGTGGCGGGCCCTGTCGAGACCGTCGAGGATCAGGTCGAGGCCGAACTCGAATTCGTCGCCGTAGTCGTAGCCGGGCCGCAGGATGTGCTCGACGGCCATCTCGGTGAGGTGGGGATACTCACCGGAGGAGAACCTGGCCATGATCGCCTGCGTGACCTTCGCCGTCTCCTTCTCGGTGTCGAACGGCAGGTTCCTCTCCTGCAGGGCGAATCCGTAGATGTAGCTGTCCAGGGCGGAGAACGCGTGGGCGGCCAACTCGATCGAGAAGCCTGCAGCTCGCAGCGTTCCGATCACGGCATCGTGGTGTCGCAGCGTCGCCGGACCGGGCGTGGCCCGCGACTCCATCCGCCCGATCGCCCAGGGGTGGCGCGCCAGGGCCGCGCGGGCCGAGATCGCCCGCTGGCGCATGGCCGTCCTCCAGTCGGTTCCACCGGCCGGCAGATCGATCTCCCCGAAGACGACGTCGATCATGCCGTCGACCAGGTCGCCCTTGTTGGCCACGTGGTTGTACAGCGACATCGCCTCGATCCCGACTTTCTCGCCGAGCTTGCGCATGGTGAGCGATTCGATCCCGTCCGCGTCGGCCAGGGCGATCGCCGCCTCCAGCACCTGGTGCCGGTTCAGCCGGCCTCGGCGCCCGGCGCCCGGGTCGGTCATCCGTGTCCTCCCTTGACTTACTTACGGCGTAAGCGTACTACTTACAACATAAGCTTACAACGTAGGAGAACGAACATGGGACAGATGGCGGGCCGGACGGTGCTGGTCACCGGTGGCACCGGAGGAATCGGCAAGGCGACCGCCCTGGGCCTGGCCACGATGGGTGCGCACGTCGCGATCACCGGCCGGGACCGCGAGCGCACCGAGGACGCGGCCCGCGAGATCCGCGCGGCCGGAGGCGGGCAGGTGGACGTGTTCGTGGCCGACCTGTCCGCCCAGTCGGAGGTACGGCGACTGGCCGACGAAGTGCTCCAGCGCCTTCCCGGAATCGACGTGCTGATCAACAACGTAGGCGGCTACTGGCACACGCGGCAGCTCACCGCCGATGGGCTGGAGCGCACCTTCGCCCTCAACCACCTCGCGCCGTTCCTGCTCACCAACCTGCTCCTGGGCCGGCTGGAGCAGAACACCCCGGCGCGCGTGGTCACCGTCTCATCCAACGTCCAGGCCATGGGCAGAATCGACTTCGACGACATCCAAGGCGAACGGTCCTACTCCGGCGGACGCGCGTACAACCAGTCCAAGTTCGCCAACCTCCTGTTCTCCTACGAGCTCGCCAGGCGGACCACCTCCGTCACCGCCAACGCGCTGCATCCCGGCGTGGTGCGCACCTCTTTCGGAGCCGAGGACCCCAGCGGCATCCAGCGCTGGCTGGTCCCATACATGTGGCCTTTCATGAAGACCCCGGCCCAGGGCGCCGCGACCTCCATCCACGTGGCTTCTGCTCCCGATCTGCAGCACGTGACGGGCCGCTACTTCGCCAACAGCAAACCCAAGAGATCCGCCAAACACAGCTACGACGAAGCCGCCGCGGCACAGCTCTGGCAGGTGAGCGCCGACTTGGTCGGCCTGGCCGCGCTGCCCCGCGTCTGAGACACCGTTTTTGTCGGAGATGATCTCTAGTCTCCCGGACATGACAAGTGCGACACAGGCGTACACCTACGCCGCGCCGTCCAGCCTGGTGGACGGGCATCTCGGGCTGGCGACCTCCGGTGGCCGGGCGCTCAGCGGGCCCGCGCTCGCGCCCAGGTTCTTCAGTGGCCTGGTGACGCAGGCGGCGCCCGCCGCGGCGGCCCTGCTGGGCGTGGCCGACGTGGCCCTCACCCGATATCACCAGCCGCGTCCGGGGTGGACCCGGGATCCGGTCGTGACCTGCGGCGGTGACCGGCTGCGGTTCGAGTCGTTCTCCGCCTGCGGCGGTGTCTACGCGCGGCTCGACCTGCTCGGCGGCGCCCTGGACGGCGAGGTGTTCGACCGGGGGACGACCAACGTCGACGTCAACGGGCCGTTGCGGGAGGCGCTGGCCCGGGTGGGCGCGCGTGATCCCCTCCATCTCGGCGTCGGCGTCGGCGCCGACGCGCTGACGGTGACCACGCTCGACGGCGCGGTCGTGGAGAAGAAGGTGCCGCTGCCCGAGCGGTGGCTGCGCGGGTTCGCCGAGGTGCAGGTGATCGCGGCGGGCATGGACCTGCGGGCCGAACTACCCGGCATGATCGCGGTGCGCTTCCTGCGGTCCCTGCCCAAGAAGGCGACCGCCGATCTGTGGGCCGTCCCCGCCGGGCGTGACCTGCGGGTCAGCGACCGGCCGAGCCCGGGCGCGGTGTGCCTGTCCGGCGTCGGGCGGCTGGCGACGCTGCTGCCGCTGCTCCGCTTCGCCAAGAGCCTCAAGGTGTACGGCCCCGCCGACACCGGCAAGGCGTCAAGCGCCTGGGAGCTCGAACTGCCCGGCATGCGCTACACGCTGGCTCTGTCGCCGGAACGCTGGCGTGGCTTCTCCGGGGAAGGCGCGGTGCTGGCCGACCTCGCCACCGACCAGGCCGAAGCCGATGCCGACGTGGTGGGCATGCTGCTCAACTTCGAGCCCGAGGTGGAGATCGGCTTGCTCGCCGACCGCGCGAACCTGTCCGTCGCGCGGGTCCGCGCCGCCCTCACCCAGCTCGGTACGGCCGGCCGAGTCGGCTACGACCTGTCCGAAGCAGCGCACTTTCACCGCGAACTGCCGTACGACCGGGAGCACGTCGAGCACCTCAACCCCCGGCTGACCTCGGCCAAAGCCTTGGTCGAGGCTGGCGCCGTGGAGCTCGACGGCGACTCGGCGCGGGTGCGGACCGACGGTGGCGTGCGGGAGGTCGGGCTGGCGGATGGGTCGTGCACCTGCCCGTGGTGGTGGGATCACCGCGGTTCGCGCGGGCCGTGCAAGCACGTGCTGGCCGCCAGGATCGTCGCCCGTAGCGCGGTGGAGGTGGCCGGGTGAGCGTCTGGCAGGAGATCCGTGAACTGATCATCCAGCGAGGTGACAAGGTGCTGGCCGACCGGGTGCTCGAGCTGACCGAGGCCGAGCGGGCCGAGGTGGCGAAACAGCTGCCCGGGTTCCTCAAGGAGAGGCGGGTCTCCGCAGCGGAGATAGCCCGTGAAAGGTGGATAGCGGAGCACGGCGCCAACCTGCAGGACAGCCCGTGGGCGCAGGCGTGGTTGCGGCGTCAGACGTCGGACACGTCGATCCTCAGCTTCGGGACGGCGCTGCGCATCGTGGGTGCGGGGACGATCTCCGGTCCCGCCACCGCGGCCGCCTGGCTGGCCCGCCGCGATTTCGACCCGGCCTGGGGCTCGCGGCCGCTCTCGCCTGAGGTGCTTCGCGTGGTGACCAGCCGTCCCGCCGACTGGCAGGCCGAGGTGGCCACCCGGCTCACCGAGAAGATCCGCACGGCGGGCGACCGCCTCGCTCCCCTGGTGCTCGGGCTGTTACGGGCGTCGCCGATCGAACCGCCCCACCACGATCCGCTCGTGGTCGCCTGGCTGGCCGCCGAGGAGGTGGACGACGATCCGCTGCTCGGGCGGCTGCTTCCCCGCATCTTCGAGGCGGAAGGGGTTGGGCGCGCGTTGCGCGAGGAACGGCTGACGCCCACGCCCACCCGGTGGCTGGCCCGCCTGCGAGAGCTGCTCGGGGCGGGACGAGTGTCGCGGGCGGAGCTCCTCGGCGGCTGCGTGAGCCGTTTCCTGCGCGGCGGCGACGCCAACGGCCTGCGCTTCTTCGTCCGGCTGCACGAGATGATCGAACCGACGCCGCACGAGGGGGCCGAGCGGGCGCGCGACTATCTTCGGCTGCTTCCCGCCGCGCCCGGGCCGGTGGCGGAACTCGCGCTGGCCCAGCTGCGCCGTACGGGGCCGCATGACAGCGCCGACGTCGGCGAGGCGGTTGACGGGCTGGCCTTCCGCGCCGAGGCCAAGCTGGCCCGCGCGGGTCTGACCTGGCTGGATGAGCAGGTACGGCGTGCGCCCGCGAGCGCGGAACAGCTGGCGCCCGGGCTGGCGACGGCGTTCGCGCACAGCTCCTACGAGGTTCAGAGCCGGGCGGTCACGCTGGCGCTCAAGCACGCGGCGGCCTTCCAGGCGAGTTCCGCGCTGATCGCGGAGGCTGTTCCGCAGCTGCCGGCGGACCTTGGCGAGCAGGTGGCCGCGAAGTTCGGGGGTGACATCACGACGCACCCGACGCCGACGATGTTCACGCCGACGGCGCTGCCTGGCTTGGCGAAGCCCGAACCCTTTCCCGACGCGGTGATGTGGCCGTCGTACATGCTGCGTTCCAATGTGTCCAGGTCGTCAGGTGCCGTAGGGGTCCCGGCCCGACTGGATTCGGGTGGCCATGGACTTGAGGGCGTCCAGTGCGGTCAGGTATGTCATCGGGCCGAAGGAGACGCGGGCGACGCCGAGGGCGGCCAGCCTGCTTAGATTCATGCCGGGGAGGAAGGTGACGTTGATGGGTCCGGGGATGGCTTTGACGAGTTCGGCGATCACTTCTTCGGACGGGGCCAGGATCGGGAAGATGCAGTCGGCGCCCGCCTCCAGGTAGCGGCGGCCGCGTTCGGCGACCTCCTCGACTGAGGGGGTGCCGGTCAGGAACAGGTCGATCCGGGCGTTGATCACCAGGTCCGCGTTCGCCGCCCGGAGTGCGGTGATGCGCGACGCCTGCGTGTCGATGTCGTGGATTCCGCCGGTCTGGTGGTCGGTCTCCTCGTAGTTGAATCCGGCCGCGCCGATGGCGGTGAGCCGTTGGAGGAGTTCCTCGGGGGGCAGGCCGTATCCGGCTTCGGCGTCCACGGTGACCGGGACGTTCACGGCGCGGATGATTCTGGCGGCGATGTCGAGCATTTCCTCGACGGGCGCGCCCTCGTGGTCGCTGTATCCCAGCATGGCGGAGATCGACGCGCTGGCGGTGGCGAGCGCGGGGTAACCCGCTTCGGCCACGATGGTGGCGCTGGCCACGTCCCACACGTTAGGGAGAATCAACGGGTCGCCTGGCTTGTGAAGGTCGCGGAGTGTGGCGGTCTGGGCGTTCGGCATGATCTTTCCTCACCTTACGAAGCGTCATTGTCATGACCGAGCGGAACCCCTGTTTCGTGACATGTGGCGATGTGACAAGCAGCACAGCGAACGACGGGCAGTCCAGTGGGATCTCCGTCCCGCTTGGCGATGGAGAACATCCAGGTTTTGCACTAAATGTGAATTAGAAACTCCATCTTCCGATTAATTGGCACCCTTCGCCATAAGTTTCTCTCCTTGAAGTAGTGGCATCGTCGACGTTTCGTGCACCTTTTTGCGAGGGTATCCCTAACCGCGTATCGCCACTCTGGCGCAACAAGCCTTGATTGTTCAGATTTATCGTATTGGGGGCAATTTTGGGGAAGATCGTTCCCACCAAGACCCGACCGCGGATGGCGACACCCAGCTCTTCTGACCGTTCCCACGACCGAGGAGACCTCCCGATGCGCGCCCAGGACGACCTTGACCGTACGCACCCCGCCGCCGTCCCCCAGGTCGACCACGGGATTGCCATACCGATCTCCATGTCGAGGACGCGTATCAAGTTGCTCGCCTTCGTCCTGCTGGCCGTAATGTCGTATATTTCCGATTCGCCGGAATGGCTGACGGTGGTTCTGATCCTCACCAGTGCCGCCATCCCGCTTGCCCTGTTTGTGCTGGGCGGCGCGGAATTCGTCCGCGCCCTTTTCCTGCTGCCTGTTCCAGCTACCACGATCCGGAAGGACGATCTCATGTCAACAACCCCCTCCTGAAGGAGGGGGCTTGAGGTGCGGCAATGCGCTTCGAAGCCCCGCGTTGACCAGCCCCAGTCGATCACCGTGAAGGAGGTGCATTCGATTGACTACGTTTCACGTAAGCGAGCAGACC
>NZ_JBDPLV010000036.1:0-111443 GCF_039871605.1 Acrocarpospora sp. B8E8 | reverse complement strand
TCGTCACGACACGCCGTATCGAAACGGCTACGTTCCGGTATGTTCCGCTATCTAGTGATACGCCACAACATCGGGCTTAACGTGCCTCCACCTGCACCAACGCCCGGACCTGCTTAAATCGCAAGCTTAGTTCAGCGTCCTAATCATCGACGCACGATCTGCCCGCCTCATCAGACTGCAAGCCCGGCTGACCACCATGAGCGACCCTCCGAGGACTCCATCCTCACGTGCGACCTCGGCCCGCTCCACGACCAGAGCAAGCCCTTCATCCAGTTCATCGGACGCCGTCACCCACTCACCATTGACGGCCCCATGATCGTGTGATTCCACCGCGAATCCTCGAGTCCGACAGGGACACGCCATCACCCTGCGCGTCACATCACCCAAGATCACACACTATGAACGCTGTCACAGCCCATCTACAACCCGCTCGTGGACCCCTCTGGCTGAGAGCGGTCATCAGGAAACCCAGACTCACGGCCGCGTGGGTCCTGCCAGGCGGACACCAGATTCCGGGCCAGCGGTCAACTCTCATGGCCGCCCGCCTGGAGGGACAAAACCCCGGCGCCGTGGTGAAGAGGGCCGCGACGATCGCATGCGGTGGTTAAGCACCGGTGATGGCTGGGGCGATCGGCGCCGTGTGCCTCCTTCGTCGGCCCACGCCATCGTCGTCGTGGGCCCTCATCTCACGGTAGAGAGAGGCCACGTACCGGGATGTGAGATGGCCGTCAGCCGTCATGCCACGTGACCATGCACCCAGACCCCGCCGTCCGTGGACCAGGAGAAACTGATGACCGCTAGCACTCTGGCGACGACCCTTCGCGACCGGCCACGAACCCGCAGGTAGAGGCTTACGATTTACCCCACCTGTCAGGGCGCCTCCGCGCGCTGCCCTTCATCGAGGCCCTTCGCGGACGGCTTCCGCCTCCACGACGTTGTCGGGTCGCGGCGCTTCCGGGCCCCACCCTTCATCGAGGCATCTCCAGGACCGCGCTCTGGCGGTTGGTCCCGTGTCGCGGCACCTCCACGCGCTGCCCTTCATCGAGGCCCCTCCCACATCGGTCATACCGACCCGACCGTTTGTCACGGCGCTTCCGAGCGTCGCTTCAAGCTGGTTGTGCTCCTCGCCGCACCATCCCAAGAAGCAGCAGCGGCGTTCTGTGCAGGGGCATTCTCTTGAAGGTCAGCGGATGGCTCGTTCGCGCCGGGGTTAAGCGAGGATGTCGGGGATTTCCTGGGTGGCGTACCAGAGGAGTTCGTGGGCGTCGGCGCCGTCCACGATGAACTGGGCGTCGTCGTCGCCGTCGTCGGCCGAAGAGAGGGCGGAGATGGCTGCGGAGACGTCTTGCTGGGCGGACAGATCATCGATGTGGACGGCGGCCAGCTTTGCCATCGGCACCGATTCCAGTACTCGAACCCGTCCACGATCATCCAGGTCGGGACTCACCAGAACGGCCGTGTCCGGGACTTCCGCCACGACCACGACCCGCCGAGGCGGGGCCTCGAACCCGTCGACCTGGTCAGCGGCCAGCATCCGCAACGACCCCCGGGCCGCCTCCATCAGCGCGACATACTCCAGTTCCTCGGTATCCCCCGAGACGTACCACTCGACGAGCGCGGGCGTCACCGCGAACCCCGCCATCGGCCCTGGCCCGAGTTCCCCGACCGCGAGCGCGCGGGCCAACCCCGGAAGCGTGCACGGCAGATAGACACGCATGCGTTCCCCAAGATGCTCGACTCTGAAGCTATGCCACGGCCGCCCGAATAACGAAGAGCTCCGCACGGATTCCGGGGCGCCCCAAACCCCGGACGCAGCCGATCACCCCATGAGTGTGCCAGCACACAGCACTTCCCGCGAGGACCCTTCCGCCCCAAGCCACCCCAAAGCGCCAATCAACACTGCCGCAATCCACCCTGACATCCCACCCCGACATCCCAACGCCGCGTCCCGCCCCAACATCCCAACGCCGCGTCCCGCAGACCGCTCTGCCCTTCTCACCATCGCCTGCCCGACTTCAACCATCGGGAGATCCGCCAAGTCCGGGAGTCACGGCGGCGCGTAGTGCCCGCACCTGCCGTCCTGCACGAATTCAGGAACCAGCGCGGAGTGGGACTCCGGTGAGGGTTTCCAGGTGGGTGATCGTGGTGGTGGGGGTCGTGTGGTGAAGGCCGTGGATGCCTAGGGATTGGGCGGCGGTGATGTTGGCCTCGATGTCGTCGATGAAGACGCATTGGGCCGGGGGGAGGGCGATTAGGTCCAGGGCGTGGTGGAAGATTCGGGGCTCGGGTTTGCGCATGCCGACTTCGCCGGAGATGACGACTTGGTCGAAGAGGTCGGTCCAGGTGTCTCGGGGGTAGTCGTTGGCCCAGGAGTTAGAGAGAAGGCAGGTCTTCAGGCCGGCGGCGCGCGCGTGGCGGAGCATTTCGTGCATCGACTCCACCGGGCGGAAACCCGCGAACATGCGGGTCAGCAGCCCTTCGGCGATGGGCGGCACACCGTCCAAGGTAAGCAGGCGAGCAGCAAGATCCCGCTCGAATTCCGCCGCCGAGATCTCACCACGCTCAAGCGCGTGAACCGTGTTCTCTCCATCGACCGCCCCTTCATAGGCATGCCGAATCAGCTCCCGCATGACATCGCGATAGCGCGACCCATCAATCCGATCAGCAGCGATCCACTCATCGATCGCCTCAGCCAACCCAGTGGTAAGAACCCCACCCCAGTCGATCAACACACCCTGAACCACAAACCCTCCCAATCCAAACTCGCTCCAGCGTAGGCCACCCATTTCCCCAACCACGTCTTCCCCACCCACACGCCCACCCCACAAACAAGTCACCCAAGCCGGACCGCCAAGCTGCCCCCTCCACCCGAGCCTGCCCCATGACGCTGGGAAGGCAGCCCTCTGAGGCCAGTGCTGGAAGATCAGCTCTCTGAGGCCAGCCCTCGGAGGTCAGCGCTGGAAGATCAACCCTCTGAGGCCAGCCCTGGAAGATCAGCCTCCGGCGGTGAGGCGGGTGGCGGTGCGGCGGTGTTCTGGGGTTTTTAGTAGGGAGGGGGCTTTGGCGGGTGGGGGGAAGAAGTTCTTGGTGTGGAGGGAGCGGTCGGACTTTAGTTTGAGGATTCGGCGGACTGATTGGTTTAAGCGGGTTTGGGAGATTCGGCCGGAGTTTATGGCGGTGAGAATGGCTTCGTAGGCTGTGGGGAGGTCGGGGGGCATGAGGAGGATGTCGGCGCCGGCGAGGATGGCGCGGACGGCTACTTCGGAGTCGCCGTATTTGGCGCGGACGCCTTCCATATTGAGGGCGTCGGTGGAGATGACGCCTTTGAAGCCGAGTTCGTTGCGGAGGAGGCCGGTGAGGATCTTCTTGGAGAGGGTGGCGGGGTCGCCGGAGGAGTCGAGGCGGGGCATGAGGATGTGGGCGGTCATGATGGCGTCGACGCCGGAGGTGATGGCGGCGCGGAAAGGCGGGGCGTCGAGGCGTTCCCATTCGGCGCGGGTGTGGCGGATGACGGGGAGGGCGGTGTGGCTGTCGGTGGCGGTGTCGCCGTGGCCGGGGAAGTGTTTGGCGGTGGCGGCGATGCCGCTGTCGTGGAAGCCCTTGACGGCGGCGCTGACCATGTCGGCGACCAGGTCCGGGTCGGAGCCGTAGGCGCGGGGGCCGATTACGGGGTTCTTGGGGTTGACGTTCACGTCGGCGACGGGGGCGAAGTCCATGGAGATGCCGAGGGCGCGGAGTTCGGTGCCGGTGATCTTGGCGGCGGCGCGGGCATTGGCGGGGTTGCCGGTTTCGCCGAGGGTCTGGGCGCCGGGGAGTTTGGTGACGAGGTCGCCCAGGCGGGAGACCAGGCCGTTCTCCTGGTCGACGCCGATGAGGAAGGGGACGTCGGGGGAGGCGGCGCGCAGGCCGGCGGTGAGCTGGGCCAGTTGTTTCGCATCGACGATGTTGCCGGTGCCGGGGAAAAGGATCATGCCGCCGAGGTGGAATTTCTTGATCACCTGGGCGGGGGTTCCGACACCGAAACGGGCCTGGTTCTCCTGGTGGGGAGCGTCGGCGCGGGAGCCGTACAGCACGGGCATGAAGAGCTGGCCGACCTTTTCCTCGACCGTCATGCGCTGGATGGCGGCGGAGATGCGCGAGGTGGCCTCGGATTCGGTCGGGGTGATGGACGGGCTGGATAACGCGGCCGACGGGGATGGGCGCGTGGTGCGCCCGGCCGAGGAGTCGCCCGGTGACGAACACGCGACGACCATCGCGAATGTCACACAAACCCCCGCGGAAACGCGCAAACGAGCGAACGTCGCACGCACGGGCATGGAGGTCAAGGCCGCCATCCATGCGCGTGCGAGGGTCATGCGCCGACCAGGTCGCCCTACCGTACTGTGCCCAAGCATGTTCTCACCGTAGCCGGACCCACCGACAACCGCCTCTGAGATCTGGTGCGCGCGGCCCCTCCCCCAGGCCCTGTTCCACCCGGAGGAGGAGCCGCACGCGAGTCAACGACCCGACCCGGCAACAAAGCGGGCCACGTCACGAAGCCCAGATCATAAACCCAGGTCGGCCAGGCCGGGGAGTTCGTTGCGGGCGGCGGATTTGGCGGTGGCGGCGGAGAGGGCGGTGCGGGCGGCGGTGGCGGCGGTACGGCATTGGGTGAGGGTGTGACGGCTGAGGGCGGCGCGGACCCAGGGAAGGGCGGGCGAGCCCATGGACAGGGAGGTGACGCCGAGGCCGACCAGGACGCAGGCGAGGGTGGGGTCGGCGGCGGCTTCGCCGCAGACGCCGCAGGATTTGCCGGTGGTGGCGGCACCGGTGGCGGTGAGGGCGATCAGGTCCAGGACGGCGGGGTGCCAGGGGTCCTGGAGTTCGGCGACGCCGCTGACCTGGCGGTCGGCGGCGAGGGCGTACTGGGTGAGGTCGTTGGTGCCGATGGAGAAGAAGTCGACGGCGGTGGCGAGGTGGTGGGCGCGGAGCGCGGCGGAGGGGATCTCGATCATGATTCCGGCGTTGGGCAGGCCGGCGTCGTGGCACGCGGACACGAACCAGGAGGCTTCCTCGACGGTCGCGACCATCGGCGCCATGACGTAGGCCTGCGCCCGCGTGCCGGCGGCCGCCCGCGCGAGCGCCCGAAGCTGACTTCCCATCATTTCCGGATATTTCCGGAAAAGCCGTAGGCCGCGCTCGCCCAGCGCCGGATTGGGCTCCTCGCCCGACGGCGGCAGGAACGCCAGCGGCTTGTCAGCCCCGGCGTCCAAGGTCCGCACCACAACCCGCCCCCCAGGAAAAGCATCGAAAACGGCACGATAAGCCGCCTCCTGCTCCTCCTCCGTCGGCGCCTCCGCACGATCCAGGAAGAGGAACTCGGTCCGGAAAAGCCCGACCCCCTCCGCCCCCTGCGCCAGCGCGGACTCCAGATCCCGCGGCCCTCCGACGTTGGCCAGCAACGGCACCGCGTGCCCGTCCAACGTCACTCCCGGACCCATGCTCGCCGCCAGCACGGCCTCCCGGGCCGCCGCCGCCCCGAGCAGCGAGTCCACATCGGCCCGCTCCGGCGAAAGCCGTACAGAACCGGAAGTTCCATCCACGAGCGCCCAGATCCCCTGCGGCAGCGAGGTCGCCCCCGCGCAGCCCACGATGGCGGGCACGCCCATGGCCCGGGCCAGGATGGCGGTGTGGCTGGTCGGCCCGCCTTCCTCGGTCACGAACGCGGCCACCAGATCCTTGTTGAGCAGCGCGGTGTCGGCGGGCGCGAGATCCTTGGCCACCAGCACGTACGGCTCCGCCGCCGATTCCGGCACCCCCGGCATGGGCAACCCGGTCAGCAACGCGATGGTCCGATCCCGGATGTCGTCCAGATCGGCCACCCGCTCCGCCAGATACCCCCCAGCGGCGGCCAGCAGCTCCCGATACCGCCCGAACGCCTCGAAAACCGCGCGCGGTGCGGCTATGCCCTCGTCGATGAGCTCGGCAACCCCGACTTCGAGCCCGGGATCGCGCGCCATCATGGCCTGCGCGCCCAGCACGTCCTGAGCCGCTCCCCCGGCCTTGGCCCCCCGCGCCTCAAGATCGTCGGCGACCCGCTCCAGCGCGTCCGCGGCCCGCTTCCGCTCGGCCGCCGCCTCCCCGTCATACCGCGAACCGGGCGCGGGTTCCGGAATCGCCCCGACCAGCACGTGTACGGGACCATACCCGGCCCCCGGACTGACCCCCGAGCCCCGCAACACCACAGAGGTCGTCATGTCAGGTCGCCGACGCTATGGCCGCGAGCTGGTCGAGGACCGAGTCGGCCCCGTCCCCGTCGGCGCTGATGATGATGGTGTCGCCATGCCGGACGTCCAGCGCGAGCACCGACAGGATGCTCTTGGCGTTGACCGGGGTCCCGCCGCTGCCCATTTTCACGACGGTCACGTCCATCGGCGCTTTCGTCGCGGTCTGGACGAACGTCGCGGCGGGGCGGGCGTGCAGGCCCACCTCGGATTCGACGGTTACCTTGCGCTCGGCCACGGAAACTCCTCTACTACGCGGGCGGTCCAGACCACCCGGTTATTGGCCATTTCACACCAGTGAGATCGGCCACGACCAGATCTGCATGCGCCAATTCGCCGGGATGATGGGTGGTCGCGAGTCCCACGCATGTCATACCCGCCGCCCTCGCCGCGGCAATCCCGGCGAGCGAGTCCTCGAAAACCACGCAGTCGGCGGGTTCCACACCTAACCGGGCGGCCGCCGTCAGGTACGCCTCCGGGTCCGGTTTCCCGGCCGTCACATCCTCGGCGGTGACTATGGTCTGGACCAGGTCGTACACACCGAGCCAGCGCAGCCGGTCCTCGGCCCACCAGCGGCGCGCGGAGGTGACCAGCGCGGTGGGCGCGCCGGAGGCGGCGACCGCGTGGACGAACTCGGCCGCGCCGGGCACGACCTCAACCTCGGGCAAGCCGGGCAGGGCCAGGTAAGAGTTGATCTCAACCATCAGCGCGTGCATGTCGTAACCCGGCAACATCTCGCCCAGCACGTCGGGCCCCCGGCGGCCCATGAACCCGCGCAGCACGTTCTCGTCGTGCTCGACGCCATGGCTGTCCAGCAGCATGCCCCAGACGACGAGGCTGCGCGCCTCGGAGTTGATCAGCGTGCCGTCCAGGTCGAACAGCGCCGCGGGCCTCATCCCCATTGGAACAGCTCATCTCCGGCATGTACGGGACCCGCGGCCACCCGCAGGACCGACGAGGCGGGCGCGTCCAGCGCCACCACGGGACAGATCGGCGAGCGGCCACCCGCTTCGATGGCCGCCGGATTCCAGGACACCACCGGCTGCCCGGCCGGCACCAGGTCGCCTTCATCGGCCAGCAACTCGAAGCCCGCCCCCTTCAGCTGGACCGTGTCGATCCCCAGGTGCACCAGCACGCCACGCCCGTCCGCGCCCACGATCACGTACGCGTGCGGATGCAGTTTCACGATCGTCCCCGAGATGGGAGCGAGCGCCAGACCGGGCTCGCGCGCCGGGTCGATGGCCGCCCCCGGACCCATCATGGCCTGCGAGAACACCGGATCCGGCACGGCGGACAGGCTGATCGCCGCACCCGCCATCGGGGCCAGCACAGGTGTCAACAAGATCCCCCTCAGCCGATGATGTCCTCGATGTCGCTGGCGATCGTGTCGGCCTCCGGACCCACGATGACCTGGATGATGTTGCCCGCCGACATCACCCCGTGCGCGCCCGCGGCCTTGAGCGCGGCCTGATCGACCTTGGCGGCGTCCCGCACCTCGGTGCGCAACCGGGTGATGCAGGGGTCGATCTCGATGATGTTGTCCACCCCACCGAGACCGGCGATGATCGCCCGCGCGTCTGCCGCCATGGTCAGCCTCCTCGTTTTAATGAGAAATTTGTGATCTGGACAGCCGTAGCGGCGAATCACCTGGTCGGCGGCTATACGGCTGGCTATGGAACGGGTTTCTCATTAATGGATCCGTGACTCACCTTAATCGGTCTGGGTGACCTTGTTCAGGCCCCGCGGAGCGTCCGGATCGATCCCGAGCCTGCGCGCCAGCGCCTCGGTGAGCAGCTGCCCGGGGACGATGAGGCCGAGTGGCGCGACCCACTCCGGCAGGTCGGGCCCGTGCAGCGACGCCGTCGAGACGGCCGCCAGCCGGGCCCCGCCCCCCACCCCGAACGAGGCCGCGCCCGCTCCGGTCACCCGCTCGGCCAAGGCGATCGTCCCGGGCAAGGTCGGCCCGTCCTGGGCGGCGACCAGAATGGCCGGCGTGTCCTCGTCCACCACCGCGATCGGCCCGTGCAGCAGATCGGCGTAGGAGAGCCCCATGGCGTGCAGGTAGCAGGCCTCCTTGAGCTTCAGCGCCAGTTCCAGCGCCGTGGAGAACGCGAGCCCCCGGCCCGACACCACGACACCCGGTTTGTCCGCCAGGCCCTCCACGAGCGCGTCGAGATCGCCGGGATTGTCGATGAGCTTGTCCACCGCGTCCGGCACCCGGTCCAGGTCGGCCGCGTTCACGTCCGCCCCCAGGCCCAGCGCGAGCACCGCCATCGCGGCCAGCTGGGTGGTGTAGGTCTTGGTGGCCGGAACCGCCTTCTCCTCCCCCGCGACCGTGCACAGCGCCAGATCGGCGGCGAGCGCCAGCGGGCTCTCCGGCCCGCCGTTGGTGATCGCCACCGTCCGCGCCCCGCAGTCCCTGGCCCACTCCAGCGTCTCCACGATCTCCTCGGTACGCCCCGACTGGGAGACCGCCACCGCGAGCACCCCGTCCAGGTCCAGCCGCCGCCGGTAGGTGGTGGCGATCGACGGCGCCGCCAGGGCGGACAGGCGCCCGGCGTGCGCCTCGATGAGGTATCGGCCGTAGACTGCGGCGTTGTCGGATGTCCCCCGGGCGATGAACAGCAGCTGACGGGTTTGTTCCCCCAGTCGCCGTACCTCCCCGACCTGCGGCAGCAGGGCGTCCAGTGTGGCTCGGAGCGCGGCGGGCTGTTCGGCTATCTCGCTACGCATTTTCGTCGTCATCTGGTGCTCATCCCGTTATAGGTCCGTACGTTGACAGAGAATTCGGGCCTGTGGTCTAGTCCGGACTAGACCAGTAGGAACCCTACCTAATACGAGAGGGGAGGCAACAGTGGCCCAGATCGATCCCGACAGCCCGGTGCCCAAGTACTTCCAGCTGCGCGAGATCCTGCTGGACCTGATCGAGAGCAACGAACTCCCGATCGGCGCGGCGATCCCGTCCGAACGTGAGCTGTGCCAGCGTTTCGGCCTCTCCCGAATGACCGTACGCCAGGCGGTCGATCACCTGGTCTCCGAGGGGCGCCTGCATCGTGTCCCCGGCAAGGGCACCTTCGTCGCCCGGCCGAAGATCGAGCTGGCGCTCCAGCTCACCTCCTTCAGCGACGACATGCGCGCCCGGGGCCTGGAGCCCGGCTCCCGCGACCTGGATCGCCGGGTGGTCAGGGCCAGCGCCCATCTGGCCCGCGAGCTCGGCATCCAGCCCGGCGACGCGGTGCACTTCATCGAGCGCCTGCGCACGGCGGACGGGGAACCGCTGTGCGTCGAACGCGCGCACATCCCGGTGGCGCTCGCCCCCGACCTGGACGCCTACGACCTGTCCGGACGCTCCCTCTACGCGCTGCTCGAATCGCGGTACGGACTCGTGCTGGACGCCGGAGAGCTGACCATCGACGGCGGCATCGCCGATCCGAGCGACGCCGACCTGCTCAAGCTGCCCCGCGGCGGCGCCGTGCTGCTCCTGGCCCGGCGTTCCTATGCCGGTGGGGCGTGCGCGGAACTCGGGGTATCGACCTATCGTGCCGACCGCTACCAGCTCCGCACCCTCCTGGAGCCGAGGCGCTCGTAACCTCCCCTCTCCCTGGAGGATCACCGATGAGTTCCACCGTGATGAGCGTGCTCCAGCGCCTCGGCCGGTCGTTGATGTTGCCGATCGCCGTGCTGCCCGCCGCGGCGCTGCTGCTGCGCTTCGGCCAGCCCGACATGCTGGGCTCCAACGGCGCGGAACCGGGCGGCTTAGCCGACGTGGCCGGGTTCGGCTGGATGGCGAACGTGGCGAAGGTGCTGGCCAACGCCGGGGACGTGCTGTTCGGCGCGCTGCCGCTGCTGTTCGCGATCGGGGTCGCGATCGGCTTCGCGCGCAAGTCGGACGGCTCCACGGCGGTGGCCGCGCTGGTGGGATACCTCATCTTCGATCGGGTCTCCAAGGGCCTGTTCTTCGACGCGCCGGCGGCGGATGTCGTACATCAGCGGGTGGCGCAGCAGGTCGTGGGGGCGGACGGCAAGCCGGTCGAAGTGATCAACTGGGCGGCGGGGAACCCGACCGGAGTGCTCGGCGGCATCGTCATCGGCCTGGTGGCGGCGCTGCTCTGGCAGCGGTACTACCGGATCAAGCTGCCGGCCTGGCTGGCGTTCTTCGGCGGGCGCCGGTTCGTCCCGATCGTCACCGCGTTCGCGGGCGTGCTGCTGGGCGTCGTGTTCGGCCTGGTCTGGCCGCCGATCGGCGAGGTGATGAACAACTTCGGCTCCTGGCTGGCCGACCACAACGAGGTCGGCGCCGGGGTGTACGGCACCGCCAACCGCCTGCTCATCCCGCTCGGCCTGCACCACATCATCAACTCCATCGTCTGGTTCCAGGTGCCGGGCTGCGCGGTCAACGGCACCCAGTTCACCGGCGACCTGACCTGCTACCTGCAGGGCGCGGACGGCGCGGGCTCCTTCATGACCGGCTTCTTCCCGGTGATGATGTTCGGCCTGCCGGCCGCCGCGATCGCCATCTGGCGGGCCGCACCGCCGCACCGCAGGACGGCGGTCGGCGGCATCATGATCTCCGCCGCGCTGGTCTCGTTCGTCACCGGCATCACTGAGCCGATCGAGTTCGCGTTCATCTTCGTCGCGCCGGTGCTGTTCGTGGTGCACGCGCTGCTGACAGGCCTGTCCATGGCGCTGCTGGCGGCGCTGGACGCGCGGCTCGGCTTCGGCTTCTCGGCCGGGGCCACGGACGCGCTGCTGAACATCGGCAAGGGCAACACGCACAACTTCTGGCTGGTCATGCTGGTCGGCGTGATCTACGCGGCGGTCTACTACGTGGTCTTCAGCTTCCTGATCAGGCGGCTGAACATCATGACCCCGGGCCGGGAGCCGGAACCGGACGTGGATTCCGGCGAAAGCACCGAAACGACACAGTCCCGGGCCTAGCTTCTTCGCATACAGTGAGCCGCGGGGGTGGGTCCATGTTGACGATCCGGTTACTCGGACGCCCGGCCATCGAACGTGAGGACGCGGCGATCCGGCCGCCGCGCGGGCGCAAAGCGTGGGCCCTGCTCACCTACCTGCTCCTGACCGAGCGCCCGCAGAGCCGCAGGCACCTGTCCGAACTGCTGTTCGCAGACGCCGACGACCCGCTCGGCGCGCTCCGCTGGACGCTGGCCGAACTCCGCAGAACCCTCAGCATTCCCGGCGTGCTGACCGGCGACCCGGTGATCACGGCGTTCGGCGACGACGTGATCGTGGACGTGGATCTCGTCACCCGCGACGACACCGATCCCGCCCCGCTGCTGGAGGCGGGCGGCGAGCTGCTCGAAGACATGAGCATGGCCTCCAGCTCGGCGTTCGAGTCCTGGCTGCTGGTGGAACGGCACCGGGTGTCGGCCCGGATCGAGGCGCGCTGCCGCCAGGTCGCCGTCTCGCTGCTGGCCGCGGGCCAGGCCAGGGACGCCATCGGGTACGCGGCCCGGGCGGTGGCCCGCAACCCGCTCGAAGAGGGCAACCACGAGCTGCTGGTCCGGAGCCTGGCCGCCACCGGAGACCGGGTCGCCGCGCTGCGGCAGGTCGTGGTCTGCGAGGACATCCTGCGGCGGGAACTCGGCCTGGAGAGCTCCGCGGCGCTGCGCGAGGCGGCGACCGTGAGCACGGGAAACCCGGTGGCCCCGCCGTTGAGCGGCCGGGCGGCCGGATCGAGCCAGCTCGACGCGGGCCGGGCCGCCATCGTGGCCGGGGCCGTGGACGCGGGGCTGCAGTGCCTGCGCCGGGCCGTGACCGAGGCGTCCCGCTACGGCGACCCCGCCCTGCAGGGCCGGGCGTTGGCCGCCCTCGGGGCCGCGCTGGTCCACGCGGTGCGGGGCCGGGACGAGGAAGGGTCGATCGCGCTCCATGAGGCGATCCAGCTGAGCACCCAAACGGGCGACCGGGCGACGGCGGCGCGGGCCTACCGGGAGCTCGGCTTCGTGGAGGTGCAGGCGGGGCGGCGGGACACCGCTGAGGAGTGGCTGACCAAGGCCCAGGCGACGGCCGAGACCGACGCCGAGTTCGCCGCGCTACTCGGGCTGCGCGGGATGAACGCCTCCGACTTCGGCGACTACCCGGCGGCGTTCGGCTATCTGATCGAGTCGGTCGAGCGGGCCGCCCGCTGCGCCGACCACCGGCAGGAAGCCTGGTCGCTGTCCATCCTTGGCCGCGCCCACCTGCTGCGCGGGGAGAAGGACGAGGCCGCCGCGGCGCTCCAGCGATCGCTGGAGCTGATCTTCCAGCAGCGCTGGATGGCGTTCCTGCCCTGGCCGCAGACATTCCGGGCCCAGCTCGATCTCGACGCCGGGAACCTGGACGCGGCCGGGGACACGCTCGAACACGCCTGGGAGCTGGCGTGCCAGCTCGGCGATCCGTGCTGGGAGGGCGTGGCCGCGCGCGGGCTCGGCCTGCTCAACGCGAGCCGCGCCGACTACACCACGGCGCTGAAATGGCAGGACGAGGCGGCGTTCCGATGCATCCGGGTGCCGGACCGCTACCAGTGGGTCCACGCGTACGCGCTGGACGCCGCGGTCACCACCGCGCTGAAGCACGAGGACGTGGTGCGGGCGACGCCGATGCTGGACACCCTGGCGACCCTCGCCGCCCACTGTGACATGCGGGAATTCGTGGTGCGCGCGCACGTGCACCGGTGGCGGCTCGGGGACGGCGCCGCGCTGGGGACCGCCCGGCTGCTGAGCGCGAGCATCGACAATCCGGCGCTGGAGAACCTGCTGCGCTGATCAATTGCGGTCGGCCGGTTCCCCGAAGCTGGCGCTCCGAAAGCAGGGAGCGTTGGTGGATCTTCGCGGCGACTGCGGGCGAATCGCCGTACCGACGGCTGCCGGGATCAGGAGAAGTTGGCGCGGGCATATTTCGCAGGGTGGGCCGGAATCTCTTGTAGGGGTCTGATTGTCCGACCCCCTCGGAGACTCGATGCCCCAGCCGATTCCCCTCCCCCGGCTCGTGCCCGTCCCCCCAGCCGACCCCCCGTACGACGAGCAGCCGCGAACCACCGGATCCCTGGCCCTGGCGCCCCAGCCCGTACGGGACCGGCGGCCGCTGGCGATCGGGGCATCCGGCTCCATCCCCGACGAACGACGCCTGCGCGGCCTCGGCCAGGCGCTCGCCGAGATCCTCGCCGGTCGGAGACCCCCCGAGACCATCCAGGACCGCATGTCCGAACGCACCTACACCGAACTGATCCGAGCCGGAAAGATGATCGAAACCCCGCGCGCGCCGATGGTCGGCGTCCCCCACGTGCAGTCCCCCCGCCCCGGAGCGGTGGAAATGTGCCTGCTCGTGCACTGCGGCCCCCGCAGCCGCGCCCTCGCCATCCGCCTGGAGAAGTTCGGCGCCCAGTGGCTGATCACCGACTTCGAAACCGCCTGAGACGACGAAGCCCGCGCCACCAGGGCGCGGGCTTCGTCAGAATCGTTTAGGCGTTCGCGTGCTTCGGGTCTCCGTGGCAGCGCTTGTACTTCTTGCCGGATCCGCACGGGCACGGCGCGTTACGCTCCACGTTCCCGTAGGCGGCCCGCTGCTCCGGCGTCGACCGCACCCGGTTGACCTCGACCTCGCCGCTCTCCCCGGGAGCGGAGTAGATCATCTCCGCGGGGCGGGAGGGCCGGCGCAGCGCCCTGGAGATGATCGAGCTGGCCTCGGCGACGGCCGCGTCGCCCTCGCCCTCCTCGTAGCTGATCGGGTTCTCCTGAACCTGGATCTGCACGCTGAACAGCCAGCGAACCGACTCCTCCTTGATGCCGTCGAGCATCGCGGCGAACATCTCGTAGCCCTCGCGCTGATACTCGATCAGCGGGTCCTTCTGGGCATAGGCGCGCATGCCGATGCCCTCCTGGAGGTAGTCCATCTCGTAGAGGTGCTCGCGCCACTTCCGGTCGATGACCGAGAGAATGACCGTGCGCTCCACCTCGCGGATGACCTTGGTGCCGAACTCCTCCTCGCGCCGGTCGTAGGCGTCGAGCGCGTCCGCCTTCATCTTCTCCGCGATGAAGGCGCCGTCCAGGTCGGCCTTGGAACCCCCGGCCTCCTCGATCAGCTCGGCGGCCGTGATCTTGACCGGGTAGAGCTCGCCGAACGCCTTCCACAGCTTGTCGAGATCCCACTCCTCGGCGAAGCCCTCGGAGGTGGCGGCCTTGACGTAGTCGTCCACCACCTCGCCGATGAAGGTGCGGACCTGCTCGTGCAGGTCGGCGCCCTCCAGCACGCGCTGGCGCTCGGCGTAGATCACCTTGCGCTGGCGGTTCATGACCTCGTCATACTTGAGGACGTTCTTGCGGATCTCGAAGTTCTGCTGCTCGACCTGGTGCTGGGCGGAGGCGATGGCCTTGGAGACGATGCCCGACTCGATCGGCTGGTCCTCGGGGATGTTCAGCCTGGTCATGATCATCTCGACCCGGGCCGAGTTGAACAGCCGCATCAGGTCGTCCTCAAGGGACAGGTAGAAGCGGGACTCGCCGGGGTCGCCCTGCCGGCCGGACCGGCCGCGGAGCTGGTTGTCGATGCGGCGCGACTCGTGCCGCTCGGTGCCCAGCACGTAGAGGCCGCCGATGGAGACGACCTCCTCATGTTCGGCCTTGACGGCCTCCTTGGCCTTCTCCAGCGCCTCGGGCCACGCCTTCTCGTACTCCTCCGGAGTCTCCACCGGGTCCAGGCCGCGCTGGCGCAGCTCCAGGTCGGCGCGGAACTCGGGGTTGCCGCCGAGCATGATGTCGGTGCCTCGACCGGCCATGTTGGTGGCCACCGTGACCGCGGCCTTGCGGCCCGCCTCGGCGATGATCGCGGCCTCGCGGGCGTGGTTCTTCGCGTTCAGCACCTCGTGGCGCACGCCCTGGCGCTTCAGCATCCGGGACAGGCGCTCGGACTTCTCCACGCTGGTGGTGCCGACCAGGACCGGCTGACCCTTCTCGAACCGGGTCTTGATGTCGTCCACGCAGGCCTGGAACTTGGCGTCCTCGCTCTTGTAGACGACGTCGGCCTGGTCCTTGCGGATCATCGGCATGTTGGTCGGGACCGGGACCACGCCCAGCTTGTAGGTCTGGTGGAACTCGTTCGCCTCGGTGGCGGCGGTGCCGGTCATGCCGGCGAGCTTGCCGTACAACCGGAAGTAGTTCTGGAGGGTGATGGTGGCCAGGGTCTGGTTCTCGTCCTTGACCTTGACGCTTTCCTTGGCCTCGATGGCCTGGTGCATGCCCTCGTTGTAGCGGCGGCCGTGCAGCACGCGGCCGGTGAACTCGTCGACGATCAGGACCTCGCCGTCGACGACGATGTAGTCCTTGTCCTTCTTGAACAGTTCCTTGGCCTTGAGGGCGTTATTGAGGAACTGCACCAGATGGGTGTGCTCGGGCTTGTAGAGGTTGTCGATGCCGAGGATGTCCTCGACCTTCTCGACGCCCGCCTCCAGGATGCCGACGGTGCGCTTCTTCTCGTCGACCACGTAGTCGCCGGTGCTGTCCTGGCCGTCCTTGCCCTCGGTGCCCCGGCGCAGCCTCGGCACGATCTTGGAGAACTCGGCATACCACTTGCCAGACTGCTCGCCGGGCCCGGAGATGATCAGCGGGGTCCGCGCCTCGTCGATGAGGATGGAGTCGACCTCGTCGACGATCGCGTAGTGGTGCCCGCGCTGCACGCACTCCTCGCTGGACTGGGCCATGTTGTCACGCAGGTAGTCGAAGCCGAACTCGTTGTTCGTCCCATACGTGATGTCCGCGCCATACTGCTTGCGGCGCTCGTCGGGGGGCATGTTGGCCAGGATCACGCCGACCTCGAGGCCGAGGAAGCGGTGCACCCGGCCCATGGTCTCGGCGTCGCGCTTGGCCAGGTAGTCGTTGACCGTGACGACGTGCACGCCCTTGCCGGCGATGGCGTTGAGGTAGGCCGGCAACGTACAGGTCAGGGTCTTGCCCTCACCGGTGCGCATCTCGGAGATGTTGCCCATATGGAGGTTGGCGCCACCCATGAGCTGCACGTCGAAGTGCCGCTGGCCGAGCACCCGGCGGGCGGCCTCGCGCACGGTGGCGAACGCCTCGGGAAGCAGATCGTCCAGAGACTCGCCGGCCGCGTGCCGCTGCTTGTAGTCCGCGGTCAGCTCGCGCAGCTCGGCGTCGGTAAGGCTCTTGAAATCTTCTTCAATGGAATTGACCTGCTCGGCGAGGCGCTTGAGCTTACGCAGAGTTTTGCCTTCGCCGGCGCGAAGAATCTTGTCGAGAATGGCTGCCACGGTTAGTAAAGCTCCTCGCAGGTCTACCCCGGCTCATCCACCGGGGTTGAGGACAAGACATACTTCCCCGAAGCCATCGTAGGCGGTTCCACCACCGGACACAGCCACCCGACACAGCCGTCTGACGCCGGGTAGAGGAAGAGCGGAGGTCCCAGGGGCGCACCGAGGGGGCATGTCGCTAGGCTCAACCCTGACAAACGTACGAGCGAGGCTCCGTGTTCCGGCGGGGCGGGTCAGGTAGGTAGCGGATATGGCAGAAACTGCGCACCAGGGCAGTCACGGGGGCAGCGCCAAATCGTGGCTCGCCGTCTCCGTCATCCTGATCGGGTTCACCGTCGGCGGGGTGGCGCTGACCGGGCTCGGCGGGAACTCGGGCCCCAACTGGCTGTTCGTCTGGGTCGGCGTGGGCATCTGCGCGGTCGGCGGCCTGCTGGCGCTGATCTTCGACATCTTCTCCGACGTCATCGTGGACGCGCCCCGGGCACTGGCGGCGCAGGAACACCACTCGCCGCACGAGGCCAGGCTGGAGCAGGCCGAGCTTGAGCGTAAGGCCCTCGAGGCCAACTGATCCCGATAAATCCGGATTTGTCGGGCGAGCCGAAACCGGTGTAGCCGTTTTGTCGGTGGCGGGTTCTACCATCGGGCCTGTGACGGAATCGACGGTGCACAAGGCAGGGCCTGAGACAGTTCCCAGCATGGTGCCCGAGACGGCGCCCGACGCGGGGCATTCGTCTGGGCCTGAGCCGGTCCATCAGGCAGGGCCCACGACAGTTCCCGCGACGGGACATCCGACCGGGCTCGAGACGGTGCACGATCTGACGGCCGACGAGGCCCGGCGGGTCATCCTTCGCGCCCAGGGTTTCCTGGGCGCCGAAGGCCGCCGCGGCGGCGCCCCCGCGATGTTGCGCCGCCTCGGCGCGGTCCAGCTGGACACGATCTCGGTGCTGGCCCGCTCGCACGAACTGGTCGCCTATGCCCGCCTCGGCGCGATCGGCCGCGACACGGTCGAACGCGCCTACTGGAGCGGCGACGCCTTCGAATACTGGTGCCACGCCGCCTGCGTCCTCCCCCTCGAACACTGGCCGCTGTACGGCTTTCGCCGCCGCGCCTACCGCGACCGCGGCGTGCGCTGGCACGAGGTCCCCGCCACCATCGACAAGGTCCTCGACAGGGTCCGCGCCGAGGGCCCGGTGACCACCACCGACATCGGCGGCGCCAAGAACGGCGGCCCCTGGTGGGACTGGTCCGACTCGAAGATCTCCATCGAGTTCCTGCTCGACATCGGCGAGGTCGTCTGCGTCCAGCGTGTCGGCTGGCGCCGCGTCTACGACCTGGCCGAACGTGTCGTCCCCGCGCACCTGCGCGAGACCGAACTCACCGACGCCGAAGCCGTGACCCGCCTGACCCGCGTCGCGGGCGAGTCCCTGGCCGTCGCCACCCGCGCCGACCTCGTCGACTACACCCGGGTCAAGGGCGAACACGCCGCCCACCTCGACGAGGCCCTCCAGAGCGGCGCCTCCGGCCTGGTCCCCGTCCATGTCTCCGGCTGGCCCCCCGCCCGCACCCGCGGCGCCCCCGTGACCATGACCGGCCTCCCCGCCGCCCGCAGCCGCACCCCCAACGCCTGGGCCGACCCCGCCGCCCTCGCCGCGGGAGACCCCCGGGGCCGCCACCGCACGACCCCGCTCTCCCCCTTCGACTCCCTCATCTGGGACCGCGCCCGCACCGAACGCGTCTTCGGCATGACCCACCGCCTGGAGGCCTACGTCCCCAAGCCCAAACGCATCCACGGCTACTTCGCGATGCCGATCCTCTCCGCCGGCAAACTCATCGCCCGCGTCGACCCCGCCCGCGAAGGCGACACCCTCATCGCCCGCCAGGTCACCCTCGAACCCGGCACCAGATCCCTGGACGCCGTCCACGCGGCCCTGACCGAAGCAGCCAGCTGGGTCAACTGCACTCAAATCCGCATCGACCGAGTGACCTGATCCCGCTACCGTCCCTGCAACCTGGCACCAATTCCCTGGACGCTTACGGCCCCGACCGATGCAGCCACCCGGGTCAACTGCGCTCAAATCCGCATCAACCGGGTGAGTTGAACCGGTTATCGCCCCTGTGCGAACAGCGAATCCACGATCGGGCCGATCCCCCGAGTCGAATCAAGCGCCTGCTGCCGTTCAGCGTCGGTCATCCTCGGACGCGGCGGGAGTTCCACCAGCAGTCCGAGACGACGCGCCCGCGCACGAAGCTCCGCGACGCGCGC
The DNA here is from genome assembly GCF_039871605.1 of Acrocarpospora sp. B8E8. NCBI lineage: Bacteria > Bacillati > Actinomycetota > Actinomycetes > Streptosporangiales > Streptosporangiaceae > Acrocarpospora > Acrocarpospora sp. B8E8. Next base: position 92,653 of record NZ_JBDPLV010000036.1, on the reverse strand, counting down.
GGCGGGCATCAGGTGATCTCCAGGAGGCGTTCGCGGACCGCGTAGACGACGGCTTCCATGCGGGAGTGGAGCTGGAGTTTCTCCAGGATGTTGCGGACGTGGTTCTTGACGGTGTTCTCGGAGATGAACAGGTCCTTGGCGATTTCGCGGTTGTTCATGCCCTTGGCGACCAGGCGGAGGACTTCCATCTCGCGGTCGGTGAGGCGGGGGACCGGGAGCTGCGGGGGGCGTTCGGCTTCCTTGCGGCTGATGCTGGCGAACTCGGTGATGAGCTTGGTCGCCATGGCGGGGTTGATGAAGGACTGGCCGCCGTGCACGCCGCGGACCGCGTCGGGGACCTCGTCGATCTGCACGTCCTTGAGCAGGTAGCCGGTGGCGCCGGCCTTGAACGCCTCGAAGAGGTCCTCCTCCTCGTCGCTGGCGGTGAGCATGATGATCCGGGCGGACGGCATGCTCTCCTTGATGCCCCGGGCGGCCTGGATGCCGTCCCTGCGGGGCATGCGCACGTCCATCAGGATCACGTCGGGCAGCAGGCGTTCGGCGAGTTCGGCCGCCTCCTGGCCGTCGCTCGCCTCCCCGACGACCTCGATGTCATCCTCCGCGGCCAGCGCCAGCTCCAGGCTGCGCCGGATCAACGCGTGATCGTCGACTATCAGGACACGGATCGGTTCGTTACGACCAGCAGAGCGGGCCACCTCGTCCCGCTCGCCGCGCTCACTCACAGCTCCTCCTCGTGGGGGGCCAAGGTCGCTGGATCGCCATCATGGCACGGCTTCCAGCCCTGGCGAGGATCTTCATTATCGATCTTCGTCGGTACCGCTGAGCGCCCGGCGCCCCGCACCATCAACGATGATGTGGGGCGCCGAGTTCCTTGTTGAAGGGTATTTGACGAGAAACCCGTCCCATGCCAGCCGCATAGCCGCCGACCCGGCGACTCACCGCCGCGGCTGTCCAGATCACGACTTTCTCGTCAACGGGATCGGGGTCAGCTTTCGACGAGCCGCAGCACGCCGTAGTCGTAACCACGGCGCCGGTAGACGACGCTGGGCTGCCCGCCCTCCTTGTCGCGGAAGAGGAAGAAGTCGTGGCCGACCAGTTCCATCTCCAGGAGCGCCTGGTCGATGGTGATCGGGTCGGCCTGGTGGAACTTCTCCCGGACGACAAGCGGGCCGTCGCCGTCCTGTTCGATCGGGATGATCGGCTCGGTATAGCCGTTGCGCTTCTGCGGTGGGACGTACTCGTACTGGGGCTCTGGCTCGGGTACACGAATCCGCGTCGAGTCGGATTCCTGGTTGACGTCGGCCAGCGCCGCGGTGAGCTCGGCCACCGAGGGCGGGCAGTTCTTCCCGTGATGGATCTTGCGCCGGTCGCTGATCCGGCGCAGCCGTGACTCGAGCTTGCCGAGAGCGATGTCGAGGGCGGAGAACCGGTCGTCCGCGGCCGCCTCGGCCCGGATCGCCGGGCCCTTGCAGTGGATGGTGAGTTCCACTCGCTCTCGCTGATCCGCCATCCGCGGATTCCGCTCCTTGGACACTTCCACGTCCACGCGGATGAGTTTGTTGTCCAGACGCTCGATTCTGGCCAGCTTGGTCGTCACATGATCACGGAAACGGTCACTCACTCCGGTGTGCCGTCCCTTGACGATGATGTCCACGCAAAAGCCCCCCTTCGCCTCTCGACTGACATGAAGGAGCACCCGTCCGGCCGACCTGGTCTTCGTCCCCACATCCGCCTGCTGAGGGGTTCGCGGCTCTGTGCCACTACTGCCCTTCTCTCCTGGCGGGGGCCATCTGGACCCCCGGGAAGGCAGGACTTACCTCTAAGCCGCACCGTGATCGGTCGACCAAGAGTCGCCTTACGTGGACCGTTTTGCCTGCGGCTGGCATCGGCTAGCCAGGCCGAAACCCTTACGGGAGTCGGTCCGGCGCAACCACGGACCCGAACGGGTGCCATGTCCTGAACGCTAGTCGCTACTGGGCCGAATGTCAGCCGTGCACTCGCGCGGAAGATCACGGTCGGTGATTTTCCCCGGTGGCGGGCGGGGTGGGGCGCTGCCGTGTTCGTGGCGGTTGCCTCCTCTACGCGAACGCCTGTCGATCAGGCTGACCTGGGGGGCTGCCGTGGTCAGGCCATGGAGGTGTGGCCATCGGGCCGGACCGTTATTTAACTGTTTCTTTACCTAGGGTCACGGACCAAATTTTGATCATCCCGGGCGTGTCGCGTTGCGGTCACCCGCTTCCTCGTGGCGGCGACCGTCACCGCGATGGGCGCCTGCACCCCCGCCGCGCGCAATGCCGCCGCGGCGGCCGCCAGCGTCGCCCCCGTCGTCACCACATCATCGACCAGCACGGCCGTCGGGCACCCAGACGGCCGTACCCGACCTGCTGAGACCACGTACCCACCGGCCAGGTTCGCGGCCCGCTCGGGCGCGCTCAGCCCCGCCTGATCGGCCACTCGCCGCCGCTGCCGCAGCACCGGCGCGAGCGTGACCGGCCACCCGGACCCCCGCAGATCCCGTACGGCCACCGCCGCCATCCCCCGCACCGGATCATGCCCCCGGCGGCAGGTCACGGCCGGAGAACTCGGCACGGGCACCAGCTCCAGCGCACGCCGCGACTCACCCAGCGCGACGGCGATGGTCGCCGCCAAACAGCCACCTAACTGTGGCCCTAGCGCTACCCTCCCGCGCTCCTTGAAAGCGAGCAGCAACCGCCGCACCGCCCCCGCGTACTCCGCCGCGGCCCAGCACTCCGGCAGCCCGGGCGGCGGATTCTCGGGGGGCCGCGGCGACGGCGCGCCGCGCAGCAGCGCCGTACAGACCGGGCAGACCAGGAAGCCCGCGCGGCCGCATCCGGCGCAGCGCGGCGGCAGGATCAGGTCGAGCACCCGCCCACCCTGCCGGACGGCACCGACAGAACCTCAGCCCAGCGGATACAGCACGTAGGTCACGCCCGACTTGACGGGGGCGTTCCACTTCGTGCCGTCCCAGCGGCGGAGCGCGCCGTTCTCGTCGGCCGCGAGGATGGCGCCCGGCGCGGCCGTGATCGAGTTGATCCGGTTGTCCACCGTGGGCGTGTCCGGGGCGTCGCCGCCGGAGATCGAGTAGACCAACAGCGACTGCTGCTTGGCCTTCTCGGTGAGGACCAGCACCGTGCCGTCGTCCTGCCAGGCGATGTCGAGGATGGTCCGGCCCTGCTCCGGCGGGATCAGCGTCTCCAGGCCGCCGACCCGGTAGTCGCCCATCCGGACGATGATCCCGATGTCCACCTGCTCGCCGGCGCCGTGGTCGGAGATGACCGCGGCCCTGACCCCGTCCCTGGCCACCCGGAACGCCTTCACGTTCGCGGTTTCCAGACCGGGCGCGGTGACCGGGATGGCCTGCCCGTTCACGCCCCGCCAGACCTTGGAGCCCAGGACCTCCGGCGAGCCGACCTTCTCGACCGACCAGACCTCCCCGTACCGGTCCCAGGACGGCGGGGTCAGCTTGCCCTCGCCGCTGATCCAGCGCTGCCACTGGCTGCCCTCGGCCAGGTCGGCCACCCAGATCCCGGGTTCCGGGCGCAGCGCGGCCACCCGGCCGTAGGGGAGCTCGGCCATGGCCGGATGGTCGAAGGCCTGGTTGGGCTCCCCGGCCGCGCCGAGCACCGGCGCCGGCGGCTCGTTGTTCTTGGTCTCCTTGACCAGCGTGCCGTCCAGCACGTAGTAGCCGGGCGGCTCCTTGGCCAGCACGGACGGATCGAACTCGCCGAAGTCGCCGCGCTGGAAGCGCAGCGAGCCGCCGGGGAACGGCTCCCCGTTGATCGTCACCACGATCGGCATCTGCGGGGCGACCGCGGTGAACGTCCAGGCCAGCTGGGCCTTCACCGCGCGCAGGCGTTCGGGGGCTGAGGCCAGCTCGCCCAGCTGCGCGCTGAAGTCCATCACCACCGCGTTGTCCTCGACCCGGATGTCGCGCAGTTCGGTGCCGGGCGGGAAGGTGTTCCGCACGCCGTCGGAGAGCGGCTTGCTCGGCCCGCGCAGCAGCCGCTCGATCAGCGACTCGGGGAAGCCCCGGACCGGGTCGATGGGCAGCCGCACCCGGTCGGAGACCAGGCCCTGGCCGGCGAGGTCGGGGTAGTAGAGGGTGACCGTGCGGTAGGCCCGGGACAGGTCATCGGGCCGGAGCAGCAGCGCCGCCGGAGCCGCCGAGATCCGCCACTGCCCGTCCAGCTTCACCAGCGAGATCGGGTCCCAGGCGTTGTTCTCTTGGTCGGCGGGCGAGGCCAGGTAGCGCCCCTCCGGGTCGATGGTGGCGATCTGCTTGCCCGTGATCGGCACCGCGTATTCCTTGGCGTCCGGGTCGGGCACCTCGGCCGGGGTGAACTTGCAGTCGCAGATGATCGTGTTGGCCTTCGCCGGATTCCATTTCGCCCGCGCCTCCGGGGTAAGGTACGTCCTGGCGATCACCCGGCTGGTGTCGTCGAACCCGGCCATGGCCGCCTGGAAGCCTTGCACGATCTCCACCGGGGTGGCGTCGGGCTTGGGCTCGGTGGCGATGACCCGCACGTAGGGCTGGCTCAGCGGGTCGCTGCCGCCGTCCTCCTTCTCCACCGTGGTGGGATTGCCGCTGGACGGCACGATCGTGCACGCCGACAGCGCGCCCAGCGCGACAAGACCGGCCAGATAGCGTCTAGTCGACATCGAACACCCCAGACTCGCCCGCCGCGGCCGACAGCACGGGCGTGGCCTGCCCTCGCCAGGTGCGCCGCATCTCCACCTCGGGCGGCACCAGCGGCAGCGGCGAGCCTTTCAGCTCGCTGCCCGCGATCCGGGGCAGCGACAGCCGGAACTGGGTGCCCTCCCCGGGCGAGCCCCACGCCTGCAGCCAGCCGCCGTGCAGGAGCGCGTCCTCGCGGGAGATGGCGAGCCCGAGCCCGGTGCCGCCGATGGTCCTGGCCCGGGACGGGTCGGCCCGCCAGAACCGGTCGAAGACCATGTTCTCCTCGCCGTGCCGCAACCCCACGCCGTGGTCGCGGACGGCCACCGCCACCGCGTCCCGGTCGGCGCCGAGGGCGACCACGATGTCCTTGCCCTCGCCGTGCTCGATCGCGTTGAACAGCAGGTTGCGCAGGATGCGCTCGACCCGGCGGCTGTCACACTCGGCCATGCACGGCTCGTTGGGCAGCCGCAGCTCGAACCGGGTGGCGTGCCGTTCGGCCAGCGCCTCGGAGTCGCCGACCGCGCGCAGCACCACGTCGCGCATGTCCACCGGATCCAGGTCGAGGGTGGCCGCGCCGGCGTCGTAGCGGCTGATCTCCAGCAGGTCGGCCAGCATCGACTCGAAGCGTTCCAGCTGGGCCTGCATCAGCTCGGCCGAGCGGGCCGCCATCGGGTCGAAGTCCTCGCGGGCTTCGTACAGCAGGTCGGCGGCCATCCGTACGGTGGTCAGCGGGGTGCGCAGCTCGTGCGAGACGTCGGACACGAACTGGCGCTGCACCTGGGAGAGCTCCTCCAGCTGGTGGATCTTGAGGGCCAGGTTGCTGGCCATCTCGTTGAAGGAGGTGGCCAGCCGGGCCAGGTCGTCCTCGCCGCGGACCTTGAGGCGTTCCTCCAGGCGGCCGGAGGCCAGGCGTTCTGCGGCCTGGCGGGCCAGCCGTACGGGGGTGACGACCTGGCGGGTGACCAGCGAGGCGATCGCGGCGAGCAGCAGGACCAGGCCGGCGCCCACGATGATCAGCAGCTGGAGCACCGAGGAGAGCGTCTCCTCCTCTTCCTGCAGCGGGAACAGGTGGTAGATCTCGTACGTGCCGTCCGGGCTGAAGACCAGCGAGCCGACCACGAAGCCGATCTGGTTGGGCTCGGCGTGGTCCAGGTAGCGCAGCGTGGCGGGCTGCCGCCAGGAGAGCGTGGTGGAGCCGCTCTTCTGCAGGTCGCGGCGGAGCCGTTCGGGCACGCTGGCCACGTCGATGTTGCCGGTGGCGCGGTCCTGCCCGACCCGGCTCTTGTTCAGGATGATCACGTCGTACCGGGAGCCGGCGCGCTCGGCCAGGGCCCGGGCGGCGAGCTCGACCGGGGTGCTGACGGCGGTGTCCTGGTCGCCGCCCTTGGGCGGCACGTCGTTCTGCGAGACGGTGAAGTAGCCGGCCACGCTGGACACGTTGGCCTTGGCCTCCGCGGTCGCCGCCCGGGTCCGGCCGGCGATCATCGCGTCGGTGATCGACTGGAACAGGAACACGCCCAGCACGGCCACCACGACCATCGAGACGACCAGCGTGCTGGTCACCACCCGCAGCTGGAGCGAGCGCCGGTAGGCGCCGCGCAGCCGCCCGGCCAGCCGCCGGGCGCGCCGCCGCACCCCGCGCGCGATCTGCCGTAAGGTGCGCCGCGGCCGCTTGCCACGCGCTTTCAGGGCGGAACCCGAGGGTTTCCGCCCTGACGCCGACGCCGAGGGGGGAGGCATGGCGGTTCGGCTACGCGGGGCCGGCCTTGTATCCCACGCCCCGGACCGTCACCACGATCTCCGGATGCTCGGGATCCTTCTCGATCTTCGCCCGCAGCCGCTGCACGTGCACGTTGACCAGGCGGGTGTCGGCCGCGTGCCGGTAACCCCAGACCTGTTCGAGCAGGACCTCCCGGGTGAAGACCTGCCGCGGCTTGCGCGCCAGCGCGACCAGCAGGTCGAACTCCAGCGGGGTCAGGTTGATCGTCTCCTCGAACCGCTTCACCGAGTGCCCGGCGACGTCGATGGTGATGTCGCCGATCTGCAGGATCTCCGGCGTCGGCTCGTCGGTACGGCGCAGCCGCGCCCGCACCCGCGCCACCAGCTCCTTCGGCTTGAACGGCTTGACGATGTAGTCGTCGGCGCCGGATTCCAGGCCGAGCACCACATCGATGGTGTCGCTCTTGGCGGTGAGCATGACGATGGGCACGCCCGACTCGGCCCTGATCCGGCGGCAGACGTCGATGCCGTCGGCGCCGGGCAGCATCAGGTCGAGCAGGACCAGATCCGGGCGGGTGTCGCGGAAGGCGTCGAGCGCCTTGTCGCCGTCGGACACGAACGACGGCTCAAACCCTTCTCCGCGCAACACGATGCCGAGCATCTCGGCGAGAGCGGCGTCGTCGTCGACGACCAGCACGCGTCCTTTCATGGCCCCTCATTCGTTCTTAGCGCAGGTTTGGGAGGTATTGGGTGGGGTTTCGGGTTTCTGGGAAGGTTACCCGCGACCACCCCATGGGTGATACACGACCATGACAAAGGATGGAGTTTAGGGGCTTGTGGTGGAACGCGCGATGATCTGACCCGATTCTGACCTGTATAAGGCCAGCGTCGCGGGAACTCCATAGTGCGGTCACGTTCCAAGTCTGCGCTTCGTCAGCGCGTTTCTGCCATCCCAGGTTCATGGTTTCCCCATACGGAGGACTCCAGGTAGCCGTACATCATGCCAGGATTGGGACATGACAGACGGTCCCCCTGAGAACCCGCCGCCCGGGTGGGCAGCTCAGCAGCCCCCCGCGTACGGCGCGCCCGGCCCGGGTTCCTGGGCGGCCCCCGGTCAGCAGCCCCCGTTCCCGCCTCCGCCGCCGGGGTACGGTCCGCACCAGCAGATGCCGTACAACCCTTATGGTGCGCCGCCCGCGCCGAAGCCGGGGATCATCCCGCTGCGCCCGCTGACCCTGGGCGACATGTACAACGGCGCGGTGGCGGCCATTCGTGCCAACCCGAAGGCGACGCTCGGGCTCGCCGCGGTCGTGGTGACCGTGACCCAGCTGGTGGCGTTCGCCATCCAGGCGGCCACCGCCGATGCGATGCTCAACCTGCTCACCCTCGACGAGAGCACCGTGACGAACGACCCGGACGCGATCTTGGGGTCGCTGGCCGGGCTGCTCGGCGGGGCGATGCTCACCCTGATCGTGTCCGTGATCTCCATGGTGGTGCTGACCGGGATCCTGACCAGTGTGGTCGGGCGGTCGGTGTTCGGCGAGTCGATCTCCATCGGCCAGGCCTGGCGGCAGACGGCGGGGCGGATATTTCCGCTGCTGGGGCTCGGCCTGCTGCAGACCCTCATGGTGTTCGGCATCATCCTGGTCCCGATGCTGCTGATCAGCGTGGTGCTCGGCCCCTTGCTGGGGACCGGGGCGGCGGTGCTGCTGAGCTTCCTGGTCATCATCGGCGGCGTCATCGGCGCGGTGTTCCTCTACACCAAGATGAGCCTGGCCGGCGCGGCCATCGTGCTGGAGCGGATCGGCGTGTTCACCGCTATCGGCCGGTCGTTCCGGCTGGTCCGGGGCGACTTCTGGCGGGTGTTCGGCATCCTGCTGCTGACCGCGATCGTCGCCGGCCTCGTCCAGGGCGCGATCGGCGCGCCGTTCCAGATCGCCGGAACCATAATCGGAGGGGACGCGGAGACCCTTCAGGAGGTGACCTCCGGCTTCTACCTGTCGATGGCGCTGGCCACCGTCGGGGCCATCATCGGCGGCGTGCTCGCCAGCCCGTTCTCGGCCGCCGTCAACACCCTGCTCTACGCCGACCGCCGGATGCGGGCGGAGGCGTTCGACCTGGTCCTGCAGACCGAGGCGCTGGGACGGCAGCGCGGCGGCATGCCCACCGGGCCGCAGGACCTCTGGCATCCGTCGTACGGCTCCGGCTACCGTCCGCCGGGCCCCTGGCAGCCGTGACCGGCTGGGACGTCCCGGTCGATCTCGGCCGGGAGGCCGCCAGGGAGGCGGCGATCCGCGAGCTGGCCGACCCGGCCTACCCGAAGGAGTCCTGGACGGACCGGCTGCTGGGCTGGTTCGCGGAGTGGATCGACAACCTGCTCAGGGCGGCCGGACAGGTGCCGGGCGGCTGGCTCGCCCTGGTCGTGCTGGCCCTGATCGTGGTCGGCCTGGCCGTCCTGCTGCTGCGCACCGCGACCCGGGCGACCAGGGCGGCGTCCGGCGCGGCCGTGCTCTACGACGAGCGGATCAGGTCGGCTGCCGAGCACCGGGCCGCCGCCGACCAGCACGCGCAGCGGCAGGAGTGGGCCGCCGCCGTCCGGGAGCGGCTCCGCGCCATCGCCCGTGACCTGGAGGAACGCACGATCGTGGCACCGCAGCCCGGCCGCACCGCCGACGAGTTCGCCGCCGAGGCCGGGGCCGCGCTGCCCGAGTTCCGGGCCGACCTGGCCGCGGCCGCGCGCCACTTCGACGACGTCACCTACGGCGAGGCGCCCGGCACGCCGGGCGGATACGCCCTGCTGGCCGCGCTGGACGAGCGGCTGCGGTTGGCCCGGCCGATGCTGGTGGCCGGATGAGCGTTCCCACCACGCCGCGGATCCGGGATCGGTGGCGGACCTGGCGCGGCGTGCTCGGCACGCTGCTGCTCATCACGGCCTTCGCCGTGCTGATGGTCGGCGTGTCCACGCCGCGGCCCGGCGGTTACCTGGACGCGGAAGGCACCGGGCCGGGTGGGACGCGCGCGCTCGCCGAGATCCTGGCCGACCAGGGCGTACGGGTTGAGCAGGTGCGCACCCTGGAGGAGGCCAGGAGCATCGCGACGCCTGACTCGCTGGTGGTGCTGGCCCGCCCCGAATACCTGATGGACGACGACCTGCTGGACCGGATCGACGAGCTGCCCGGCGACCGGCTGCTCATCGCGCCGTTCGCCACGGTCCTCGACGAGCTGGCCCCCGGCGTCACCGAAGGATCGTACGAGGAGATATACAGCCGGGAATCCGGCTGCGGAATGCGCGAGGCCGTCCAGGCCGGAAACGCCCGCATGGGCGGCTCCTACTACCAGGTGACCGGCCCGGACGCCCGCTGCTACGGCGGCACCCTGATCCGGTTCCGGCCGAACGGCAGGACCACCACGATCGTCGGCTCCGGCGAGTTCCTCACCAACGGCAGGCTGATCGAGGACGGCAACGCGGCCCTGGCCGTGAACCTGGTCGGCGCCCGTTCCCAGGTCACCTGGTTCGCCCCCCGGATCCCGCTGGGCAACGAGCCGCCCGCGACCCTGGAGGAGCTGCTCCCCGAGCAGCTCACCTGGCTGGTCTGGACCCTGATCGTGGCGGTCGGGCTGATCGCGATCGCGCAGGGCCGCAGGCTCGGTCCGGTGGTGACCGAGAAGCTGCCGGTCATCGTGCGCGCCGCGGAGACGGCAGAGGGGCGGGGCCGCCTTTACCGGGCGCGCCGGGCCCGCGACCGGGCCGGGCATGCGCTCCGCGCCGCCACCCTGGACCGGATCGTGCCCCGGCTGGGTCTCGCGCCGGGCAGCGCGGCGGACACGATCGTTTCGGCGATAGCCGTACGGATCGGGCAGGATGCCGGACAGATCCGGTCGATCCTCTACGGCCCGGCGCCCGCCGACGACGCGCAGCTGGTCGCGCTGGCCCGGCATCTGGACATCATCGAAAGGCAGGTAAGAGACTCGTGACGACACCTGACGCCTCCCGGGAGGCGCTGGCCGCGCTCCGCGCGGAGGTCGCCAAGGCGGTGGTCGGCCAGGACGCCGTCGTCACCGGCCTGGTGATCGCGCTGCTCTGCCGGGGGCACGTGCTCCTGGAGGGCGTGCCCGGCGTGGCCAAGACCCTGCTGGTGCGTACGCTGGCCGCAGCCCTCTCCCTCGACTTCAAGCGGGTGCAGTTCACCCCCGACCTGATGCCGGGCGACATCACCGGATCGCTGGTCTACGACGCCAAGACGGCCGCGTTCGAGTTCCACGACGGCCCGGTCTTCACCCACCTGCTGCTGGCCGACGAGATCAACAGGACCCCGCCCAAGACGCAGGCCGCGCTGCTGGAGGCGATGGAGGAGCGCCAGGTGAGCGTGGAGGGCTCGGCCCGCATGCTGCCCGACCCGTTCATCGTGGCCGCCACCCAGAACCCGATCGAATACGAGGGCACATACCAGCTGCCCGAGGCCCAGCTGGACCGGTTCCTGCTCAAGCTGACCGTGCCGGTGCCGCCCCGGGACCAGGAGATCGCGGTCCTGGACCGGCACGCCCGCGGCTTCGACCCCCGCGACCTGACCGAGATCAAGCCGGTGGCCTCGGCCGCGGACCTGGAGGCCGGGCGGCTGGCGGTCAGCCAGGTGCACGTCTCCCCCGAGGTGCTCGGCTACATCGTGGACATCGCCAGGGCCACCCGGCAGTCGCCGTCGCTCCAGCTGGGCGTCTCGCCGCGTGGCGCGACCGCGCTGCTGGCCGCCGCGCGGGCCTGGGGCTGGCTGTCGGGCCGGACCTACGTGACGCCGGACGACGTGAAGGCGCTGGCCAGGCCCGCGCTCCGGCACCGGATCCAGCTGCGTCCTGAGGCGGAGCTGGAGGGCGCCACGCCGGACGGCCTGCTGGACGGCGTGCTCGCCGCCGTCCCCGTGCCCAGGTGAGCCCGGCGTGGCACTGACCGGCAGGGCTGGGCTGATCGCGCTCGCGGGCGCGGTCCTGGTGGTGCTCGCGCCCCGGCCGGGACTGGTCTTCGCGCTGCTGCTCGGGCTGCTGGCCGTGCTGATCGGCGTCGACCTGGCGCTGGCCGGGAGCGTGCACGCGCTGCGCTTCCAGCGGCAGGGCGACAACGCGCTCCGGCTCGGCGACTCGGCCGAGGTCACCCTGCTGGTGGAGAACCCGGGCACCCGGCGGGTGCGCGGGCGGCTGCGGGACGCCTGGGCGCCGAGCGTGCGGGCCATGCCCCGGGAGCAGCCGGTGGACGTGCCGCCGGGCGAGCGGCGCAGGGTCGTGTTCCGGCTGAGCCCGTTGCGGCGTGGCGACCACCGGGCGGTGGCGGTCACCGTGCGGGCGTTCGGCCCGCTCGGCATCGCCGCCCGGCAGGGCTCGCACCAGGTGCCGTGGTCGGTCCGGGTGCTGCCGCCGTTCCTGAGCCGCCGCCACCTGCCGTCCCGGCTGGCCAAGCTGCGCGAGCTGGACGGGCGGCACCCGGCGCTGGTCCGCGGCCAGGGCACCGAATTCGACTCGCTCCGGGAGTACGTGGCCGGCGACGACGTGCGCTCGATCGACTGGCGGGCCACCGCGCGCCGCCACGACGTGGTGGTGCGCACCTGGCGGCCCGAGCGGGACCGGCGGGTGCTGATCGTGCTGGACACCGGGCGCACCTCGGCGGGCCGGGTCGGCGTCGATCCGACCTCCGGCGACCCGACCGGGTGGCCCCGGCTGGACTGGTCCATGGACGCGGCGCTGCTGCTGGCCGCGCTGGCCGCCAAGGCCGGGGACCGGGTGGACTTCCTGGCCCACGACCGGGCGGTGCGGGCCTGGGTGTCCGGCGCGTCCCGGACCGAGACGCTGTCGGCGCTGGTGAACGCGATGGCACCGCTGGAGGCGGAGCTGGTCGAGGCGGACGCGCCCGGCATGGTCGCGGCGGTGCTCACCCGGGCCCGGCGGCGCTGCCTGGTGGTGCTGCTCACCGACCTGAACGCGGCGGCGCTGGAGGAGGGGCTGCTGCCGGTGCTGCCGCAGCTGTCGGCGCGGCATCAGGTGCTGGTCGCGGCGGTGGCCGACCCCCGGGTGGCCGAGCTGGCGGCCGGGCGGGACGGCGCGGAGCAGGTCTACGACGCCGCGGCGGCGGAGAAGCTGCGCGGCGAGCGGCGGCGGATCACCGCGCTGCTGCGCCGCCACGGCGTGGAGGTGGTGGACGCGCTGCCCGAGGACGCGGCGCCCGCGCTCGCCGACGCCTATCTGGCATTGAAGGCGGCCGGGCGGTTGTAGGTCAGCTCGCGGGGGCGTAGTCGGGGGCGTTGTCGATGTCGCCGGTCTCGCCCGCGCGGGCGGCGCGGCGGCCGTAGACGATCACGTAGCTCAGGAACGCGGCCTCGGCCAGCACGCCGATGCCGATCCTGGCCCAGGTGGGCAGCGGGGACGGGGTCACCAGCGCCTCGATCAGACCGGCCACCAGCAGCACCGCGAACAGGCCGACGACCAGGGTCATCACCGCGCGGCCCTGCTCGGCCAGAACCTGGCTGCGCGGGCGAGGCCCCGGCGAGACCACCGCCCAGCCGACCCGCATGCCGGCCGCCGCCGCCAGCAGCACGGCGGTGAGCTCCAGCAGGCCGTGCGGGGTGATCAGGCCGAAGAAGACGTCGCCGCGCCCCGCGTCGATCATCAGGCCGCCGGTGACGCCCACGTTGGCGGCGTTGGAGTACAGGATCTGCGGGATGGGCAGGCCCAGCACGGCGGCCGAGATGATGCACTGCGCGGCCACCCAGGCGTTGTTCAGCCAGACGTGGGTGGCGAACGAACCGGCCGGGTTCTCGCTGTAGTAGTTCGCGAAATCGTGCTCGACCAGCTGCTTGATCTCCTCCGGGGTGCCCACGGCGGCGCGCACCTCCGGGTTGCCGGCCACCCAGGCCGCGAACAGCATCGCGACCGCGGTGAACACCACCGCCGTCGCCAGCCACCACCGCCACGTCCGGTACGTCACTACGGGGAACGACACCGTCCAGAACTTCACGAACTCCCGCCACGCGGGCGCGTGCGCGCCGGTCACCACCGCGCGGGCCCGGGCCACCAGCGCCGACAGCCGCCCGATCAGCATCGGGTCCCGGGACGCCGACCGCACGATGGACAGGTGGGTGGCGACCCGCTGGTAGAGCTCGACCAGCTCGTCGATCTCCGCGCCGTCCAGCTCGCGCCGCCGCTGCACCAGCCGCTCCAGCCGGTTCCAGGTGGGCTGGTGCGCGGTTACGAATGCGTCGATGTCCACAATGTGGAGCCTAGTAGGGTTCGGGATGTGTCCGAAGTTGTGACCGGCGATGCCGTCGTCGTCGACGTTCAGATCGCCCAGCTGCCGATCCGGGCCGGGGCGCGTCTCATCGACGCGGCCATCCAGGGGGTGCTGTTGGTGGGGGCCGCCGTCCTGCTCGGCTTCCTCTGGGGCGACACCGGGTTCGACGACTCGATCATGAACGCGGTCGTCATCCTGTTCCTGGTGCTGCTGCTGGTCGGCTACCCGCTGATCTTCGAGTCGCTGACGCTGGGGCGCACGCCGGGGAAGATGGCCCTGGGCTTGCGGGTGGTGTCCGACGACGGCGGGCCGCAGCGGTTCCGGCAGGGGTTGTTCCGGGCGCTGTCCGGCACGGTGGAGATCTTCGCGTTCGGCGCCGCGCCCGCGGTGATCTGCTCGCTGCTGAACCCCCGGGGGAAGCGGCTCGGCGACCTCTTCGCCGGGACCATCGTGATCGCCGAACGCGGGCCGCGGCGGGACGGGCCCGCGCCGGAGATGCCGCCGCCGCTGGCCGGGTGGGCGGCCACGCTGGAGCTGTCGCAGCTGACCGAGGAGGCGGCGGCGATGGCGCGGCAGTATCTGGCGCGGTGGCACCAGCTCACCGCGTTCGCGCAGTACGACATGGGGATGCGCATCGCGGCCCAGGTCGCGGCCGTGGTCTCACCACCGCCTCCGCCGGGCGTGCCGCCGCACGCCTACCTGGCCGCCGTCCTGGCCGAGCGCCGCCGCCGCGAGTCGGTACGGCTCGCGCAGGCCAGACAGGCGGTCACCCCGATGCCTCCCCCGATGTACCAGACGCCATATCCGACGCCGTTCACCGAGCCTTCCCAGGCCCCTTATCCGACTTATCCGGCCCACCAGGGCTATCCCGGTTATCCGGGCTATCAGCCCCCGCCCCCCGGAATGCCTCCGCCTCCATCGGGACCGCCGGTTCCGCTACGGCCACCAGACGAGGTCACGCCCGGACCGACCCCGGGGGGATTCGCGCCGCCTGTCTGAGAACAGGATGTTTAGCCACATATCACTGGGTACCTGTGACGATTGCAGGCAACGGGGCACGCCTGCAGTGGGGTTGGGCGGGTACGGCTGGCGCGAGAGGGAGAGACACGCCGGCCGTACCCGCCCGTTTCACGCCGCGCCCAGGTGACTGGCCGAAAATGAGCGAGGCGCGAGTCCTTGACTCGTGTCGTACCCGCGGATCCCGCGCGCGGAACGGCCCCCGCCCTTCCGGGCGAGGGCCGTCCCCATAGCTGATCTACCAGTGCCCGTGGCCGTGGCCGCCGCGCTCCTTGTAGGTGTCCTGCGTCTGGACGTTGAAGATGTCGAACTTCACGTCCTTCGCACCCTTGGTACGACGGTCGTTGATCTTCAGAACGTCGAAGCCGCGGGTGAACTCGGATCCGTAGATGTAACCGTTGTAGTAGTAGGCCGACCAGTAACCGTCGCCCAGGTTGGCGCCGGGACCGCGCTCGAAGTAGCCGATCTCGTGCGGGTTGCTCGAGTCGCTGAAGTCCCAGATCGAGATGCCGCCCTGGTACCAGGCCTGGACCATGATGTCGCGTCCGTCGACCGGGATGAGCGAGCCGTTGTGAGCCACGCAGTTCTCGGTGTCCGCCTGGTAGCGCGAGATCTTGAAGTAGCTCTTGAAGGTCATCTTGTTGTCCCGGGAGACATCGAAGATGGCGTCCGCCCCACGGTTCGGCCCGATGGCCTCATTGCAGGTCGCGGCGCCGCCACCGCCGAGCTCGTCGGTGAAGATGACCTTGTCGCCCCGGTTGTTGAACGTCGCCGAGTGCCAGAACGCGAAGTTCTCGTCATCGCGTACGACGTCCAGGACGCGCGGGGCTTCGGGGTTGCGGATGTCCATCAGGATGCCCTCACCCATGCACGCGCCCGCCGCGAGACCCTTGTCCGGGAACGCGGTGATGTCGTGACAGCCGGTGGTCGCCGAGGTCCGCTCCGGGTACGGCAGGGTCTCGCCGGGGTTACCGCCGTCGGGGAACAGGTTGGGCGTGGCGACGACGCTCGCGTTCCGCGGGTCACGCAGCGGGACCTTGATGATCGAGATCAGGTCATGCGGCGGCTGGCAGTCCGGGAACGACGCCGACGGGCTGTAGGAGGAGATGTACAGGTAGACGTTTCTCCGGTCCTTGCCCGGAACGAGCGTGTGGGTGTGCGAACCGCAGTTGGTCTCGATCGACTTGACGTAGCGCGGGTTGCGCTTGTCGCTGATGTCGAAGACCCGGATGCCCTCCCACGACTCCTTGATCGCGGCCGACTGGGCCACGCTGGTGCAGGAGTCGTCGCTGCGGGAGGAGTCGACGGAACCGAACAGGAGGTTGCCGTAGACGGAGACGTCCATCTGCGACCCGGGACACAGCACCGAACTGACCAGCTTCGGCTTCTTCGGGTGCTTGATGTCGTAGATGGTAAATCCGCCATAGTTTCCGACGTAAGCGTAGTCACCCTGGAAGGCGATGTCGGAGTTGATCGTGGTGAGCAGGGAGTCGGGTCGCGGCAGGTTGGCGACGTGTTCGACGTTATCGCTCATGGCGATAGCGCCGGGGGGCAGGATGTCAGCGGCCTGGGCCGGTGTCGTAGAGAGCACTAACGCTCCAGCGGCACCAAGCACGGCGAGCAGACGCCCCGCCCTGCGGAGGGGGGACATTGAGGGAACCTCCGGGTAAAAGGATGCCAAACACCCCTGATCGTTTCTTTACCGGAGCTGTCAGGCAAGCCGTCAGGATGTCACAAATAACTGACGATCTGTCGCCTTTACTGTCACAACCCCCGGGCCATAGGTTCCAGGAAACACGCGAGAGGGGGACGAGTGCGCACAACTCTCCTCGTCATGACCAGGCACATTCGCTCCGCGACCATAGCCGTAAGGACCGAAATGCGCAGAGCTCCCGTCGTCATCACGACCGCTGTACCCTCCGTGCGCATGGCCAGAGCTCTACTGATCACCTTGGCGGCCGCCCTGCTCACCGCCTGCTCGGCTCCGGCCGACCCGCCCAACGTCATCACCGACGCCCCGGTCATCGTCCCCGGCAAGCCCGGCGAGGTCGCGGCCACCCTCACCCCCGGCCAGACCTTCGCCCCCGTCCCCTCCCCCACGATCAACGCCACCGACGTGCGCTACGTCCAAGACATGATCGTCCACCACCGCCAGGCCCTGGAGATGGCCGCGCTGGCCCCCGACCGCGCCCAGTCCCCCCGCCTGAAGTCCCTGGCCGACCGCATCTACGACGCCCAGGGCCCGGAAATCCAGACCATGACCACCTGGCTCGAAGAAGAGGGCCTCCGCGAACCCGACCACCACGCCGACCATTCCACGATGCCCGGCATGGCCACCCCCGCCCAGCTCACCGACCTCCGCAACGCCAAGGGCGAATCCTTCGACACCCTCTTCGTCACCCTGATGATCGCCCACCACAAGGGCGCCATCACCATGGCCGAAACCCAATTGATCAACGGCTCCCACGACCGCGTCCTCACCTGGGCCCAGGACGTCGTCGCCGAACAAAGCGCCGAAATCACCCGCCTCCAACGCCTACTCGGCTAGCCCCGCTGGTGAGTCACGACACCGCTGACGGGACGCGAGGGATGGCGGAGTTGGGGTCGGCGCCGCCGAAGGCCAGCCCGATCACGAAACCCGCGACCTCCTCCAGCTGGCGGGCACGAGCCAGCGACCCCAGCACGGCCGGCACCCCGCCGACATCACGCACGAGCCCGCTGACGACGTCCAGCGCCGCCGGATCGTCGCCGCAGATCGCCACCGTCACGGCTTCGCCTGGAGATCTTGTCCACTGCTCCGCGGCAAAGAGGTGGAACGCCTTGACGACATGGGCTCCTGGAGACAGCCTGGCGATCCGCTCCGCCATCGCCTCCCCGGGGCCGGTGACCAGCACGCCGACCCCATGCTCGACGGCATTCGTGGGATCGATCAACGGCGTCCCCGCCAGCAGGCCTTCGCCCGCGCCCGCGCTTCGCAGCATGTCCTCGACGCCTTCCCACAACACGGCGAGCAGCACCGCATCGCGCCCGGTGACCGCCTCACGGGGCGGGACAGCACGCACCCCTCCCCCCAGCCGCTCAGCGAGCTCCTGCGCCTTAGCCTGCGACCGCCCGGCGACCACCAGCTCATGCCCCGCCCGTACCCAGCCCGCACCCAGCCCCGCCGCCAGCGTTCCCGTGCCCAGGATCCCGATTCTCATGGTCTTCCCTCTCGTTGCGGCACTCGCCTGGCCGCTACGGTAGAGAAGGCATTACGCACCAATCGGTGCATGTCAACCGCGCGACAATGGCCGACAAGATGAGTGATCACTGCTACGAACTGGTCGCCGACTGCCGCCTGCGCGCGGCCACCGACCTCTTCGCCCACACCTGGGACCCCGTCGTCCTCGCGGCTCTCCGCCCGGGACCACGCCGCCGCCGCGAGCTACGCGCCGCGATCGGCGGCATCAGCGACAAGGTCCTGACCGAGGCCCTGCACCGCCTTCTCGCCAACGGCCTGATCAACCGCCACGCCCACGCCGAGGCCCCACCTCGCGTCGAGTACGCCCTGACCAGCTTGGGCCAAAGCCTGGTCGACGGCCCGATGCGGGCACTCGCACGCTGGACGACCGAACACGGCGACGAACTCCTCGACGCCCAGGAAAGCGCGGCACGAACGAGATCCGCTCACGGCTGACCATCTGGATCAGCCGGATCGGCGGCGTGACGCTCGGCACCTGACGACGACTAGCTGAAATAGCGCAACCAGACGTACAACCAGGCCATCAGCGTGCTCAGGACGGTCACCAGGATGCCGTACTTGGTGAATTGCCAGAAGCTGATGCGGTGGCCGGCTCGGGCGGCGATGCCGAGGGCGACGACGTTGGCGCTGGCCGCGACCGCGGTGCCGTTGCCGCCGAAGTCGGCGCCGAGGGCGAAGGCCCACCACAGGGCCTGGCCGGTCTGCGGGTCGGGGGTTTGCGCGACCATTCCTTCGACGATGGGCGCCATCGTCGCGACGTACGGAATGTTGTCGAAGAAGGCGCCCAGCACGCTGGAGCCGAACAGCAGGCTCGTGGCCGCGACGAAGTAGTTGTCGCCGAGCGCGTCGATGGCCCAGGTGCCGATCGTGGCGATGACGCCGGTGTGCACCAGCGCCGCGACCATCACGAACAGGCCCATGAAGAAGACCAGGGTGGGCCATTCGACCTCGCTCAGGACATCCGAGGTGTCCACGCGGGACACCAGCAGCATCACCCCGGCGCCCACCAGGGCGACGATCGAGGGTTCCAGGTGCAGGACGGCGTGCAGCCCGAACCCGACGACGACACCGCCGAGCACGACCAGGCATCGTGCCAGCAGGCGCGGGTCGGTGATGGCCCGGCGTTCCTGCAGTGCCATCACCGACGCCACATGCTCGGGGTTGTACTGGAACGAGTTGCGGAACAGCACCCGGGTGAACAGGACGAACACCACGAACACGACGACCACGATGGGCGCCATGTGGATGAGGAAGTCGTTGAACGTCAACCCAGCCCGGCTGCCGATGATGATGTTGGGCGGATCGCCGATGAGCGTCGCCGCGCCACCGATGTTGGAGGCCAGAACCTCAGCGATCAGGTACGGCTGAGCCGGAATGCGCAGCCGATTGCAGACCACCACCGTGACCGGCGCGACAAGCATGATCGTGGTGACATTGTCGAGAATCGGCGAAGCGATCGCCGTGATCCCCATCAACATGACCATCAGCCGGTACGGCCTGCCCTTGGACTTCTTGGCCGCCCAGATGGCGAGGTAGTCGAACACCCCCGTCTGCTTGATGATCCCAACAATGATCATCATGCCGAACAGCAGAAAGATGACGTTCCAGTCGATGCCCTCATGCTCGGAGAAGAACACCTCCTTCCCCGGGATCAGCCCCAGCACGGCCATCGCGCCCGCGGCGACAAGGGCTGTCTTGACCTTGTCCGCCTTCTCGGTGGCGATGAAGAAGAACGCCACACAGAAGATCCCGAGGGCGATGACGGCACTCATCGGCCACGCCCCGGCGGTCCGGCCCGTCCGGTGCCCGAGAGCGGCGGCCTGGGCGTGCGGGAAATGGGCATGCGGGAGCGGTGCACGGAAATCTCCTCCGGTCGAGGGCATACGGTCGCGTCAATGGCCGAGGAGAACTCAAAGGCCGAGGAGAACAGGAAGGGGGAGCCGGTCAGTCTTCGAGGCCGGACAGCGCCAGGTTGGTGAGCAGCAGCTCCAAGGTGATCGCCCCGGCCAGCGCGCCGTCCCGGTCGACGACCGCCACCAGCGGGCTGTGCAGCCGCGCCATGAGGGCGGCCACCTCAAGCAGGTTCGCGTCCGCGGGCACGATCACCAGCCGGGCCGGCTGGCGCGGCAGGCAGTCACCCACCGTCAGCTCGGCCAGCTCCCGCCAGAACTCGTCGGCATGAGCCTCGTCGATCGTCCGGGCCAGCCCCGGATCCTCCTGGTACGGCACGGGAACCGCCAGGCGCAACACCTGGGTCCCCGGCAGCACGGCCCGGGGCCTGGCCTTGTCATCCACGACGATCAGCCCCGGCAGCCGGCCCAGCGCCATCACCCGGATGGCTTTCACGACCGGGTCGCCGGCGGTCACCGTCGGGAGGCTCACCGCGATATCGCGTGCTTGCATGGCATCATCCAGTGCGGTCGCGGCGTCGTCGCCGGGCAGGGTCGTACAGGTCATATCCACGTCGAGGACGCCTCCGTTCCTGAAGCGATGGTGAATCAGGGCCCCGATCCGTCTTCAGTCTTCGTGACGTCAGGGGCCCGCCACCATCGGTCCCAGCACCCATCTCTGCGGGGTATGACATGCAGAGGACCTGCGGAGATGGGAGGCAACCCGCATGGACAGCGGGCCGCCGCGGCGAAAGGCTGGTGATATGAGCGACCGGACCCCTGCCCAAGCGCTGTTCTGGCGGCTGTTCGTGATCAACGGGCTGGTGTTCGCGGCGGGAACGCTCGTGCTCGCCCTGTCCCCGGCCACCGTGTCCTCGCCGATCCTGCTGACCGAGGTGCCGGTCCTGACGGTCGGGCTGGCGCTGATCCTGGCCGCCAACGCGCTGCTGCTGCGTACCAGCCTGGCCCCGCTGGACGCGCTCGCCACGCTGATGCAGCGGGTGGACCTGCTGCGAACCGGGGACAGGATGGCCGACAGCGGCAACAGCGACCTGAACCACCTCATCCATACCTTCAACGCCATGCTCGACCGGCTGGAGGCCGAACGCAGCGCGAGCAGCGCGCACGCCCTGGCCGCGCAGGAGGGGGAGCGGCAGCGCATCGCCCGCGAGCTGCACGACGAGATCGGCCAGAGCCTGACCGTGGTGCTGCTGGGCCTGAAGCGAGCGGTCGACCGCGCGCCCGACAGCCTCCGCGAGGAGCTGCACGCCGCCCAGGAGACGGTCCGCGCCAGCCTCGACGAGGTGCGGCAGGTCGCCCGCCGCCTCCGCCCCGGCGTCCTGGAAGACCTCGGACTGCACAGCGCGATGAGCTCCCTGAGCAGCGACTTCTCACAGGTCAGCGGGATCTCGGTCATCCGCGAAGTGGATGGCGACCTGCCCAATCTCGGGGCGGACGCCGAACTCGTCCTCTACCGAATCGCCCAGGAAAGCCTCACGAATGTGGCCAGACACGCCCACGCCACCCGGGTCGAGCTGTCGCTCACCGCGGATCCCGGCGCGGTGACGCTGCGCATCCGCGACAACGGACGCGGAAACGTACGCCAGGACGGCGCCGGGATCCGGGGCATGCGCGAACGCGCCCTGCTCATCCACGCCCGCCTGACGATCGACTCCCCACCCGGCGGCGGCACCGAGGTGCGCCTGGTCATCCCCTGCACTGCGGAGCGAGGCCTGTGAACAAGACACGGATCCTGCTGGCCGACGACCACGCCCTGGTGCGCCACGGGCTGCGGCTGATCATCGACGCCGAACCCGATCTGATGGTGGTCGCCGAGGCGGCCGACGGCGCGGAAGCCGTCGAAGCCGCCGCCCCCGACCAGGTCGACCTGGCCATCCTGGACATCGCCATGCCGCGCATGACCGGCATCCAGGCGGCCCGCGAGATCTCCCGCCGCGCGCCCGGCATCCGCATCCTGATGCTTTCCATGTACGACAACGAGCAGTACTTCTTCGAGTCGCTCAAGGCGGGAGCCTCGGGCTACGTGCTCAAGTCGGTCGCCGACCGGGACCTTCTGGAGGCCTGCCGGGCGGCGATCCGGGGCGAGCCCTTCCTCTACCCCGGCGCGATCACCGCGCTCATCCGCGACTACCTGCAGCGCGCCCGGCAGGGCGACCGCCTGCCGGAGAGCATCCTGACCCCCAGGGAAGAGGAGATCGTCAAGCTGATCGCCGAAGGCAATTCGGCCAAGGAGATCGCCCAGACCCTCGTCATCAGCGTCAAGACGGTCGACCGGCACCGCGCGAACATCCTGCAGAAGCTCGGCATGCGGGACCGGCTCGAACTGACCCGCTACGCCATCCGCTCCGGCCTCGTCGAGCCCTAGCTGCCGAGTCGCCAGGAGTGCAGGTAGGACTCCTGGTCGGGGGTGAGGGTGTCGATGGTGATCCCGGTGGCGGCGAGTTTCAGGCCGGCCACCTGGGTGTCGATCTCGGTGGGGACGTCGTAAACGCCGGGTGCGAGGCGGGAGTGTTCGCCCGTCAGCCAGGCGACGGCGAGTGCCTGGGCGGAGAACGACATGTCCATGACGGCGGCGGGGTGGCCTTCGGCGGCGGCCAGGTTGACGAGGCGGCCTTCGGCGAGCAGGAGGAGGCGGCGGCCGTTCAGGAGGTATTCGTCCATGTTGGGACGGATTCCAGGGTGCACCTCCGACGCGAGGTCGGCGAGGGCGCGGACGTCGATCTCGACGTCGAAGTGGCCGGCGTTGGCCAGGATCGTGCCGTCCTTCATCTCGACGAGGTGTTCGGCGCGAATCACGTCCCGATTGCCGGTGACGGTGATGAAGACGTCGCCGATCGAGGCGGCCTCGGCCATGGATCGCACCTCGTAGCCCTGCATGGAGGCGTCCAGGGCCTTCACCGGGTCGATCTCGGTGACGATCACGCGGGCGCCCAGGCCCTTGGCGCGCTCCGCGACACCCCGACCGCAGTAGCCGAACCCGGCGACCACCACCGTACGCCCCGCCAAGAGCGCATTTGTCGCCCGCATGATGCCGTCGAACGTCGACTGCCCGGTGCCATAGCGGTTGTCGAACATGCGCTTGGTACGGGTGTCGTTGACAGCCACCATCGGGAACTTCAGCGCGTTCTCCGCGGCCATCTGGCGGAGCCGGATGATCCCCGTCGTGGTCTCCTCGCAACCGCCGAGCACCGGGATCTCGGTCCGCTCGGTGTGCAGGATATTGACCAGATCGCACCCGTCATCGAGCACCAGATCCGGCGAAATATCCAGCGCGCGATGGATATGCCGGTAGTAGGTATCCCGATCCACCCCGGCACGGGCGTGCACGGCGATCCCGTAGTCGCCGAGCGCGACCGCCACGTCATCCTGCGTAGACAGCGGGTTGGAGGCGGCGAGCGCGATCTCCGCGCCCCCCGCCCGGAGCGCGCCCATCAGCACCGCGGTCTCCGCCGTCACGTGCAGGCAGGCCGCGATCCGTACGCCCTCGAAAGGCCGCTCCCCGGCGAACCGCGCCCCGACCGCCGTCAGCACCGGCATCGACCGCGAGGCCCAGCCGATCCGCCGTTCCCCGGCCTCGGCCAGCGATCCGTCCACGACTCCCCCGTTCGAGGGGCCCCGCGAAGGGGCCCCTCAACGTTCTAGTACCGGTAGTGATCCGGCTTGTACGGACCCTCGACATCCACCCCGATGTACTCGGCCTGCTTCTTGGTGAGCGTGGTCAGCTTCACCCCGAGCGCGTCCAGGTGCAGCCGGGCGACCTTCTCGTCCAGGTGCTTGGGCAGCACGTAGACCCCGATCGGGTACTGCTCGGTCTTGGTGAACAGCTCGATCTGGGCGATCACCTGGTTGGTGAAGGAGTTGGACATCACGAACGACGGGTGGCCGGTCGCGCAGCCCAGGTTCATCAGGCGGCCCTCGGCGAGCACGATGATCTGGTGGCCGTCGGGGAAGGTCCAGGTGTGCACCTGGGGCTTGACCTCCTCCTTCACGATGCCCGGGATGCGGGCCAGACCGGCCATGTCGATCTCGTTGTCGAAGTGGCCGATGTTGGAGACGATCGCGTTGTGCTTCATCTCGGCCATGTGGTCGGCGGTGATGATGCCGAAGTTGCCGGTCGTGGTGACGAAGATGTCGGCGCTGCCGACCACGTCCTCCAGGGTGGTGACCTGGTAGCCGTCCATCGCCGCCTGGAGGGCGCAGATGGGGTCGATCTCGGTGACGATGACCCGGGCGCCCTGGCCGTGCAGGGCCTCCGCGCAGCCCTTGCCGACGTCGCCGTAACCGCAGATCACGGCCACCTTGCCGCCGATGAGCACGTCCGTGGCCCGGTTGAGGCCGTCCAGCACCGAGTGGCGGGTGCCGTACTTGTTGTCGAACTTGGACTTGGTCACCGAGTCGTTGACGTTGATGGCCGGGAAGAGCAGCTGGCCGTTGTTGAACATCTCGTACAGCCGGTGCACGCCGGTGGTGGTCTCCTCGGTGACGCCCTTGATCTCGGCGGCGATGGCCGTCCAGCGCTTGGCGTCGGTCACGGTGCGGCGGAGCAGGTCGAGGATGATGCCCCACTCCTCGGGATCGTCCTCGCTCGCGGTCGGCACGGCGCCGGCCTTCTCGAACTCGGCGCCCTTGTGCACGAGCAGGGTGGCGTCGCCGCCGTCGTCCAGGATCATGTTGGGGCCGGTGCCGTCCGGCCAGGCGAGCGCCTGCTCGGTGCACCACCAGTACTCTTCCAGCGTCTCGCCCTTCCAGGCGAAGACGGGCACGCCCTTGGGCTCCTCGGGGGTGCCCTCGGGGCCGACCACGACGGCGGCGGCGGCGTGGTCCTGGGTGGAGAAGATGTTGCACGAGACCCAGCGCACGTCGGCGCCGAGCGCGACCAGCGTCTCGATCAGGACGGCGGTCTGGATGGTCATGTGCAGCGAGCCCATGATCTTCGCGCCGCGCAGGGGCTGGCTGGCGGCGAACTCGCTGCGGGTCGCCATCAGGCCCGGCATCTCGTGCTCAGCGAGTCGGATCTCCTTGCGGCCGAAGCCGGCAAGCGAAAGGTCGGCGACCTTGAAGTCCATCTGGGGTGTCCCCTCTCGTAACGACATCTGCGAGTTTAAGGGGCCGATCGACCCTCTCGCCTACTCGGAGGGCCAAACCTCACACAAGAATGTAAGAATAGGCGGATGCGGATAACCGAAGCGGCGGCGCGGCTGGGGATGTCCCCGCGCATGCTCCGCTACCGAGAAGCGCTCGGACTGCTGCCGCCGGTCCGCGAGAAGGGGTCACACCGGCGGTTCGGCGAGGAGGAGCTGGCGGCCGTCACCCAGGCGGTCGAGCTGGAACGGCGCTTCGACGTGTCCCCCGCGGAGCTGGCCTTCGCGCTCCGGGCGCTGTCGGAGCCGGCGGTGGCCCAGGCCGTACGGGACCTGGGCCTGCGGATCGGGCGGATCCAGGCGCCGCGCCGGGCCCTGGACTTCGAGAAGGAGAAGGCGCTGCGGCTACTCCGCGGCCGGTAGCTTGCCGTTGGCGCGGTCGAGGTCGGGCTCCAGGTAGATCACCCGGGCGATCGGGACCTGGGCGCGGATGCGCTGCTCGGCCTCGTCGATGCCGCGCGCCACCTCGGCCGCCGTGTCGTCGTGATCCACGGCGATCTTGGCGGCCACCAGTAGCTCCTCGGGGCCGAGGTGCAGCGTCCGCATGTGGATGATCCTGGTCACCTCGGGCGCGCTCTCCAGCGCGGTGCGGATCTGCTGCTCCATCTCGGGGCCTGCGCCCTCGCCGATCAGCAGCGATTTGGTCTCCAGGGCCAGAATCACCGCGATGATGGCCAGCAGCACGCCGATCATGA
This sequence comes from Acrocarpospora sp. B8E8, assembly GCF_039871605.1. Taxonomy (NCBI): domain Bacteria; kingdom Bacillati; phylum Actinomycetota; class Actinomycetes; order Streptosporangiales; family Streptosporangiaceae; genus Acrocarpospora; species Acrocarpospora sp. B8E8. Next base: position 66,961 of record NZ_JBDPLV010000036.1, on the reverse strand, counting down.
GGGTGCCGATGCCGTCCCAGATCCCGTCCCCGGTGATGACCGCCATCGCCACGCCGAACAGCGCGAAGATCAGGCCGAGCAGCGCGCCCAGGTCCTCCAGCAGCACCACCGGCAGCTCGGGCGACTTGGACCTGCGGATGAACGACACCCACGACTGCGTGCCGCGCACGTGGTTGGACTCCACGATGGCGGTGCGGAACGAGAACGTCTCCGCGATGATCGCGAAGATCAGCACCCCGAACGCCCACTGCGGCGAGGTGATCTCCTCCGGGTGCGAGATCTTGTGATAGCCCTCGTACAGCGAGAAGACCGCGCCGATGGTGAACAGCACCACCGCGACCACGAAGGCGTAGAAGTAGCGCTCCCGGCCGTAGCCGAAGGGGTGTGCCGGGGTGCGGTCACGGGCCGCGCGCCTCCCGCCCACCAGGAGCAGCGCCTGGTTGCCCGAGTCGGCGACCGAGTGCACCGATTCCGCGAGCATGGACGACGAACCCGTGAACAGGAACGCCACGAATTTCCCCACCGCGATGGCCAGATTGGCGGCCAACGCCGCGATGATCGCCTTGGTACCGCTACCCGCGCTCACGCAACACTCCTCAAGAACTCGACCAAGGCGATCCTATTGGCCAATTCTTGCCCTCAGTTCGGCGATCGCCGAGACAAGGGCCGGATCGATGCCGTAACCGAGCGACAGATAGACGGCGGCGTAGTCGCCCAGGGCGATCACCGTAGCCAGGCGTTCCAGCGCATGGCCGGGTTCCGCGGCGATTTCGGAGACGTGCACGCCGCGGTCCTGCGCGAGCCGTACGGCCAGCTGGCGGGCCTTGGCGGCCTGCGGATGCTCCTCCGCGTCGCGGAGGACGAGCAGGCGCAGCGAGCGAGAGGGCTCGTCGGCGAAGATGTCACGCTGGGCGATCGGGCCGTCGAAGGCGGCGACCTGGTTGTGCCCGGCCTCGGGGAGTTCCCCCCAGAGGGCGGGATAGCGCGCGGTCTCGTTGAGCCGGGTGGCCAGCCGGTGCGCGGCGACGGCCATCAGCCGGGACGAGCCCCAGATCATCGGAATCGTCTCGGCGATCTCGTCGGCGAGCGTCTTGCCGGGGTTGATGAACGACTCACTGGAGGGGCGGCACCGGTGCGCCACATCCTCCAGCCGTTTGGCCACCGACTCGAACAGATCGACACCCGCGTCCACCAGGCCGAGCGAGGCCGCGGCGGTGAGCAGGGGGACGGCATAACCCCACAGGCCCTGCCCGGGGGATGTCGGCACGAAAGGCGCGTTCCGGCGGGTAACCAATGCCTGCAGGGACGAGGCTTTACTTCCGACGGCCAGCAGGCGGCAACCACGCCGCGCGGCCTCGGCGGCGACCGCCAGGGTCTCCTCGTCGTCGCCGGCCGCCATCACCAGGTCGGCCGCGCCCACCCACCCGGGCAGCCGGTAACCCCGGACGGTCGTGATCGGCACCGACGAGCCATACCCGCAGACCGCGTCCAGCACATCCCCGGCGAGCCCGGCGACGCCCATCCCGGCCACCACGATCGCCCGTGGCCGCCCCTCGGACGCGATCGTGTCCACATTGGACTCCACGGCGGCCCGGTGCGCGGTACGGATCTGGGCGGCCGAGGAGGCGACCGAGACCAGCATGCCCGCGCTATCCCCTCCGGCCAGGTATGCCTGGTCGTCGAGCTGCTCAGGCTGCCAGTTCATGCCTTGCGGGCCTCGTCCACGAGGAGCACCGGAATGTCGTCACGCACCGGATAGACCAGCCCGCAGGATTCGGAGGTGCACGCCAGCTCGTCGCTGTCGGCGGACGCCCGGAGCGGGGACTTGCACGAGGGGCAGGCCAGGATGTCCAGCAGCCAGTCGTCGATCTTCAAATCCCTTGTACCTCTCTCAGAACCTCGTCGCGCACCGCAGCCATCGAGGCCGCGTCCGCGCCTTCGGCGTTCAGCCGGAGCAGCGGCTCGGTGTTGGACGCGCGCAAGTTGAACCACCAGTCGGGGCCGGTCACGGTGAGACCGTCCAGCTCATCGAACGTAACACCGTCGCGGACCTGGAATACCGCGCGCACCTGGGCGATCGCGGCGGCCTGGTCCGCCACCGTGCTGTTGATCTCGCCGGAGGCCGCGTACCGGGCATAGCCGGCGAGCACCTCCGACAGCGGGCGGTCCTGCTCGCCGAGCGCGGCCAGCACGTGCAGCGCGGCCAGCAGGCCCGAGTCGGCGAACCAGAAGTCCCGGAAGTAGTAGTGGGCCGAGTGCTCGCCGCCGAAGACCGCGCCGGTCCTGGCCATCTCGGCCTTGATGAAGGAGTGCCCGACCCGGGTGCGGACCGGAATCCCGCCGTGCTCGCGCACGATCTCCGGCACCCCGGTCGAGGTGATCAGGTTGTGGATGATCGCCGAACCCGGGTGCTTGGCCAGCTCGCGGGCGGCGACCAGGGCGGTGATCGTGGACGGTGAGACCGATTCGCCGCGCTCGTCGATCACCCAGCAGCGGTCGGCGTCGCCGTCGAAGGCGAGCCCGATGTCGGCGCCCTGGTCGATCACGGCCTGCTGCAGGTCGCGCAGGTTCTCCGGCTGCAGCGGGTTGGCCTCGTGGTTGGGGAAGTCGCCGTCGAGCTCGAAGTAGAGCGGGCTGAGCGCGATCGGCAGCCCGGCGAACACCTCGGGGACGGTCAGCCCGCCCATGCCGTTGCCCGCGTCCGCCACCACCCGGAGCGGCCGGATGCCGGCCAGGTCCACCAGGGATCTGAGATAGCCGGCGTAACCGGCCAGCAGGTTCTTCTCCGTGACGCTGCCGGTCGGGTCGCCGAGCGGGCGGCCCAGCAGCTCGGCGGCCCGGTCCCTGATCTCGGTGAGGCCGGTGTCGCCGCCGATCGGCACCGCGCCCGCGCGGCACATCTTCATGCCGTTGTAGCGGGCCGGGTTGTGGCTGGCGGTGAACATCACGCCGGGCAGATCCAGGCTGCCGCTGGCGTAGTAGAGCAGATCGGTGGAGCCGAGCCCGGCGTTGATCACATCCGCGCCCCTGGCGGTCGCGCCGCGCGCGAAGGCGGCGGCCAGCGGCCGGGAGGAATCCCGCATGTCATGGGCGATCACCAGCGACGTCGCCCCGGTGATCTCGGTGAAAGCGGCCCCCACGGCTTCGGCGATCTCCTCGTCCAGTTCGCCGGGAACCACGCCGCGCACATCGTACGCCTTGAAGATCGTGGCGAGGTCGCCCACTCAAGCCCCTAAGAAATTCGCGAGTACTACGGGTTCGAGCCTATCGGGCCGAACCGGTCAGCGTTCGCGGTTAGGTTGGGCGGACTTGAGCACGCGGAGGTGACCGCGGCGGCCCACCTCGACCGCCTGCCCGGTCGGCTCCCCGGCGGCGGGCGCGGGTCGCGCCGCCTCGCGCACGGCGTTGGCGAGGGCTTCCAGGTCGTCTCCACTGGGGGCGCCCGGCTCGTACGGCAGCCGCACCACCTCCCAGCCTCGGGGCGCGGTGAGCCGCTCGGCGTGTTCCGCGCACAGGTCATAGCAGTGCGGCTCGACGTACGTCGCCAGCGGGCCCAGAACTGCGGTCGAGTCGGCGTACACGTACGTGAGCGTGAAGACGGCAGGCTGCCTGCAGGCGGTACGGGAACAGCTGCGGACGGGGCTCACGGAGGGACCGTATCCGGTCCGCGTGCACATTGCCACCACCCCGCGCCTCTTAACGAGCGTGTCGCCACAATCCGGACACCTAAGGAGGCCGTCCGTGACCTTTCCGTGGCTCAAATAAGCTGGCCGGATGAGTCCTCGACGACGCGACCGCCACGGCCGGGGCATGCGCGGCCCGCTGGCCCCCTCACACGTGCCGATCGCCAAGTCACGCGGCGAGCGTTTCGACGACCTCGTGCTGGACGCGGTGGACCGGTTGCGGGTGCGCTGGTCCCGGGAGCTGTCCGCGGTGGAGTTCGGGGTGGAGGAGGTGCCCCGGGCGAGCGAGCTGATCGACGGCCCCGGGCGGCTGGCCTCGGATCCGATCCCGTTCGGGCGGGCCGAACCGGCGGCGCGCGGCGAACCGGCCATGATCGTGGTCTACCGGCGGCCGATGGAGGCGCGCGCCCGGGATCGCGAACATCTGGCCGGTCTGGTGCACTCGGTGGTCGTGGAGCAGGTCGCCGACCTGCTGGGCCTCACCCCGGAGGTGGTGGATCCGGGGTACGACGACAACTGATCACGGCAGCACGGTTCGCGGTGAATCGGTGGTCGGCGGGACCAAGGCCCAGGTTCTGGCCATCTGGAGCGGCTGGGCGGTGACGAGCTGGCCTGAGGAGGTCTTCTCCTCGATCACCCGGCCGCCGTAGACCGGCCCCGAGCCCGGCTGCGGGGTGATCACGACGCTGAAGCCCTTCTCGTCGCCGGCCAGTTTGATCTCGCGGGTGCGCCCGGCCGGGATCGCGACCTCGGTGGGGGCCGGGGGCGCGCCCTCCTTCGGGAGGAGCTGGACCTGGACGTTGGCGGCTTCGAAGGGCGCGGACAGGATCAGGCGCGAGGTCTGGGTCTTGCCCGCCCTGCCGTCGGCGACGACGCTGCCGAGGTCGATGGCGGGCGCCCCGGCGGTGAACGCGACGTCTCGCAGGTCGCCGGTGCCGGTGATCTCCAGTCCGGCCACGATCGGGACCTGCGAGGTGAGCACGAGCGCGGCCGGCTGGCCGCCGATGCCCGTGGACAGGTCCATGGTGGTGGTCGAGCCGGCGGGGACGCTGACGTCCTCGCGGTTCTTCAGGGCGTACGAGCCGTCCTTGAGCACGGCCTTGACCTGGACGACGGTGTCCTGCTCGCCGGGGGCGGTGAGGTACAGCTTGCGCTGGCCCGCGCTGCCGGGCATGCCGGGGACGACCACGCGGGTCGCGGGCTCACCGGCCAGGGGCAGCCAGTCGGCGCCCTTGCCGCGGCCGAGCAGGACTTCCACGGCGGCGGTCACCCGGCCCCGGGTCGCGATCACGTGCAGGCCCATGACCAGGGGTGAGGTGGTCACGTCGCGGAGCTTGACCGTCCGGTGCTCGCCCGGTTTCAGGACCATGCCGGTGGACTGCTCGGTGACGACCAGGCCCTCGCCCGCGTACACGACGAAGGAGACGTCGGCGGGGGCGGCCTCCACGTTGGACACGTGCAGGGTGAGGTCAGCGGCGGCCGGGCCAGGGCCGACGAACCAGGCGCTGGCGCCCGGCTCGACGCAGCGCACGCCGGACAGGCCGCGGGCGTCGCCGGTCAGCGTCCTGCTGATCCGGGCCGCCTCCAGGCCCGAGGCCATCGCGCCGGTGGCGACCACCCTGATCGGGTCGGCGTCCTTGGCGGCGGTCTTCTGCCAGAGCCGCCCGGCCTCGGAGAGGGTGACGGGCTTGTCGCCGTCCAGGACCTCGGCCTTGCCGGAGCCGCGCGGGCCCGGCGGGGTCACCGCGCTGATGGTCGCGCCGCCCGGGTCGGGGCAGACGGTGGAGACCGACTCGATCGCGGCCTTGACCGGCTGGACGGGCGCGATCCTGGCGGGGGCGGGGCGGCTGACGAACGCGCCGCCGTACACGGCGGCCAGCGCGATCAGGACCAGGGCCAGCAGGCCGAAGCGGTTCTCGATCAGGCGTCTCACACCAGCACCCGCTCTCCGGCGACCTGCTCCTCGAACTGGACCTCCGGCTCGGCGGGGCGGGCGCCCGGCGCGGCCAGGATGAGCACCAGCACCACCAGACCGCCCTGCGCCCACAGCCAGCCGCGCTGGAAGGAGTCCAGCGGCGGAGGCGGCGCAGGCGGCGCCACCGGGATCACCATCCGCCACAGTCCCAATGATTTGGACAGGATGACCCGGGTCAGCGCCGGTTCCGAGTCGAGGGCGCGGCGCAGCAGCGGGTCGATCGGCGCGGGAACGGTCACGAACAGCACGCCCCGGGCGGCGAGCGCCGTCGCGTCCTGCCCGCCCCGGCCGGAGGCCAGCCCGGCGACGGCGGCCGTGACCTCCCGGTCGGCGGCCGCGGCGTCGGATTCGCCGATGAGCAGGCTGCGGCCGCGCAGCAGCGTGTACGACAACGCGCCGCCCGAGGATCGCAGCACCAGCGTGCCCTCGCCGTCAGCGGACTTGACGGCGGCCAGGGACGGCAGCGGGTCCCGGATGTTCCAGGTCAGCGGGCCGCGCGCGCCCACGTAGATCCACAGCCCGGCGGCGGCCAGCGGGGTCGCGAACGCCACCAGCGAGATCAGCAGCGCGCCGAACCTGCGCCAGCCGCCGGCCTTGCGGAACTCGGCGACCCGGTGCGCGGCCAGCGCGGTGCACACCAGCAGGCCGGTGGCGGCGAACGCCAGCGGCACGCCCGGCCACGCCGACAAGCGGCTGACCACGGTGGCCACCAGCACGCCGAAGATCGCCACGCCCCAGCCGACGGCGACGATCAGCTGGTGGCGGCGGAGCAGCAGCGCGCCCAGGGCGACCGCGAGCAGTCCGGCTGTGGTCCACAGCGGTGGAGTGCCCGGCCCGCCCGGGTTGAGGGTGAGGAGGGCTTCCGGGGGCAGGCGGGGGTCCGCTGGCAGGGGGAGCCCGGCTTCCTGGAGGATTCTGGTCGGATTCGCGGCGAATGTGGCCAGCCACGGGAACAGCAGCAGGATGGGGACCGCCAGGCTGATCGCCAGCGAGACGCCGACGCCGCGCCGGACGCCGCCGAAGGAGAGGGCCGCCAGCGCGCCCAGAACGAACACAAAGCCATACAAGAGCGGGACGAAGGCTGTTCCAACCGCCAGCAGCAGGCCGAGCCCCCAGGCCGCTCTGCGGGCCGGGCGGCCCTCGTCGGACAGCACCCGGGTGGCCAGGGACGCGTAGGCGGGCAGCAGCACGATCACCACGGCCGAGCCGAGCCGCCCTTCGGCCACGACTCCGGTCGCCACCGGGAGCAGCGCATAGGTGGCGGCCAGCCAGACTCTCGCCGGGACGTACGGAATGATGCGACGCGTCGCCGCATAAGCGGAAAATCCCGCCAGTGGGACGCAGCCGAGCAGCAGCACCGCGACGGCCAGCCAGATCTTCCCGAAGAACAGCGTGGACAGGGCCGCGAGGACCGCCACATAGGGAGCTTGCTCCCCTTCCAGGTAGAGATCCCACAGATCGGACGCGCCGCCCACCACCGGAACCAGGGCGCCCCCGCCGAGCAGGCCGCCGGTGGCCATCCGCCAGTGCGCGGCCACCGTGACGGCGGTCAGGAGCAGGCAGAGCCGTACCCCTGGATTGCCGAACACCCTGCGCAGCACGCTGCCGTCGTCGTTGAGCAGCTCCTCGCCCTCCTCCTCCGGGGAGGCGGAGACCGCGTGGTGGCGTCCGGCGGAGTCCATCGGGCCCGCGCCCGCGAGCTGGCCGCGGATCATGTCGAAGATCCGGCGAATGGCCGCGCTCGGCGGGGTGAACAGGGGTTTGACGAGGGCGTAGCCCTGCTTGCGGTTCCGTTTGCGGGCCTTGCGGGCGCGCCGCAGCTTGCCGGGATGGAAGAGCACCGAGCCGAGCGCGACGATCTCGTCCAGCGCGTGCGCGGGCTGCTTGGCCAGCAGGAACAGCACGGTTCTGAGCAGGGAGCCGAAGGTGTTCCTGAGCATCGACCAGAGCATCGCCAGGAACGGCAGGTTGATCATGATCACGAACAGGGCGTAGCGGCGGGCCAGGCGGCGCGGATGGTCGTCGCTGGCCGCGATCCGGCGACGGCGGCGGCTGGACGCCTCCGCGTGGTACGCCATGGCGCTGGTCACCGCCAGCACCCGGTGCCCGGCCGCGCGGGCCCGCCAGCAGAAGTCCAGGTCGTCGCGGAACAGCGGCAGCTTCGGGTCCAGGCCGGACAGTTCATCCCAGACGTCGCGGCGGATGAGCATCCCGGCGGTGGACACCGAGAGCACGTCCCTGATGCCGCTGGTGTCGTGGTCGTGCTGGCCCTGGTCGTACTCGCGCGGTTCGAGGCCGGTCTCCCTGCGGCCCGACCTGGCGACCGTGACACCGATCTCCAGGAGGAGCTTGCGGTCCAGCCAGTCGCGGAGTTTCGGACCGAGGATGACGGCTTTCTGGTCCTGGTCGGCCGCCCAGAGCAGGGTCTCCAGGGCGCGCGGGTCGGGGGCGCAGTCGTCGTGGATGAGCCAGATCCACTCGGTGCCCTGCACGGCGGGCGGGAGGCGGCGCATGACGTCGTGGACGGCTTCGGCGAAGCCGGTCGAGCGGGGCATGCTGACGACCGCGTTGGGGCCGAACGCCTGGGTGAGAAGCTTGGCGCTGTCGTCGCGGCTGCCGTTGTCGACGCCGACCACCCGGTCCGGTCGATAGGTCTGGCCCAGCACCGCCGAGAGCGTCTCTCTGAGCCAGCGTGCGCCGTCATGCGCGACGACGATGGCGGTGACCGAATGCACCGGGGTTTGCACGGGGGTCCTTGGGATCTTTCGGGCGATTTATCCGGAAATTTCCGGAAATGTTCGGGGGTTTGTCCTGCTTTGCGGGCCTACCTTATGCCAACCCTGGTTCGGCCCGTGGCCCGAAGAACCCGAAAGGCCCTGGAACCCGTGGAGTCCAGGAAGCCCGCGGGGGCCACTGGTTCGTGACCCCCGCGTCGTGCATCGCTTCGTGCTTCGATCAGACTTCGATCATGTTCAATCAGACGGCCTGACGCTTGATGCGCCGTCGCTCCCGCTCCGACAGCCCGCCCCAGATACCGAATCGCTCGTCGTGTTCCAATGCGTATTCAAGGCACTCCGCGCGCACTTCGCACGCTCGGCACACCTTCTTAGCCTCTCGGGTGGAGCCGCCCTTCTCTGGAAAGAACGCCTCCGGATCGGTCTGAGCGCACAGCGCGCGCTCCTGCCAACCCAGATCTTCACCGTCGAGCGCCTGTGCCATGACCGGTTCGGTCACTGCACACCTCCCTGTCGCCCGCCCGTCACCAACAGCACCTGGTGCCCCCCTATGGACGCCGTCCTCATACCCACCTTGAGGAAGGCGTAACAACACAGCTGTAATTACACGCGTGTCTCAGGTGTGGCGTCAAGCGGCATACCGATACCCGGGGAAAGACATGCTTGCCCCGGTATCTGGCGGTCTCGATCAGTGGTCTCGGCGGTCGGAACCGTACCAATGCGGGTTGCCATCGGCCCCCTGAGCTGCTTGTTCTCTACTCACACCTTCCTCGGGCTTTGCCTGCTGGCGCTCCGGCTTGTAGATCGCGGTGGGGTCCAGCAATTCGTTGCCGGGCAGCGGATCGTTCAGCGGATCGCCCTGGTAACGCGCTCGCTCGGGCCCGCTGAGCGGATCGCCCAGATAACGGCCAACGTCCGGGCTGCTGAGCGGATCACCCTGGTAACGCGAAAGATCGGGACTACTGAGCGGATCGCCCCCGTAACGGATGGTCTGCTCGGGCCCGTTGAGCGGGTCCCCCTGGAACCGATCCTGCTGGTACGGCTCACGCGTCTGCGGATGCCCGAGCGGGCTGTTGTACACCGGCTGCGCGGGCTGCTGAACCGCCTGCGGGAGCGCCTGCTGCTGGACCGGCTGCGGCTGGACCGGCTGCGGCTGCTGAACCTGCTGCGGCTGCTGAACCTGCTGCGGCTGCTGAACCTGCTGCGGCGGCGGCTGGGGCGCCGTGGGGGCCTGCTGGTAGGACTGCGCCTGCTGGTACGCCTGGGCGAGCTGCTGCTCCCGCAGGTCGCCCTCGTAGGACGGCTCGTACGCCTGCTGCGCGAACTGCGGCCCCGAATACCCCGACAACGGCGACCCTCCGTAATTGCTCTGATTCGCCGGGTACGCGGGATCCTGGTAGACCGGCTCGTTGTACACCGGCTCCTGATACACAGGCTCGTTGTACACGGGGGCGTTGTAGGTGGTTTCGCTGTAGGTCGGCTCGTTGTAGGTCACCGGCGGGAAGGACGGCGAGTCCCCGGCGTACCCGTGCTGGTCGAACACCGGCCCCTGCGGCGGCGCCTGCTGGGGAGCCTGCTGCGGGGCCGCGTTCACGGGCGGGCGGTACGGCTCCCCGAAACCGTTCCCAGAAGGCTGAACGACTTCGTGCCGGGACGCGTATCCCTGATCGTAGACCGGGGCCGCATAGGCGTCCTGGGTGCGATCGGCGGGATCGTCGTACACCAGGCCGGGCTGTGCGGGATGTTGTTGGTGCGGCGCGGCGGACAACGCGGAGGGGACGGAGGGATCCTGAACGGGACCTGCGGGAACGGGAGCGCCATTGGGCTCCGGGGACGGGTACGAGCCGTAACCCTGGAATCCGTCGTTCTGGTAGCCGCCGAAGAACGGCTCCGTGTTCCTGCCCTGAACTCTCGCCGGCTTGGCGGCCGCGGGAGCGAGCGTGGCGAGCACGTACACCGCGGCCACGGCCATCAGCGCGATCTCGGGCAGCGCGGTCAGCAGGACCACGATCTTGCTCCCGAAGCTCAACTCGCCGAACAGCATCAGCACCGCGCCGAGCAGACCGAACGCCACCGCGATCGCGAGCGCCCCCGCGGCGATCAGGCCGATCAGCCGGCTCCTCGGCGTCGGCGCGCCGAACCGGGTCGTCAACACCACGGCGCCCACCGCCAAGGCCGCTCTGGTGGCCGAGCTGAGCGTCTGCAGCACGGTCCCCGAGACCAAGCCGAACGGCTCTCCGGACCCGCCTGTCACGAACGTCAGAAGGCCGAATAACACGCCCGAGCACACCACCGCGAGCATGATCCAAGCGGCGGGCTCACGCAGCCTCGCCGGTTCAACCTTGATCACAGTGACCCCCTGATAGCCAACGGCATGCAAAGGGCATACCAAGACGAGTTTCGCACATGCCTGACTTTGCCGTCGGCTGACCCACCAAGCTCACGTATCCCCCGAGTGTCGTATGCCTCACAAATCCCGACATGTCATCGCAGGTGGAGAGGGTGGTGGGGTGGGCTGTGCGGATGCCGGCGAGCATGCCCTCGCGTCGCCCGCACGCGGGTGGCGGGGGCGGTGCGGATGCCGGTGGGTATGCCCTCCCGTCGCCCGCACGGTGGTGCCGGGGGTGGCGGGGGCGGTGGGGATATCGGTGGGCATGCTCTCGTGTCGTCTCCACGCCGTGGGTCCCGGGGTGACGGGCCGGGCGATGGGGATGTCGGTGGGCGGTGCGAGGATGGCTGTCATGCGTATCGTGTCCCTCGCGGGCGGCATCGGCGGGGCCCGATTCCTCCGCGGCCTCCAGGCGGCAGCTCCCGACGCCGAGATCACCGTGATCGGCAACACCGGCGACGACATCACCCTCTTCGGACTCCGGGTCTGCCCCGACCTCGACACGGTGATGTACACGCTGGGCGGCGGCATCAACGAGGATCAGGGCTGGGGCCGGGCCGCTGAAACGTTCACCGTCAAGGAGGAGCTCGCCGCCTACGGCATGGAACCCCAGTGGTTCGGCCTGGGCGACCGCGACTTCGCCACCCACATCATCCGCAGCCAGATGCTCGCCGCCGGATACCCGCTCTCCCAGGTCACCGAGGCCCTCTGCGCCCGCTGGCGCCCCGGCGTGCGCCTGCTCCCGATGTCCGACGACCGCACCGAAACCCACGTCGTCATCACCGACGACACCGGCCGCCACGCCGTGCACTTCCAGGAATGGTGGGTCCGCCTGCGCGCCGCCATCCCCGCCGAGGAGATCGTCCTGGTCGGCGCCGCCGACGCCAAACCGGCCCCCGGCGTCCTGGACGCCATCGAAGCCGCCGACGTGGTCATCCTGCCCCCGTCCAACCCCGTCGTCAGCATCGGCACGATCCTCCAGATCCCCGGCATCCGCCCCGCCCTGGAAAGAAAGCCCGTCGTCGGCGTCTCCCCCATCATCAACGGCTCCCCCGTCCGCGGCATGGCCGACGCCTGCCTCACCGCCATCGGCCGCGAAACCACCGCCCAATCCGTCCTCGACCTGTACGGCACCCCCCTCCTCAACGGCTGGCTAGTAGCCGAAGAAGACGCCTCCACCACCCACCCCGACATAACAGTCGAACCCCACCCCCTCCTCATGACCGCCCCCGAAACCACCCGCACCCTCGCCCAAGCCGCCCTAACCCTCGCCCTCAGCCTCGCCGCCGGATAAGGCCATCGAACGATGACCGCGGACTCCAGCACCTCCGCCCCATGCCGACCGCACCATCGGCCAGAGGCAGCCCGACATCCCCGGGCGCAGGCGAGCAGGCCAGCAACCAAGGCCAGCGATACCAACCCGATCACCAGGGCAAGACCATGCGAGTACCGCACCGCCAACCAGAGAGCGACCGGCGAAGGCAAGCAGAACAGCAACCACGGCCCGCGGCACCAACCCGACCACCAGGGCAAGACCATGCGAGTACCGCACCGCCAACCAGAGAGCAGCCCGACATCCCGGGTGGAGGCGAGCAGGCCAGCGACCACGGCCAGCGGCACCAGCCTGTCGTACTGCGTCGTGGCACAAGGCAGGCACCTTTGGCGCCGGTGCGGCGGGAAGCGACGCAGAGGTGATCGGCGCCGGATAGCGGCGAGCAGCCCGGCGTCTCCGACAAATGTGGACTTGAGGACGAGGAACGATGATTCAGATTGAGGGCATCGAAGGTCTGCCGGAGGTTTTGGCCGGGGATGACATCGCGGGGTTGGTGACCCAATCACAGGTGAAGGTCGCCGATGGGGACATTTTGGTGGTCACGTCGAAGATTGTGAGTAAGGCAGAGGGGCGGGTGCGGCAGGGAGAGAGCCGGGCTGAGGCCATCGAGGAAGAGACCCAGCGGGTGGTGGCGCGGCGCGGGGATCTGGTTATCGCGGAGACGCGGCAGGGTTTTGTGATGGCCGCCGCTGGGGTGGACGCGTCGAATACCGAGCCTGGGACGATCCTTTTGCTTCCGGAGGACGCCGATGCCTCAGCTCGGCGGATTCGGGCGGGGATCCGCGAGCGCCTGGGGGCCGATGTCGGCGTGATCGTCTCCGACACTTTCGGGCGGCCTTGGCGTCACGGTCTGACCGACCTGGCGATCGGCGCGGCTGGAGTCCGCCCGCTCGAGGACCATCGCGGCCAGTCGGACACCTACGGCAACCCCCTCAACGCCACCGTCACCGCCCTGATCGACGAGATCGCCGCCGCCGCCGAACTGGCCAAAGGAAAGCTCGCCGGGATCCCGATCGCGATCGTCCGCGGCCTCCCCCACCTGATCACCGAAACCGACGGCCCCGGCGTCACCGCCCTCCTCCGTCCCGCCGGCGATGACCTGTTCCGCCACGGCTCCGCCGACGTCGTCTACGCCCGCCGTACCATCCGCGAGTTCGCCCCCACCCCCGTGGACCCCGCCGCGGTCCACCGCGCCGTGGCCGCCGCCATCTCCGCCCCCGCCCCCCACCACACCACCCCCTGGCGTTTCGTCCTCCTCGAAAACCCCACCACCCGCACCGCCCTCCTGGACGCGATGCGCGAAGCCTGGACCACCGACCTCCGCGCCGACGGCTTCACCGAATCCTCGATAGCCAAACGCCTCCGCCGCGGCGACGTCCTGCGAAACGCCCCCTACCTGGCGGTCCCCTGCCTGGTCATGGACGGCTCCCACACCTACCCCGACCCCCGCAGGAACACCGCGGAACGCGAGATGTTCATCGTCGCCACCGGCGCGGGCGTCCAGAACTTCCTCATCCAGCTGGCGGTCGAGGGCCTGGGCTCCGCCTGGGTCTCCTCCACCATGTTCTGCCGCCCCACCGTCCGCCAGGTCCTCGACCTCCCCGACACATGGGACCCCATGGGCACGGTAGCCATCGGCCATCCAGCCTCCCCACCCCGCGACCGCGCGCCCAGAAATCCAGCCGACTACACCGTCATCCGCTGACCAATCAGCTACAGCCCACTCTTGCGCGAGAATTAGCGTTAATTTGCCATACCTTCTGTGGACCGACCAGCCGATGAGGGCACATATCAACCAGAAACCCGTCCTACAGAGAGTCGCATAGCCGCCGACCAGACGATTCGCCGCTGCGGTCGTCCAGATCACGACTTTCTAAGTAATAAATACTCATAGATCAACCGGTGTGAGAAAGCCCGGAAAGAGACCAGCACCATCAGATTGTGGGTGGTTAAGTCATGAAATCCGAGCAACTACTCAGTTCATCAGCTCCGCTCCACCTGGACGCCGGAGAGTCCAGCCACTTCGTCGGGTTCGACACCCCCTACTCCGAGCGCACGATGCTCCTCCGAGTCGTCGACTTCGGCCACAACGGCTCCCGCGTCCCCCTACGACCACCGATGATCAAACTCAAGGCCGACTCAGGCCCATCCGTGACCCTGACGGAATTCCCCAACGCCCAGCCCATCGTCGACCCCGACGACCATGTCGTAGGCTCCGCAACCTGGCTCAGAAAAGAATACGACGTATACCTGGTACGCGTCTCTCTCGACCGCCCCGCGAACAACTGGCAAATCCAGATCACAAACGACGACTCGACCCCACACGCCTTCCAAATCATCAGCCTCGGCGAAACCAAAATCCGCAACGCGAACGGCACCCCAGGCTCCAATTCCCTCTACTGCGGCCACTTCCCATGCGCCTGCACAATCCACGAAGGCACCCCAACAATGGCCTGCCCCCATTGCAACCACTACGGCGACCCCGGCTAACCACCAGCCCATAGCGCCAACGCCCCCGCACCCAGGCTTGGCATGCCCAACAGGTGTGACGTCTGACGAGGCATGGCCCTCGGCACGTCGCCAGATCGCAGGCTGGCGGGCAACCGCCCGAATCAAGGCCGATCCCTCGCACTACGCCAAGGCGCGCAAGGCCACAAAGGGGCGATTTCGGCCCTATGGAGGTCTCAGCATGAGCCCCAAGCGGGGAGACCGGGTCACCGTCCGGTCAATGGGATATCCGGTTCGGTACCAGCGACGCGGTCAAGGGCTGGGAGGAATTGTGCCGCCACGCCCTAGATGATTGATTCCAGGGGTCGGGGTGGCACCGCCTCAAACCCGAACCAGGGGACAACACACCTAAGCGCGGGTCCCATCATTCTCCGGGCAGTGCGTCGTCTCTGGGATGCGGTGGGCCGACCAGTAGTGAGGATGCGCTGGGTGAGCCATCGCCGGGAGCCGAAGAGGAACGCAGCGTCACGGTGAACCCGCCGGTCCAGAGGATTTCCGCCATCGCACGCTTCATGATCTCGTCGACCCGGTCAGCCCAGGCGGGCGATGGACGATCTTGCGGATCGCGTTGTGCGGCGGAGGCGGAGTAGATCGCGTCGAACAGGTCACCGTGGTACATCCACCTCACGCGCACGGACGCTTCGCCCTCCGGGGACAGGCCGAATCCGCCGAGATCACGTGCGGGATCACTCTCTCGGTCGAGGTGGGGGGACAGGCCGGCCAGGACGAGCGCCTCACGGACATTGATCATCAGGGCTTCCTGCCCTCGCGGAAGATCGTTCATGTCTTTATACGGTAAGGGCCGGGCGCTGGTGTGACCAGCTGCCGGTGCGGCCGACGCCTTCGTGGGCACACGCCGAAGCTGGGCCCGCGGCCGGGAAGCTGCCCGGCCGTCTTTGGCCTCCGCCCCGCGCCCTCCGCTGCCATGCGACTCACCCTGCCCGGGCTTGCACCTCCCGTAGCGGGAGGTCCTACGTTCTGAGCATGCACAACGACGACGAGCTGCGCTGGAGCATCGGGGAGATGTCCCGCAGGACTGGGATCACTGTCCGGACGCTCTATCACTACGACGAGATCGGCCTCGTCCGCCCGGCGGAGCGGACCGCTTCCGGGCACCGCCGCTACACGGCGTCCGACGTGCGCCGGCTATATCGCGTACGGGCCCTACAGCGGTTTGGCCTCTCGCTGGAGGAGATCGCCACGGCGCTCACGCGTTCGTCGGACGACTTGGGCACGCTGCGCGACCTGTTCGCGGCGCAACTGGCCGAGTTCGAGGCGCAGGCCATCCGCGCAGCCCGGTTGAGCGACCAGCTGCGTGGGCTGATCGGGCGACTCGACGCCGCTGTCATGCCAGACCCCGATCAATTCATGACGACCTTGGAGATGATTTCGGTGAACGAGACGTACTTCACGGAAGAGCAGCGCGAACTGCTGGCCCAGCGCAGGACGGACCTGGGCGCAGAGGCCGTGGAGGCCACCAAGATGGAGTGGCTGGAACTCCTCCGCGCGTTCAAGCGGCACCTGGAGGATGGCACACCGGTGGACGACCCCCGCGTGCGGGAGCTGACCGCTCGCTGGGAGACGATCGGCATCCCGTACGCGAGCGCCGACCAGCAGGCGAACCAGCAGATCTCGGCCGCTGCAGGGGCGTTGTGGCGCGATCACAAGACCGAGATCAGCGCGGGGATCAGCAATCAGGTCCCGTGGTTGGCCCCCGATGACCTGCCGAAGATCATGGAATACATCGAAGGCGTGCGGCAGGCCCGCTGACACCGCTGGCTTGGTGCACACGGATCTGGACGCCCTCGCCACCGCACTCTACGTTACCGGCGAGTATTGGCTAGATGATCTATTCCAAGGGTTCAGTGGTCGTAGGCGGTCACCGCCCGAATCTCGCGCGAGCCTGGCACAGACCAGGGCAATCCGAACGCCTGAGGGCCCATCTCCGTCGATCACACCAGCGGGAGCACCCGTCGCACGGTGCCGCATACTCCGTCGCTGGCCCGGGCCGCGGCCTGTCTCTCTGCGGAGGGGGTGCCGTAGGAGGTGGTGCGTTGGCGGAGGGGGCGGCCGGTGGGGGCGACCATGGCGGCCAGGTCGGTGATGGTTTTGTAGGAGCCGTTTTCGGAGCCGGCCATTCGGCTGATGGTTTCTTCCATGAGGGTGCCGCCCAGGTCGTTTACTCCGGCGGTGAGGACTGTGCGGCACAGGTCGTCGCGGAGTTTGACCCAGGAGCATTGGATGTTGGCGATGGCGCCGTGGAGGAGGATTCGGGCGAGGGCATGGACGGCGATGTTCTCGCGGGGGGTGGGGCCGGGGCGGGCGACGCCGGCCAGGTAGATGGGGGAGCTGTGGTGGACGAAGGGGAGGAGGACGAACTCGCTGAAGCCGCCTGTTTGTTCTTGGATGCGGCGGATGAGGCGGATGTGCTGGACCCAGTGGCTGTGGGTGTCGACGTGGCCGTACATCATCGTTGAGGTGGTGGGGATGCCGAGGCGGTGGGCGGTGGTGATGACGTCGATCCATTCGCGGGTGGGGAGTTTGCCCTTGGTGAGGACCCAGCGGACGTCGTCGTCGAGGATTTCGGCGGCAGTGCCGGGGAGGGAGTCGACGCCTGCTTCGCGGGCGCCGGTCAGCCAGTCTTCGATGGACAGGTTTGTACGGCTTGCCCCATTGATCACCTCCATCGGCGAGAACGCGTGCACGTGGATGTCCGGCACGCGCGCCTTGACCGCCCGCGCAATGTCGAAGTAGGCCGTGCCGGGCAGATCCGGATGGATGCCGCCCTGCATGCACACCTCGGTGGCCCCGGCCGCCCAGGCTTCCTCGGCGCGGTCGGCGACCTGGTCGAGGCTGAGGGTGTACGCGTCGGCGTCGGTACGCCGCTGGGCGAACGCGCAGAAACGGCAGCCGGTGTAACAGACGTTGGTGAAGTTGATATTCCGGTTCACGACATAAGTGACATCGTCCCCGGCGGCGTCGCGACGCAGGCCATCGGCGATCCTGGCCAACTCGGCCAGGCCGTCGTCGTCGGCACCGGCACCGTTCTGGTCGCCCGCGAGCCCGAGCAGGGCCAGCGCCTGCGCGTCGGTGAGCCCGGCCGGATCCTTCTCAGCCTGCCGCAACGCCTCCCGGACGTCCCCGCCCACCGGCGCGCTTCCGGCGGGCAGGCGCTCCCGCAACGCGTCCCAGTCCCCGTAAACGTGGTCGAAGTCATCCCTGCGATCGTTGGTACGTCCTTCGGAGTCCACCGCCGTGTGCAGATCCGTACGCCCGATGGAAACGAACCCTCCATCCGGTTCCTGCCACGGACGCCCGACCGGAACCGCGTCCTCGCGGGCCAGCCCGGTCGCCGGATCGGCGAGCGCGGCCACATGCTCGCGCAGCCGGGGGTCGAGCCACGGCTCCCCGGCGAGCACATATTCCGGATAAATCGTCAGACGTTCCCGGAGGGTGAATCCGGCGTCGGCGCTGCGGGTGGCCAGTTCGTCGATGTGCGGCCATGGGCGTTCGGGGTTGACATGGTCGGGGGTGAGCGGGGAAACGCCGCCCCAGTCGTCGATTCCGGCGCGGAGCATCAGCGCGTACTCCGCGCCGATCAGGTTCGGCGGGGCCTGGATGCGCGTCCGGGGGCCGAGGACCAGGCGCGCGACCGCGATGGTGGCGGCCAGTTCGTGCAGGTCGGCGTCGGGCAGGCCGCGCATGGCGGTGTCGGGTTTGGCGCGGAAGTTCTGGACGATGACTTCCTGGATCCCGCTGTACTCGCGGGCGACCCGGCGGATCGCGAAGATCGACTCGGCGCGGTCCTCGATGGTTTCGCCGATGCCGATGAGGATTCCGGTCGTGAACGGGACATTCGACCGTCCCGCGTCTTCCAGGACGCGGAGCCGTACCGCGGGATCCTTGTCGGGGGAACCGTAGTGGGCTGCTCCCTTTGTCAGGAAGAGGGCCTCTGAGGTGGTTTCCAGCATCATGCCCATGGAAGGGGCGACCGGCTTCAGCCGCTGCAAATCGCGCCAGGTCAGCACGCCGGGGTTCAGATGCGGGAGCAGGCCGGTCTCTTCCAGGACGCGGATGGCCATCGCCCGGACATAGGACAGCGTGTCGTCGTATCCGTGGGCGTCCAGCCATTCCCGCGCCTGGTGCCAGCGATCTTCCGGGCGGTCGCCGAGCGTGAACAGGGCTTCCTTACAGCCGAGCGCCGCACCCTGGCGAGCGATCTCCAGCACCTCGTCAGGCCCGAGGAACGCGCTCTCCAGCCGATGTGGCGCGGTCGCGAACGTGCAGTAACCGCATCGATCCCGGCACAACCTCGTCAGCGGGATGAAAACCTTCCTGCTGTAGGTGACGACACCGCTCCGCCCGGCCGCCGCGAGACCCGCGTCCCTGACCCGCCCGGCGTGTTCGAGCAGCACGTCCAGATCGGCTCCCCGGGCCCGCAACAACACGGCGGCCTCGGCGACATCGAGCGTCTTCCCATCGCGCGCGCGAGCCAGCGCCCGCCGCATCGCGTTCCCATTGGTCCGGTCCCCTGTTACGTCAGGTCGCTCTGGCGTCATAGGCCGCACCCTACGCGGTCGGCCGCGACCGCTTTGGACCAGCCTGGGGCTAAAAGGACCGATAGTCGCGGGCCGCCATCCGCGGACCACGGGCGGGCGGGCGGATCCCGCTGAGTTCGATCAGCCGGATGACCCGATGGCGATGCCCGGCGAAGGGTTCGAGCAACTCCAGCATGCCCGCGTCGTCGGTCTTCTGGCCGGTGAACGCGTAGCCCACAACGCTCGGCAGATGATAATCACCCACACTCGGCGCATCCGGGTCACCGTGCGCACGTTGCCGCACCTCAGCCGAAGTCCACACCCCGATCCCCGGCAGCGCCCGCAGCAAACGATCGGCCTCCGCGCTCGACCCGCCCTCCAGCTTCTCCGCGTGCTGCGCCGCATTGATAATCGTCCTGGCCCGTACGGCTTCCGCCCCCGCGCGATGCCAATCCCACGACGGAACCCGCCGCCACACCTCAGGCGACGGCATCACGGTCAACCCCTCCGGAACCGGCCCAGGCGCTATATCCCCATATTTCCGCACAAGCCAGCGCCAAGCCCGCCAGGCCTCCCGCCCGACCACCTTCTGCTCCAGCACCGCCGGAACAAGCGCCTCGAACACCCGCCCCGACCGCCCGATCCGCAACCCCGCATGCCGCGCGGCCAACTCCCCCACAAACGCCGCCCGCGCCCGGACCGACCCATCCCCCGCCCCCGCAGCCCCCCGAACCAACTCCCCAAACCCCGAAATATCATCAGAAGCCCCCAACAACTCCGGAAGCGTCTCCACCAACCACTCCGCCCCCGCCCCCCAGGCAGCCGCATCCACCTGCCCCCCGCGATAAGCCACCCGCAGCGTCCCCGGCCCCACCGGAGTACGGCAGGCCCGCCAGGTAGCCCCATCCGCCGTACGCCGCCACGCCGGATCCCCACCCCCATGCGGATGCGGCGACAACGTCAACCGCAGATCAAGCGCCCCTTCCGGCCGCCAGACCCGCTCAACCACAGACATGTCGCTACGTATCACTCGAAAAACGGATAGCAGCCTCGGGGAGGACCACGCCCGGCCAGATTCGGGCGCCTGAGGTGAGTTCGTTGTTGGGGCCGATGGTGGCGGTGGCGCCGATGACGGTGTCGCGGAGGATGGTGCCCTCGGCGATGGAGGCGCGGGGGCCGATGACGGAGTTCATGATGGTGACGCCGGGGGCGATGGTGGCCTCGTCGGCGATGACGCTGGCGCGGATCAGGGCGCCGGCGCCGATGGTGGCGCGGGCGCCGATCACGGAGCCGCCGGTGACCTTGGCCTCGGGGGAGACGGTGGCGCCGGGGAGGAGGAGGGATTCGCCGGGCGGGCCGGGGAGGGCGGGTGACGCGAGGATGCCGCGGACCAGGTCGCAGGAGCCCTGCACGTAGGCGGCGGGAGTGCCCACGTCGAGCCAGTAGGTGGAGTCGGCGAAGCCGAGGACGCGGTCGCCCGAGTCGATGAGGGTGGGAAAGGTCTCGCGTTCCACCGAAACGACCTTGTCCGGGGGGATGGAGTCGAGCACCGAGCGGCGGAACACGTAGCAGCCCGCGTTGATGCGGTTGGTGACCGGATTCGGGGTCTTCTCCAAGAACGCCAGGACGCGGCCGTCCTCGTCGATGGGCACGCAGCCGAACGCGGACGCGTCCTCCACCTCGGTCAGGTGCAGGGTGAGGGCGGCGTCCCCGGACAGGTGCATGTTCACCTGGGCGGTGATGTCGTGCCCGGACAGGATGTCGCCGTTGAGCACGAGCACCGGCGCGTCCGGCGGGCAGGTCAGCGCGCGCGCCGCGTTCCGGATGGCTCCCCCGGTCCCGAGCGGCGTGTCCTCGGTGACGTACTCGAGCTCCAGGCCGAAGGCCGAGCCGTCACCGAACGCGTCCGCGAACATCGACGCCTTGTACGAGGTGGCGAACACGATCCGCCGCACGCCGAACGCCGAGGCCCGGGCCAGCTGGTGGGCGAGGAACGGCACGCCCGCCGTGGGCAGCAGCGGCTTCGGCGTGAACAGCGTCAGTGGCCGCAGCCGGGTGCCCTGCCCGCCGACCAGGAGGATCGCCTCAAGAGGCGCGAGCAAAGAACTGTCCGTCACACGGGTGAGGTTAGCTCAACGCTCCAGTGCCCGGTGGTATGACACCAGATGAGCCTCCGCCGACGCCGCCCAGGTGAACTCTCGTGACCGGGCGGCGCCCGCCTCGCCGAGAGCGGCCCTGCGCTCGGGCGAGTCGAGCAGGGTGCGCAGCGCGGCGCCGATGCTGGTCGCGTCCGGCTCGGTGTAGGCGACGGCGTCCCCGCCGACCTCGGGCAGCGAGGTCCGCCGCGTGGTCAGCACGGCCGCGCCACAGGCCATCGCCTCCAGCACCGGCATGCCGAACCCCTCCACCCGCGACGGGAAAGCCGCCACCAGCGCGCCGCCGTAGAACCCGGCGAGATCGGAGAACGGCAGGTAGCCGGTCCGCACCACCCGGACCCCGGCCGGCAGTTCACGCACCGCCTCGTCCACTTCGGCGTCGCCCCCCGACGCTTCGATCAGCCCCCCGGCCAGCACCAGCGCGGGCGGCTCCGCCAGATCCTGTACGGCTTGCGCGAACCCCCTGACCAGATTCGGCACGTTCTTCCGCGGCGCCAGAGTCCCCAGCGACGCGACATACGGATACCCGTGCAACCCCAGCCGCTCCGACACCCGCCGCACCTCGGCCTCGCTCGGCCGATGGAAGAGCGCGGGATCGACCCCGTGATAGGCCACGTCGATGCGGGTCGGATCCGCCCCCAGCACCCGGATCAGCTCGTCCCTGGTCGCCTTCGACGGCACGATCACCCGACTCGCCCCACGCACCGCCGTACGGGTCGCGGAGCGGAGGTAGGACGCCTTCGCGGGGCCCTGGCATTCGGGTTCGGTGAACCAGGTCACGTCGTGCACGGTCACCACGGACGGCACCCCGGCCCCGATCGGGATCGAGTACGACGGAGAGTGGATCACCTGCGCCCCCGCCTGCTGGGCGAGCACCGGCATGCCGGTCTGCTCCCAGACCAGCCGCGCGCCCCGGTTGGTGATGGCGGGCGGCCCCGGCAGGATCTGCGCGGAGGGCGCCATCCGCCGGTACCGCTCGGCGTCGGCTCGCTGGCACACCACGGCGAGGTCGGCGCCGGCCTGGTGCAGCGCGGCGAGAAGTCCGTCGACGTATCGGATCAGAGCGCCGCGGTCGGCGGGAACGGCCGCCGCGTCGACGAGCACACGGGGTTTCACGAAGGATCGCTCCCCTCACCGCGAGCCGCCCGGACCCTCGAACCGGACGCGAGCGCGTTTGTCGCAATTGCGGTGGGAGATCCCCGCGACAGCCGGGTGGGACCGCCTTGTGGGCGCCGCCCGATCCCCCTTCGCCCTTCCGGCTTCAACTCTATGGCCCGGTTACTCGATACGTGAGCGAAATCACATGGCCAGATACCGCCCCGATACGGATTCCGTGGCTATTCCACGGATTTATCGGCGTTTGCGCTGATCGGGCGGCGATTTCGGGCGGCCCATCCGGCGGTGGCGGCACACACCAGATCTCCCAGGGAGATGATCACTCGGGAGACCAGGGCGGCGGCGATGGCCGAGCCGCGGTCGAGCACGGGAGCGAGCGCGGCGATCATGGCGATCTCCCGTACGCCCGCGCCCGCCGGGGCGATGACGAACAGGAAGCCGAGACTCCAGGCCAGGGCGAACGCGCCGAGGCTCAGGATCGCGGCGCGTGGTCCGGTGGCGCCCAGGCCGGACCCGATCAGGGCCAGGTGCACGCCGTACGCGGCCCAGCCGGCGAAGGCCCAGCCGGCCGAGGTGAGCACGCCGCGGCGGCTGAGCGGGCGTTCCATGGGCGGTCGGCGGAGCAGCCGCAGGCCGAGGCCGAGCGCGCCGTTCACCACCGCCGGGTGGAGCCCGGCGATGAGCAGGGGGAGCAGGAGGAGCAGCCAGGCGTACTCGGCGACGGATTCGCCCGCGAACGCGGGCAGGGTGGCGGCGGCCACGAAGAGCCCGCTCGCCAGATAAATCGGATATGTCAAGAAGAAGGCGGCGGCGCTGCGCTCGCGGGGGACGCCGTGGTCGCGGCCCATCTCCATCTGCGCGAGCATCGGCCAGAGCGATCCGGGGATGTACTTGCCGAGTTGCCCGACAAAGAGGATCTTCGCCGCGTCGGTGATCCGGAGCGGCGAGCCCAGGTCCGCCAGGAGTGCCCGCCACATCAGCATGCCCGCGAACAGCGCCGCGAGAACGGCGACGAACGACCCCGCCAGCACGCCCCAGGACAGGCGCGCCAACCCGGCGGCCACCTGATCCCATTGCGAGGTGACGGCCCAGCTGCCGAACCCGAGCGCGACCAGCAGGAATCCGACCCGAACCAGGCTGCGGACTTTCACTGGACGTTCACCGGGGACGAACCGGCTCCGGTGGCTGCGGCAGCGCGGGACCGAGCGGTCGCCGCGCCGTCTTGGTGGCCACCCACAGGTACGTCGGGACAATCGGGAGGAGCCCCGCCAGAACCGGACGTGGCGTCTTCTCCAGCGTGGCTTTGGCGACCCGCCCGACCGTCCCCGGGAACAACTCGCCCCCGGCGAACCGCTCCGGCGAAGCCAGCACCGGGAACGTGTAATCCCAGATGTGGAAATCTCGCAGCATGCGCCGCAGCCCGCCCCGGGTCCGGAACCGCTCGTAGTAGTGGTCGGCCCGGCCGAAGGCCCGCACATACCGATCGGCGGGCCCGGGCGGCAGGTACGACAGGAACGGCAGCTTGTAGTGCGGCTCCATGATCCCCAGCCGGTTGCCCAGCCCCAGGTAGAGCACGCCGTCATCGGCCAGCACCCGGTGCATGTCCCGGATCACCGCATCAGGATCCACGACATGTTCGTAAATATGGTTGAAAACCAGCACGTCCACGGATCCGTCCGGGAACGGCAACGCGCCCCCGTCCGCGCACACGAACGAGACCCGCTTCCCGAACCGTTCGGACGCCTTGCGCAGCCCCGGCACGTCGATGTCGATCCCGAACGTGCGCCGCGCGCCCGCCTCGGCCAGCTCATCGGCGATGAACCCGGCGGAACACCCGACATCGGCCACGGTCAGCCCATCGAGCGGCTCCGCACCCGGTCGCCCGAGAAAATGCCCGAGCACCGCGATGATCTTGGCGGCCTTCCGCCGCCGCTTCGCCTCGTCCAGCATCGCCGACTGGAACTCGGAGTACTCCAGCTGCGCGGCGCGTTCCCTGCCCACGGGCCCCCACTCCTCATCGACTGCGGACCAACAGTACCGGCGACCCGGCGTCGGTTAACGAGAAAACCGTCCCATAGACAACCGCATGACCGCCGACCAGGCGACTCACCGCCGCGGCTGTCCAGATCACGCCTTTCTCATTAATACTTGGCGAGAAGCGCGGACAGGTACCCCGCCCAGTAAGGCTCGGGATCGACGGCCTTGACCCCGGCACGCAGCCGCTCCGGCGTGCCCGGCGCGTAGAAACGCCCGAGCGCGTCCGCCAGCGCGTCCACCGACCCCGGCTCGACCAGCAGCCCGTCCACGTCATCGGTCACATTGTCGGGAAGCGCCCCTACCCGGGTGGCGATGACCGGAACACCATGCTCATGCCCGAGCCACACGTTCTGCGACGCCGTGGCCGACCGGTAGGGCAACACCAGCGCGTCCACCCGGCCGAACAACCCCGGCACATCCGCCTCGGCCACGTACCCCGGCCGCAGCTCGACCCGGTCCGCCAGCCCCAGCTCGCCAACCAGCGCGCGGGTCGTTTCCTCCCCGCCCCAGAACTCCCCCGCCACCGTGAGCGCGACGCCCGGCGTCCTGGCCAGCGCCCGGAGCAGCAGATCCAGCCCCTTGTACGGCCTGACGATCCCGAAGAACAACACCCGCCGGAAAAGCTCGACAGCGGCGGCTTTCGCCGATGACCCCAGGGGCAGATGCGGCGCCATCACGGCCACCCGCACGGGTTTGCCGGTCAGCCCGCGCGCCAGCTCCGCCTGCTGCTCGGAGTGCGTGAGCACGGAGTCGACCCGGCGGAGCAAGGCCCTGACCAGGGGGCGGTCGTAAGGCTTTCCCTCGTGGGGGAGCACGTTGTGGCAGAGGACGACAACCCGGGTGTGGCGGCGCAAGCCGTACAGGATGCCGAGATAGGGCGGCACCTGCACCGGGCTGAGCAGTACGAGGATGACCAGGTCGGCGTCGCGGAGCAAGCGGCCTCTACGGATCCAGCCGTCCGGGCGGCGCCAGTCCAGGACGCGGTTGGTGTTCGGGAACGGTTCGCCCTCGGGCACGTCGATCGTCTGCTGCCCGGGATACAGGAAGGACGGATACTGCGCCTTCCAGGACTCCAGGACCACGTCGTGCCCGGCCGCGCTCAGGCGTCGCGCCAGCTCGGTGGTGTGCTGAGCCCCGCCCCCCTTGTACGGATACGTGGGCCCGACGATCGCGATCCTCATTCGCCCCTGGACCTCACGATGAGATCGGCCAGCAGCGCCACCGACCCGATGAGCATGCCGGACAGGAAGATCACGATCGTGTTGCTGGTCAGGTAGAAGCCGTAGCGGACCACGTCGTACACGCCCTTGACCCCGCCGATCGCGACCAGCCAGAGCGCGGGCGGCATGAGCACCTTGAGCGGATTGAAATACATGATCATCCGCAGCACCTGCAGGATGTAGCGGTAGGCGTCGGAGAAGAAGCTGAACTTCGACTTCCCGGCCCGCTTCGCGTAGTCGATCGGCAGGTAGTACACATCGTGCTGGTTCGACAGGAACGCCAGCGTGATCGTGGTCACGCACGAGAACCCCGGCGGCAGCAGCCGCAAGTACGGCCTGGCGACCGACTTCCGGAACGCCCGCAGCCCCGAGTTGAGGTCGGGGATCTTCTGCCCGGCCAGCCGCTCGGCCACCTTCCTGATGACCCACTTGGCGGGCACCCGCAGCAGCTTGTGCGACCCCTCCTCCGAGGTCCGCGCCCCGACGACCTGGTCCACCGTCTGATCCTTCTCCAGGATCTGGACCAGCTCGGGAATGCGCTCGTTCGGGTAGGTCATGTCCGCGTCGGTCCACACGACGACCTCGCCGCGCGCCTCCTGCGACCCGATCCGCCGGACCGTGCCGGAGCCGCCGTTGCGGTGGAACGCCTTGATCCGCATGTGCGGGAACCGGGGGGCCGCCTCGTGCAGGCGCGCCAGCGTCTCGTCCTTCGAGCAGTCGTCCACGGCGAGCAGCTCGTAGCTGTATCCGCTCGCGTCCATGGCCGCGCAGATGCGCTCGACCTCGTCGATGACATGATCCTGCTCGTTGTAACAGGGCAGGACGATCGTCACGTAGGGGGTGGCTTCCACAGCGCTTCCACTCTCAGGGGACAGGCTCACGTCGGTCGAGGGTACGCGAGAAGAGGGTACTCTGCCCGGCCGCTTCGCGATCCCACATCAGTTCTGCGGAAGCATGGGATCCACCGTGGTAGCACGACGAATGCCCGGCATCGTGCCCAGTAGGCGAATGGTCTCGAAGGCCGATCCCCACTCCTTGAGTTTGACGTAGAACGACTCCCCGTAGGGCGCACGTGCCGTGTAGAGCGGCTCGGCGTCGGCGAAATTCGCCTCGTAGGTCTTCCGCAGGTGGGCCAGGTCCTCGAAGTAGACGGCCTCGATGTTGGGGAGGGCGTGGACGCGGGCGAGGATCGCCTCCTTCTCCGCGTCGGTCGCCGGTCCACGCCCGGTGCAACCGAGCGTGCCGCAGAGCCCGACCTGCACATCGGCGTTGTACTCCCAGAAGTTCACCGGCAGCGGATCCACCCAGGCGACCCGGGCCATCTCGCGGTAAAGAGTCATGATCGGCTGTAGGTCGGCCGGGGTCCGGACCGAGCCCACGAAGAAATTCACGTCCGTCCGAGGGAGGCGGCCGGAGGGTGCGTCGTCGTAGAGATATTCGTTGGTTCGCCGGTGGTACCGCTCGAGCGAGTCGTAGGGCCGGAGTGCCGTGGTCCGCCGATCGCGTACGAGCATGATCGCCATCAGATCGGCTTTGGTCGCGTTCTTGCCGCCGCATCGAGGCGTCCGGGCCTTATTCGCACACACCTGGATGAAGAAGCGGTTCTGCGTCGGCCAGGATTCGGGCGGCGGCAAGGACTTGAGCACGGCCTGGCGCGTCGTCGACGGCGGCTCGGCGCGCTGGAACAACCAGCCTGCCGTGACGATGGCGCCGATGGCCGCTACCGCGATCAACGCCGGCAAGTGCCGCCTGAACCAGACTTCCCGCTCCGGTTCGCCCAGGGACAAGTCCTCCGCGTCCATGGTCGAACTATCGTGATCGGCTTGAAGCCGGTCAAACCGGGATGGACATCCAGACGTTCACGTTGAGGGTCCAGGTGCCGTCAGGGGGGCTGGTGAGGGAGCGTTCGTCCTGGCGGGTGCGCAAGGTCAGCACGTGGGCGGGTGGACCGTAAGGCGTTAGTTGGGAGGGTTCCGCCGCCAGGAGGACTGGGGTGCGGCCGGTTGCGCGGATGGCGGCGATCAGGCGGTGGACGTCGGTTTCGGCGGAAATGTCGCCCAGGATCTCGGCGGGGATACCGTTCAGTGTTCGGACTCGGGCTGTCGGGTGGCCGCATTGGCCGCGGATCAGTTGGGTGAAGCGGTCGCCGGTGACGCGTTCCACGATCAGGACCGCGGAGTTGGCGGGGATGGCCTGGCAGAGTCCCGCGACGGCGGTGGATTCGCCGCGTTCGATCCGGGTGAAGGCGGTGCCGAACGAGGTGATGGCGGCGGGGGCCAGGATCAGGGCCATTCCGGCGGCGAGAAGGACACGGGAGAGGCGGGAGCCGTACCCGTAGCCGGAGCGGCGGGCGCGGTCGCGGAGCCAGCGCAGGCCCCAGACGGCGAGCAGGATGAGGCCGGGGAGCACGATCGGCACCAGGCGGCGGGCCGCGAACGGGTGGTCGGGGGTAATCCCGGGGCGGTAGAGCGTGGTCACCGCCGTCCAGCCGATGATCGCCAGCGGCAGCAGCCAGACGAAACCACGTCCTCGGGCCAATCGCCGGACATGTACGGCAGCCGCCAGCGTCGCCAGCACGACCACGGGCACCCCGACATACCAGATCACCCAATGGAGGGATTCCTCGTAATACAGCCGGGTGCGGTCGATGGGGAGGCCGTTGGCGGCTTGGGTGGCTTCGATGAACTTGGCGGTGAGCTCGTCCTCGGGAGTGGTGGGGTCGCGCCGCACGGTCTGCACCCAGGGCCGGATCGCGAACGCGAGCACGATCAGCCCGACCAGCGCGGCGGCGATCTCGGGCAAGCGCTTGATCGGCCGCCATCGGATCCGGGGAGCGACGGCGGCTCCGGCCACGGTCAGCGCGACGACGACCGCGCAGATCGCCAGCAACGGCACCAACGAGTCGGACAGGTATTCCAGATACGGACGAGCAAGCACGTATCCCGCGACGAACCCACAACCACTGCCGATCCCGAGCCCGACCAGCAGCGGGACGCCAAGCCGCCCATCCGGAAATATCCGTTTATCTGAGGCCCTGGAGACTCGATCGAGCGCGATGAGCAGTCCCCCGTAGCCAAGCACCGGCAGCACATCACGAAGTCCATCGATCCGGACCAGCAGCGCGAGACCGAAGGCCAACCCCGCCAGCAGCGCGCTGCGCATCGCCCCGACCGGCTGATCCTCACGGCTGGCCGGAAGATACCCCACCCCGGTGAGCCCGCTCCGCACCCGGAACCGGGCGTCCAGCATCAGCGCGATCCCGCCGAACAGCAGGATCAGCGACGGAATCTCGCTGAACGTCGTCCGCGAGGTGTAGAGGACCGGCAGGCACACCGCGAAGGTCAACGCCGCGAGCGGCGCCCACCGCGCCCCCACCAGCCGGGCGACCACGCCCGCGAACACCAGCACCGCGAACGCCCCCAGCACCGGCGGCGCCAGGAACAGCCCGCCGAGCCACTCCCCCACGGCGTGCAGGATCGGCGCACCCGGCATGAACTGCGGCACCACCACGCCGTCCTGCGCGAAGAACCCCATGCTGTCGAACCGCAACGCCGGATCAGGCCCCCCGAACGCGGCGACATCCTCCGGAATCGGCACCCGGCCATGCCCCGCCAGCCAGATCGCGTACTGCGCATAACTCGCCGGATCCCGCCGAACGATCAGCTGCTCACTGTGAAAGATCGCGTTGAAGACCCCCGACCCCACCGCGACAGCGAAGATCGCCCCCACCTGGGCCCCCGTGGCCGCCACCGTCTCCGGCAACCACCGCACCCCATACCAGACAACCAACGCCGCGAGCGCGACCCCCACCACCGCCATCGCCCCCGGCGAGAACCACCCCGCCAGCACCAGCGGCAACCCCGCCAGCAACCACCCCACCAACACGAACACAGGCACAACCGACCCAACGGCAAGCACCCTGCCCGCCGACGGCCACCACGAACGATCAACCCCGAACCTACGAATAACGCGAGCGTAGCGGCCCCCTCCGACATCCGCAGACGTCCAGCGGGGGTGCTCCAAATGATGCGGGCGAGTGGTGCCTTCTCGTCGTCCGCCAACCCCCTCCAGGGCGCGCCGGATGGCGAGGATGAGCGTGCCCTCTCAACGCTCACAAAGGATGCACGGAACGACGGGGGCCGGGTGGTGCCCTCTCGTCATCCAACGCCGTCCGCCAGGGATGCGCTGAGGATGAATGGTGCCCTCTCAACGCTCGCACAGGTGCGCCGGATGACGAGGGAGGCGGTGCCCACCGCCATTCGCCGACGCTCGCCTGGGAGGCGCCGACCGGTAGCGTGATCGGGCAGTCCATCGAGGGGTGTGAGCGTGGCAACCCAGGCAGAATCCATCCCCGGAGTCGAGTTCGCTCGTGGCCGGGCGGTTTTGCCGTGGGTTCGGCGGCATCGGTGGTTTGTTGGGGTTGCCGGGGTTGGGGTGGTGCTGCGGCTGGGGGTGATGCTGGGGTATCGGCCTGCGCTGTGGTTTCCGGATTCGTATAGCTATGTTGTGACGGCGATGCGCCCGCGGCCGGATCTGGTGAGGCCGGCGGGGTATTCGATGTTCTTGCGGTTGTTCGAGCCGTTTCACAGTTTTGCGGTGGTGGCGTTCGTCCAGCATGCGCTGGGTGTGGCCACTGCTGTCCTGGTTTATGTGGTGGTGCGGCGGTGGAAGCCGTGGGTGGGGGTGCTGGCCGCCGCGCCGGTGCTGCTGGATGCGTACCAGATCGAGTTGGAACACCTGCTCGTCTCGGACACGCTCTTCATGTTCCTGATCACGCTGGCGGTCTGGCTGGGGATAGGCCCGCTCGGCTGGCGGCGGGCGCTGATCATCGGGGTGGCTCTGGCCGCCGCGACCCTTACCCGCACGATCGGCCTTCCGCTGATCGCCGTCTTCGGCTTCTTCCTTTTCCGGTATGGCGGGCTCAAGACGGTCGCGATCATGCTTGCCGGTGCTCTCCTGCCGATCGCGGCGTACGCGGGCTGGTTCTACGCCACCTACCACCGCACCGGCCTGGTGGGCTCCAACGGCGTGTTCCTGTATGTCCGGACGATGACGTTCGCGGATTGCGCGGTGATGCGCCCACCACCGGACGTCGCGGTGCTCTGCGACCCGAGGCCGCCGGGCGAACGGCCGCCACCCCAGTTCTACGCCTGGGATCCGGAGTCACCCCTGGTCAAACTGCCGGGGATCACCTTCTCCCAGGAGAACGACGCCCTCGCCCAGCGGTTCGCCCTGCTGGCGATCAAGAGCCAGCCCGTCGAGTACGCCTCCTCACTCGTGGCCGAGCTGAGCAGAACCTTCGTCCTCGGCCGCCCGATATATCCGGACCCCGAGGTCTACGCCCACTACGAGTTCCCGGCCCGCACCCCACCCCCTCCGCAACGCTACGTCGCCACCGTCGGCGCGGAACTCGCCGAGGAGTACGAGCGAGGCCCCATCGCCACCCAGGTCATCGAGCCCTACGCCGCCTGGATCCGCGCATACCAGGACGTCGCCGCCCTACCGGGCACCCTCGTGCTGATCGTCCTGCTGATCCCGCCGATCGCCGCGGCCACCCGATTCCGGCGGCAACCCACCGACAGCCGCTGGGGCTTGCCCTACGCCCTCGCCTGGGCCCTCCTCGTCGTCCCCGTGGCGACGGCGGTCTTCGACTACCGATATGTCCTACCCGCCGTCCCGCTCGCCTGCCTGGCCGCCGCCCGCTCCCTGACCCCACGTCACAAGATCCGAACATAAGCCGATCCATCCCAGCTCACCTGCGAATTTCGCGAACTCCAGGTAAAGCAGACCCCATTCGCATACCGTGAAATGTCCCTGTTTGAGTATGCTGTGCGGCTAGATCACCCGGGCGAACCTTCGGGTGGGACCCCCGCGAAAACCCGAGATCGCCGCGCCGTGACCCGGTTCGGTGACCTACCCTCAAGAGCGCAATGAGCGAGCGAACCAGCAAACCGAGCCTCCGCTTCGCCCGTGCCCTCGAAGCGACGTCACGCGAGGAGACGGTATGAGCGACCACCGGCACCGCCCCTCGCACGATCCAGACCAGCCGGTCTGGGGGCAGGCAGAGACAGGCCCGCACGCCTACGGCACCGGCGACCAGCCCGTCTACGGCACCCACAACGAGCCGGTCACCTACGGCCACGGCTCCCGCCGCCGACGCCCGCCCCGCGAACCGCAGTACGACCAGCAGCACGAACCGCAGTACAACCAGCAGCAGTACAACCCGCAGCAGTACGAGCAGCCGCCCGGTTACCAGGCGCAGCAACCGCCGTACCCGCCCGGCCCGTACCAGCAGGAGCCGTACCCGCAGCAGCAGGGATACCCGCCCGCCGGGTACCCGCAGCAGCAGCCGTACGGGCAGGAGAACTACCAGGGATACGAGCAGGAGCCCTACGAGGAGCCGGCCCCGCGCGGGCGGCGGCGCTCCGCGGAGCAGGGCCCCGATCCGGACTTCGAGCAGCATCGCTGGGGCGTCGGCGATCGTTTCGACGACGATGACGACGAGGAGCCGCGCCGGCTGCGCTGGGGCAGGCGCAAGAAAGCCGACGACGGCTACGATCCGCTTCCCGCCACCGCGGCAGCGGCGGCCGTGGGCTCCTCGATCGGGAGCCCGCCGGGTCCGCCCCCGAAACCCGCCGCCAGGAAGGGCAAAGGCAAGGGCGGCGGCGGACTGGGCGCGCTCGGCTGGACCAGCGTGGTCCTCACCTCGCTGATGGTGCTGGGGACCCTCACCGCCTACACGCTCTTCGCCCGCACCCGGTCCAACATCGACTTCGGCAAGTCCACCGACGAGCTGGACAAGAACCGCCCGGAAAACCAGACCGGCGCGATCAACGTGCTCCTGGTCGGCTCCGACACGCGGGCCGGGGACAACGCGAAGTACGGCCAGAAGGCCTCCCGCGAGGACACCACCGAACGCACCGACACGATCATGCTCCTGCACATCACGCCCAACCGGGACGGGGCCCGCCTGATCAGCTTCCCGCGTGACTCGATGGTGCAGATCCCGGAGTGCAAGGACGCCAAGACCGGTGTGATCAAGCCCAGCCACCTCGCCCAGATCAACGAGGCGTTCAACAACGGCGGGATGATCTGCACCCGGCGCACCATCGAGGATCTGACCGGCATCCCGGTAGACCATTACATCAAGGTCGACTTCACCGGCTTCAAGAGCATCGTGGACGCGCTGGGCGGCATCAACATCTGCGTGCCGCAGGCCGTGGTCGATCCGAAGGCCAAGCTGAACCTCAAGGCGGGCGAGCAGACAGTGAAGGGCGAGACCGCCCTGGCCTACGTGCGGGCGCGCTACCAGCTCGGCGACGGCAGCGACATCGGCCGGATCGAGCGGCAGCAGATCTTCATCACGCAGGTAGTGAAGAAGGTGACCAGCAGCGCCATCCTGACCGACGTGGGCCGGTTGAACGCCTTCATCGACGCGGCCAGCAAGTCGGTCCAGATGGACGACCGGCTCAACACCGAACGGCTGCTCGAGATCGCGTTAAGCGCACGCAAGCTGACCGCCAAGGGCTTCAAGGCGACCACGGTGCCGTGGGAGGCGTACCCGGGGGACACCAACCGGGTGCAGTGGAAGGAGCCGGGCGCGAAGAACCTGTTCTCCTCGATCATCACCGATACCGAGGTCGTGCCGGACAAGCCCGCCGCGTCGGCGAACCCGTCCGCGCCGGTGGACAACACTCCCAAGCCCACCGAGGCAGCCCAGGTGAGGGTGCAGGTCATCAACGGCACCAACACCGCCGGCAAGGCCGCGGAGGTCGCCAACCAGCTGAGCGCGCAGGGGTTCAAGGTCACCACCCTGGGCAACGGCGTCGGCGCGGACGGCCTCGACCGGCCGACCACGACGATCAGCTACAAGGGCGCGGGCTGGGAAGGCTCGAAGCTCCTCGCCGGCGTCATGATGCATGAGGTGAAGCCGGACACCAAGCCCATCAAGGGGTCGGCCGTCAACACGTTCACGGCGGCCACGCCGCCGCCGGGGGCGGACAAGAAGGCCATCGGCCCGGTCATCCAGCTGGTGATCGGCAAGGACTTCAAGGGCGTCAAGATCCCGCTCTCGGCGACCGAGGACGCGTCCACGGTCGACGCCGACACCGACATTTGCCAGACCTGATATCGCGGCCGGAGTGGACCGAAATCCCACTCCGGCCCGATGTCGCATTGATCACGTTCCCTACCTGAGGGGACATTCGACGGCGGGGCGCGGTAAAGTAAAGGCTCTTGTGGACGCGTCCCGCTTCCCAGGTTCGCCTGATCCTCTGGGGCGCCTTCGCTAATGTCCGACTAGGGCGTGACTCGGATTGCTCCGGCTCACGGCCGGCCCCCCAGTCTCCGACAGATAGCTGAGCGTTTCCCCGTGAGTGAGCTCCGACACCGTCCCTCGGTTCCGGCTTCGCGACCTGACGTCGATCCCGACGTCGAAGACGCGCCAACGGGCGTGATGGGACGGATCGTCGAGGACGAACCGACCGGCGTGATCACCAGGATCACCGACGACATGTCCGCTCCTCCGGGCGCAGGCGAACCCGAACGGCAGTTACCGCCGCCCATGCAGGGCCCCGGCGACCCGCTCCCGGTCCGCCGGCCGCGCAACCGGGGAGCTCACGAGCAGCCCGGCGGCGCGCCCCAGTCGTTCGACTACTTCGGCGGCGGAGTCGGGGGCGGATCGGCCCCCCGGCCGCCCCAGCCGAACGACCCCTACGGGTACAACGATCCCCTGGGCCCGCAAAGCAGCCAGGGCATCCACGGCACTCAGGGCATCCACGGCGCCCAAGGCGTTCAGGGACCCCAGGACATTCAGGGAACCCACGGCATTCACGGCGCGCAGGGCGTTCACGGACCCCAGGACATTCAGGGAACCCACGGCGTCCACGGTGCCCCGGGATCCCACGGCATCCACGGCGCCCACAGCGCCCAGGGAAGCCACGGCATCTCGCAAGCCCCCACACCGGGTTTCCCCGCCGCCGCCCCGCGCCCCCCGCAGGCCGACCCCTACGCGCCCGACCTGAACTATCCCCCCGCCCGCGCCCAGGGCCAACCGGCAGCCCCGCCGCAACACCCCGGCCCACACCCCGGCCCGCAGTGGCCGGAGCACCCCGGCGGCCCGATCAACGCGCCCGACGAGTGGAGCCCGTGGCGCCGCCGCAACCCCTACGACCAGCCCGGCGCCCCGTTACCCCCCGCCTCCTTCGACCCGGCCACCGACTACGCGCGCAACCCCAACGACCCGATCCCGCTGCCCGCCTGGGCCCAGGGCACCCAGCACCAGATCCCCACCCGGGGCACGCCGTGGTCGCAGCCACGCTCTGAGTG
Organism: Acrocarpospora sp. B8E8; assembly: GCF_039871605.1. NCBI lineage: Bacteria > Bacillati > Actinomycetota > Actinomycetes > Streptosporangiales > Streptosporangiaceae > Acrocarpospora > Acrocarpospora sp. B8E8. Next base: position 31,944 of record NZ_JBDPLV010000036.1, on the reverse strand, counting down.
GGAGGAGGGGCCGGAACCGCCCGCGCCGCCGAAGAAGCAGCGGGAGCCGTACCTGGACAATGTGAAGTTCCTGCTCATCGCGACGGTGGTGGCGTCGCACTCGCTGCGCGACACGGTGGGGGACGACGCCAACCGGGCCGCGTACATCTTCTTCTTCTCCTTCCACATGCCGCTGTTCGTGATGATCAGCGGCTATCTGTCCCGGACCTTCTGGGACTCCCGTGGCAAGGTCAACAAGCTGGTCGACACCATCCTGATCCCCTACGTGATCGTCGAGGTCGGCTACGCCGCGCTCCGCTACGCGCTGGGCCAGAAGTGGAGCCTCACCATCACCGACCCGGCCTGGCTGAACTGGTATCTGGTGGCGCTGCTGCTGTGGCGGCTCACCACGCCGGTGTGGAAGCGCATGCGCTACCCGCTGGTGGTGGCCATCGGGGTCTACCTGTTCTCCGGCTTCTCCCAGCTGGAGCAGGACTTCAGCATGGACCGGTTCTTCGGGCTGATGCCGTTCTTCGTGCTCGGCATGGTCCTCAAGCCCGAGCACTTCGATTTCCTCAAGCGCACCTGGGTCAAGGTCCTCAGCGCCATCGTGCTCGCCGTCTGGGTGGGCTTCCTGGCGGTCTACGCATCCCGCCTCAAGCTAAGCGTCTTCTACTTCCGCTTCAGCTACCAGGACCTCAACATGACCTGGTGGTACGGCATGGGCTTCCGCCTGGCCTTCCTGGCCGGCGTGCTGGTGCTGTGCGCCGCCGTGCTGGCGCTGATCCCGCGCAAGGAGACCTGGTTCTCCGACCTGGGCGTCCGCACGCTCTACTGCTACCTGCTGCACGGCATCCCGGTCCTGATCGCCAAAGAGCTGGGCTGGCTCAAGCTGCCCTGGCTGGAAGGCCCGATCGGCACGCTGGCGATCATCGCGGGCGCGTTCGTGGTCGCCATCATCCTGTGCCTGCCGGTCACCAGGACGCTCTTCAAGTGGCTGCTCGAACCGCGCTTCACCTGGCTCTATCGCAAACCGACCCCGCAGGTGGCCGTTCCCGACGATCAGAAGCCGGAAGTTCAGCGGTAGTTCGGCCCGGATTAACGTGACGCATCCGGATACGTCGGAACCGGGGGTCAGCCTCGCTCTATGAAGGTATGCGTCGGCACGGTCACCCGCCATCCCGAGGACGCGAGGATCATGCACCGGCAGATCCGCGCGCTGCTCGACGCCGGGCACGAGGTGACCTACGTCGCGCCGTTCACCGACTGCAACGTCACCCCCGCGCCCGAACTGCGGGCGATCGACGTGCCCCGCGCCGTCGGCCTGCACCGCGCCCGCGCCCTCAGATCCGCCCGTACGGCCCTGCGCCGCGGCTCCCGGGATGCCGACCTGCTGCTGGTGCACGACCTCGACCTGCTGCTGGCCCTGCCCCGCCACCGCCCGCCGACGGTGTGGGACGTGCACGAGGACATGGCCGCCCGGATGGACGGCCGGACCATGCCCCGCCTGATCCGGCGGCTGGAGTCCCGCGCGGAGCGGCGGCTGCACCTGATCCTGGCGGAGAAGGCCCCCCGGTTCGGGCGCGAGCACCCGGTGGTGCCCAATCATACGTACGTGCCGGACGAGGTGGCCAAACCGTCGGGCGACAACCGGATCGTCGCCCTCGGCAGGCTGTCGGAGACCCGGGGCGCGGCGGACTTGATCGAGGTGGCCCGGCTGCTCCGCCCGTACGAGATCCGCCTGGACCTGATCGGCCCGGCCGACCCGCACATCCGCCCGCGACTGCGCGACGCCCAGCGTTCCGGGCTGCTCGACTGGTTCGGATATGTGCCCAACAAGCACGCGCTCCGGATGACCGAGGGCGCGCTCGCGGGTCTGTCGCTGCTGCATGACGTGCCCGCCCATCGGGAGTCGCTGCCGACGAAGATCGTCGAATACCTGGCGCGCGGCGTCCCGGTGATCTCCACGCCGCTGCCCCGGGCGGTCGAGACGCTCAACGGCAACGGCGTCCTCGTGCCGTTCGGGGATCCTGAGGCCGTGGCGCAGGCCGTACTCGATCTGAAGGCCGATCCCGCGCGGCGCGCGGCGCTCAGCGTCGCGGGCCACGCCGACGCGCGGGCCCACTACCACTGGCCGGACCGCGCGGCCGAGTTCGTGGGGCACCTGGAGGCCTGGGCGAACGTGCCCAGCACGGTCGCCACCCACAGCGCCCGCCGCGCCGTTCCGGCCTGAGGCCTGTACGGCTCAGGCCAACGATTGGTCTACTGGACGATATGGCAAGCCATCAGATCCAGGGCCGCCGGATCGACCTCCCGGTCGAGATCCGGGACGCGACGGCGTGCACGGCGATGTATCTCGTCCGGGCCGACGCCGCCCGAGCGGTGATCGCGTATTCGGGTCTCGACGTGACCGAGGTGCTGCCCGGCAAGGCGCTGTGCACGCTGATGTTCGCCGAATACCGGGAGTCGGACCTGGACTCCTACCACGAGTTCGGGGTGGCCTTCCTGGTGCGCCCGCCGGACGCCGGGCCGCCGCCACGGCGCTCGCTCCGGGCGGGGCTGACCGATCTGCGCACGGCGGGGTCCGGGGTGTTCGTGCACTGGCTGCCGGTCGATCAGGTGTTCACGATGGCGGCGGGGCGGGAGATCTGGGGGTTCCCGAAGGAGCTGGCGGACATCGATCTGCGGTTGTCCTCGCCGTACAAGCGGTGTGTGGTGCGGCGGGACGGGCGGCTGGTGCTGGACATCCTGATCCGGCCGGGGCTGCCGGTGCCGCCGCGGCAGGTGGTGCCGCTGCACGCCTACACCCAGCTGGACGGGGTGACCCGGCGCACGACCTGGACGATGAAACCGAGCGGGGTGCGGGCGCGGCCCGGCGGGGCGCTGATCCGGCTGGGCAACCATCCGATCGCCAAGGAGCTGAGCGAGCTCGGCCTGCCCAAGCACGCGCTGCTGACCGCGACCATCGCCCACCTGCGGATGAGCTTCGGGCCCGCCGTCTAGACGATCGGGGGACGGCCGAGGCGGAACATGTGCCAGGCCGTCTTCCAGGTCATCGGGCGGCGTTCGCCCGCGGGTTCGCGCAGGCCCTCGGCGAAGCCGCGGAACCAGGACTTGAGGGCCATCGACGACCGCTCGCGAGCGAGCGTGAGCACCACCCAGTCGAGCAGGTAGAGCACGGCCAGCGGCCATGGCAGGTTGCGGCGGGCCAGCCAGACCCGGTTCCTGGCGTTGAGCCGGTAGAAGTCGGCGTGCCTGCTGGGCAGCACCAGCGGGTGGTACATGACGGGTTCGGCGTCGTATTCGATCCGGTAGCCCTCGCCGAGCAGCCGCCAGGCCAGGTCGGTCTCCTCGTGCGCGTAGAAGAACTTCTCCGGCAGGCCGCCGACCTGCAGGTAGGCGGAGCGCCTGATCGCGCACGCGCCGCCAAGGAACGTGGTCACCGGCGAGGAGCGTTCGGGGTCGCCGGCGCGCAGCCGGGGCACGTGCCGCCGCTGCACCACCTTGCCGTCGGGGTCCATCACCCGGAAGGAGATCACCGCCAGGTCGGGTTCGGCCGCGAACCGGTCCCGGACGTGGGAGGCGACCTTGTCGCTGGCATACCACCCGTCGTCGTCGAGGAAGAGCACGACGTCGCCGGAGCACTCCTGCACGCCCCGGTTCCGGCCTTCGGGGATGCCCGCGTTGTGACTCAGGCGGACCGTCTTGACGGTGGCGGCGGAACCCGGCGGCGGGGTGGCGGACAGCTCGGGCACGTCCGCGCCATTGCCGATGATCACCACTTCGACATCGCCGTCGACCTGCGTGAGCGCGGACTCGACCGCCCGGTTCAGCTCGGCGACCCGGTTGCCCATGGTGAGGATGACACACGAAATCTTCATCGCGTCATCGCCCCAACACCGGGCGGGTAACACACGATTCCATGATCACCGAGTCTGTATGGGCGGTCAAATCCGGATCTATACCTATAGCTGCGGAATAAGGGTATCGGAACCGTCGGCGAACACCCACCAAACGGCAAGTGTCCGGTAGAGCTGGTTTCAAGCCAGCCGCCGGGACGCCAGGATGCTGACCAGGTGCAGGACGAGCTGAACGCCCGCGATGATCGCGCAGGCCACCGTGAGGATGCGGGTGGCCGGAAACCACAGGTCCAGCACGGCCGCGACGACCACGATGAGGGACAGCTCCACCGCCTGGATCACCCGGTGGAAGCGCAGCGCCGCCGCCGCCCGCCGGGCCATCCGGATCTTCGCGGACTGGAACTGCGCGGCCGAGGCCTCGGTCGCCGCGACCAGCCCGGACCTGGCCCTGGCCACGTCCACCAGGTCGGTCTCCGACTTGATCAGGATCGCCCCGAGCGCCGCCGCGAAGCCGAGCACGGTATACCAGTCCGGCATCGTCTCCGAGGCCCGGAAGCCGAGCCCGATCAGCAGCGCCGCCTCGGCGAAGTAGTGCCCGACCCGGTCCAGGTAGACCCCGGTGATGGAGGTCCGCCCGGTCCAGCGGGCCAGCTCGCCGTCGGAGCAGTCCAGCAGCAGGTACAGCTGGATCAGCAGCGCCGCCCCGATCGCCGCCGCCAGTCCCGGCAGGGCCAGCACGACCCCGGCCAGCAGACCGGAAAGGATCATGAGCCCGGTCACCTGATTCGGCGAGATCCGCGTCTTGGCCAGCACCCACGTCACGTAGATGGACAGCTTGCGCATGTAGAGCAGCCCGGCCCAGTGCTCGCCGTTGCGCCGCTCCATGGTCATCTCGGGCTGCGCCTTCGCGCGCAGTTCAGCCACGGACGGCGTCGACATAACCCTCAACCCGATCGCGAATCTCGGCCTCGGAGAGCCGAAGGTGTTCCAGGATGGTGTAGCGGCCCGGCCGGGTGGCGGGGGCCAGCATGACGGCCTCGGCGAACTGCGCCGCGGTCAGGCCGATGTCGGCGTGGGTGACGGGCAGCCGGTGCTGCCGCAGGCAGTCGATGACCTGGGTCAGGCGCGCGTCGTCTTCCCTGAGGAAGTAGCAGAACGCGGCGCCGATCCCGGCCAGCTCGCCATGGTTGGACGTCCCGGGGAAAAGCTGATCCACGGCATGCAGGATCTCATGGTCTCCCCCACTCGTCGGACGGCTTGACCCGGCGATGACCATCGACATCCCCGAAAGGATCAAAGCTTCGGCCAACATCGTCAGGAAATGGTCGGACTCGATCGACACCTGCTGGCCCAGCACGGCCTCGGCCGCGGTCCTCGCCATCGACACCGCCACCCCGTCGATGGGCTCGCCGCGCTCGCTGTTGCCGAGCTGCCAGTCCTCGATCGCGGACAGGTTGCTGACCACGTCGCCGACGCCGGACCGCACCAGCGCGGGGGGCGCGTCGTGGACGAAGTCCAGGTCCACCATGATGGCCAGCGGCATCGGCACCCCGAACGAGCCCTTGCCGCCGTCGTGCGTCAGGGACGCCACCGGGGAGCAGATCCCGTCGTGGGAGAGGTTGGTGGCCACCGCCACCATCGGGATCCCGGCCAGCGACGCCGCGTACTTGGTGCAGTCGATGGTCTTGCCGCCGCCGATGCCCACGACCGCCTCGTAGCCGCCCTTGCGCAGGTCCGCGCCGAGCGAGATGGCCGCGTCGACCGAGCCGTCCGGCACCCGCAGCACCCGCGCCTCGCCGAGCGAGGGCGCGATCATCTTGGCGATCCTGTCCCCTTGGCCGGCGCCGACCGCGACCACCACCCGCCCGGATGTCGCCACCCTGCTGTCGGCCAGGAGCGGGCCGAGCTGCGCGATCGCGCCCCTACGCACCTCCATGTGGAGCGGCGCGGGGAGCATTCTTGCCAGAATCGGCACGTGACCTCCCTAGATGTATTAATTAGAAAGTCGTGATCTGGATAGCCGCAGCGGTGAGTCGCCTGATCGGCGGCTATGCGGCTCTCTATGGGACGGGTTTCTGGTTAATAGGTGCCGGCGATCGTGCGGGCCTTGGCGAGGTCGTCGTGGTTGTCGACTTCGACCCAGTCGACCTTGCCGATGGGGGCCACGTGGATGCTCTCGCCGCGCGTGACCAGCTCCTGGTAGCCGTCCTCGTAGTAGAGCTGGGGGTCGCGCTCGAAGGTCGCCTGGAGCGCGTCGGCGAGTTTGGCGGCGGCGGCGGGCCTGATCAGGGTGGCGCCGATGTACTCGCCGTACGCGTCGGCCGGGTCCATCAGCTTGGTGATGCGCTTGAGCGCGCCGTCGTTGAGGGTGACCTTCATCTCCTCGTCGGCCAGCGCCTTCACGTCGTCCACGGCGAGCAGGATGTCGCTGGTGTGCGGCGCGTCCAGCAGGGTGCGCTCGACCGAGACCGGATGCACGGTGTCCCCGTTGACCAGCAGCGCGCCCTTGGCGAAGTGCTCCCGCGCGCACCACAACGAGTAGGCGTTGTTCCACTCCTCCGCCTTGTCGTTGTGCACCAGCGTCAGCCGCACCCCGTGCCGCTCCTCAAGCGCCGCCTTCCGCTCGTGTACGGCCTGCGCCTGATACCCCACGATCACCACGACATCCCGCAGCTCCACCGCCGCCAGGTTGCGCAACGCGATGTCGAGGATCGTGGTGTCCCCGTCGACCGGCACGAGCGCCTTGGGCAGCGTGTCGGTGTAGGGCCGCAGGCGTCTTCCGGCCCCGGCGGCCAGCACCATTCCCAGCAACGTGCACTCCTCACGATCTGTTCATCGCACGGTCGCGCGATGGCAAAGTCAATAACCCCACAGGTTAGTTGCCAAAGCGCCCTGATCGTGTATCGGGATCAGTCGTGCGCGCCCAGATCCGCCGCTTCCACCCCGGATCGGGGGGCGGCCAGCCAGCAGGTGAGGCTCTCCCAGCCGAACAACGCCCAAAGATACAGGGCCAGCAGGATGAACATCGCCGTGCTCGCGCCCAGCAGGCCGCCCGCGGCCACCGCGATCATCCTGCCCTCCCAGCCGAGCCCGGCGGTGGCCAGCCAGTCGGGCGGGTAGACGTGCTGGCGGATGCGGTACACGCCGTCGTAGTGGTGGAAGGTGATCGCGCCGAGCAAAATCATGATCACGATGGCGGGCACGCCGTGGGCGAAGCCGACACTGGCGATGAAGCCGTATTCGATGATGCGCAGGAGCACCGGGACCAGCCAGTCCAGGCGGCCGTCGTGGCGGTGCGAGGAGCCGGGGCCGGCCAGCAGCAGGGCGACCACGGGGGCGAAGACGGCCAGGCCGTCGGTGGCGGCGATGCCGACCAGCAGGAGCACGCCGGTGATGAAGAAGGCCGCGATGGCCGGGGGGAGCGGGGGCAGCTGCCCGGCGACCATGGCGCCCATGCCGCGGGAGAGCAGGCCGTCGTCGCGGTAGGCCGTCACCGAACTGGACGGGATGCGAGCCATGTGCAGGCTGGTCATGACAACGACCTCGCGATCCGTCCGGTGAGGGTGTAGAGGGCGGCGACGGTGCCCCAGCCGAGCAGGGCCAGGAACGTGACGCGGGCGTTGAACAGGCCCGCGGTGATGGCGATGAGCGCCATCCGTTCCCCGATCGGGAGGACGATGAACTTCTTGAGCCAGCGGGTCACGCTGTCGCCTTCCAGCTTCCCCGCGAGTTGCACGATCGCGTTCTCGCGCTGCACGGCGGCGGTGTTCCTGGCCGAATCCGTGGCCAGGGCGAGCGAGCGGTGGGGCCGGGCCCAGGAGACGCCTACCTTGGCGGCGTCGGTGACCGCCCCGGCGTACGAGAAGTCGATCATGTGGCGGACGGCCTGGAGCATCATCGCGCCGACCGCGAGCGCCCAGATGCCGCCGGGTCCGGTGCCGGTCATCGGCGCGCCCGCCGCGTAGCCGAGGGCCAGGCCGACGTAGACGACGTATTCCTTGACCCGGTCGAAGGTGGCGTCCAGCCAGGCGCCCAGCGGGGAGAACCGCCGGGTGTAGCGGGCCAGCTGGCCGTCCACGCAGTCGAGCACGAACGAGAGGTAGAGCGCGACCGACGCGGCGAGCTGGGACTGCCGGTCGCCGGCGGAGAACCAGATGGCGGCGATGGCGGCCAGGCCCACCGAGATGCCGGTGACGGCGTTGGGGGTGAGCCCGAGCCGGTCTGCGATCTTGACCAGGTGGCGGGACCAGGAGCTGACGCAGTAGGTGCTGAAGAAGCCGTCGTCCTGTTTGATCGCCGCGTCCAGCCGGGCCCGGTCCTCGTCCACCTCGGCCAGGCAGAGCAGCGCGATGTCCGCGGCGGCCTGGTCGGGGGCTCGATCGCAGTGCAGCGCGCCCAGGCGAGCGGCCCGTACGGGCAGTCCGGAGCGGACCAGGCCCGCGAGCAGCAGATCGACGGCCTCCGTTTCGTCCGCCATGCCCAGCTTGCCGGCCTGAGCCAGGTCGGCGAGCTCCTCGGCGACCAGCGCCAGGGCTTTCAGCTGGTCGCCGCCGACCTGGAGCACGCCTCTGAAGGAGGCGTTGGCGGAATCCACCTGGTGGAAGGAGTTCCCGGCGGCGGCCACCCGGCCGTGCTCGACCCGGACCGGGGTGCACAGCATGCTCGCCAGGCCGGTGCCGATCAGCGCGCCGGCGCTCCGGGACGGGTGCTCCAGCAGCGCGGCCAGGGCCTCGGCGTGGGCGACCACCTCGCCGGAGAACACGGCCACCGGGGCGGAGGACGCCCGGGCGACCTTGGCCACCTGGCGGAGCTCCTCGGCCAGGCCCTGCTCGGCGGACAGCACGTAAAGATCGGCGACCGGCAGGGCCGCCAGCTGTTCGGTGAGCCGGTCGATCAGGGTGGTGTCGGCGTTCGCCAGCCAGGCCGAACCGGGTGTCGCCAGCACCACCGCGACAGTGTCCGGCCGCTGTTCCCCCATGTAGACCGCCCTCGCTCAGAGACGACCGCGTACCTCGCAAAGTAATCGAGTGATCACTGATGAGCAATCACCTGGCTCGGCCGCGCCTGTGTCTGGACTGAGGAACGCAGGTCGCGAAGCGGCCGGAGTGACGAGGGAAGACGCAGGCTCCCCCAGCGGCCGAGCCCGCCGATCCGGAGGATCGGCCATGTCACAGAAGGGTATGGTGCTCGTCGGGGAGGATCATGATGATGGATGCACGTTTGCCGACCGTTGGTGTGGTGCTGGCCGGAGGCATCGGTCAGCGGATTGGTCTGAACACGCCGAAGCAGCTGTTGAAGATCGCCGGGAAGAGCATCCTGGAGCACACGATCGCGGCTTTCGACAGCCATCCGGACATCGACGAAGTCGTCGTGCTGATGACTCCTGGATTCACCGACGAGGTGGCCACTCTGGTGGCGAAGAATCGGTTCACGAAGGTGAGCCAGATCCTGGACGGGGGCGCGAGCCGGACCGAGTCCACCTGGATCGCGTTGCGGGCGCTCGGCGATCGGGAGTGCGACGTGCTGCTGCACGACGCGGTGCGCCCGCTGGTGGAGCCGCGCATCATCGCCGACTGCGTGACAGCCCTGGGCAGGCACCAGGCCGTGGACGTGGCCATCCCGTCCTCCGACACGGTGATGGTCGTGGTGCCGGGGCCGGGCGGGGACTTCATCAGGGACATCCCGGACCGGTCGCGGCTGCGGCGCGGGCAGACGCCGCAGTGTTTCCGGCTGTCGGTGATCAGGGACGCGTACGCCCGGGCGCTGGCCGATCCCGACTTCGACAAGCAGCCCGCCACCGACGACTGCGGCGTGCTGCTGCGCTACCGCCCGGACGTGCCGATCTTCATCGTGGCGGGCAGCGAGCACAACATGAAGGTCACCCACCCGGTCGACGTCTTCATCGCCGACAAGCTCTTCCAGCTCGCCGCCGCCACGGCGCCCGTCCCCGTCTCGTACGCCGACGAGCTCGACGGCCGCACCCTGGTCGTGTTCGGCGGCTCGTACGGCATCGGCGCCGACATCGTGGACCTCGCCAAGGAGCACGGCGCCACCGTCTACTCCTTCTCCCGCACCGAGACCGGCACCCGGGTCCAAGATGAGGCCGCGGTCGCCGAAGCCCTGGCCCAGGCGTACGCGGAGACCGGCAGGATCGACTACGTGGTCAACACCGCCGCCGTGCTGCACATGGGCAAGCTCGGCGACGCCGAGCACCGCACCATCGAGGAGATGATCGGGGTCAACTACCTGGGCCCGGTCAACATCGCCAGGGCGTCCTTCAAATACCTGGCGAAGACCCGCGGCCACCTGCTGCTCTACACCTCCAGCTCCTACACCCGGGGCCGGGCCGACTACAGCCTCTACTCCTCGGCCAAGGCCGCCGTCGTCAACCTCACCCAGGCGCTGGCCGACGAATGGGCCGAGCACGGCATCCGGGTCAACTGCGTCAACCCCGAACGTACGGCGACGCCGATGCGGTTGCGCGCCTTCGGCGAGGAGCCGCCGACCAGCCTGCTGGCGCCCAAGGATGTGGCCCGGACCAGCGTAGAAGTGCTGATCTCTCACCTGACCGGACAAGTGGTCGATGTGCGCCTCATTGGGTAAGCACCCCACATGGGGGGATCATTCCGGAGCATCAATGCCCTGGTCACGACCGTACTTCTGGGGTCTTATCCGGTCTTAGTGGTAGCGGCGCTGTGCCCGCTGCCGTGGGTGTTCGCCGCGTTCGCGGTGGTGTCGTACGCGGCGGAGGCGAAGCTGCCGAAGCCGATCGCGAACCGGCTGAGCCTGGTGCATCTGGGGGCGACCGTGCGCTTCCTCACCCGGGAGATGGCGGCCGTGCTGCTGCTGGCGCGGACGGTCGGGCCGCAGTCGCGATGGTTCGCGCTGCTGGCCGGGGGGCTGTTCCTCTTTCACGGCGTGCGGGCCGCGCAGACCGGGCTGGCGCTGTATCTCAAGCGCTGTCACAGCAAGAAGCCGGTCGACAGCCGCAACCTGGGGGTGGCGTTCCCCGCCGCGCCGCCGGAGACCCTGGTCAACTGGCACGGGGTGCGGCTGCTGTACGTGGATGTGCTGCCGGTCGGGCTGACGGCTCTCGGCGCGCTGGCCGGGGTGGACTGGCTCGGGGCGCTGGGGGTCGGCGTGGCGCTGCTGCTGATGGCGAGTGCCGTACTCGCCCTGACCTGGCATGTCCGGCGGGCCGCGCCGCTGGCCGACCGGCGGCGGGTGATCTGGGAGGTGGACCAGCAGGTCCGCGAATACCGGCCCGAGGTGCTCCTCTACTTCTCTGGGCCCGCCAACTCCATCTACCAGGCGTCGATGTGGCTGCCCGTCCTGGAGAACATCGACCGCCGGGCCGTGATCGTCCTGCGGGAGCGCCCGCTGATGCGCGTGCTCGGGCCGACCACGCTGCCCGTGCTCTGCATCCCCTCCGCCGTGGAGCTGATGAACTTCCGCGGCCTGGACACGGCCAGGGTCGCCCTGTTCGCCTCCAACGTGGGCAACAACATCCACATGCTCCGCCGGCCCGGCCTGGTCAGCGTCTTCATCGGCCACGGCGACAGCGACAAGGAGGCGTCGTTCAACCCGTTCACGAAGGTGTACGACGAGGTCTGGGTGGCCGGGCAGGCCGGTCGCGACCGTTACCAGCGGGCGGCCGTCGGGGTGCGGGACGCCTCGATCGTCGAAGTCGGGCGGCCCCAGCTGGCGGGCATTTCGAGCGACGGGCCCGGAATGCCGTACCGGACTGTCCTGTACGCCCCGACGTGGGAGGGCTGGACCGACGACCTGCACCACACGTCGGTGGCCGCGCTGGGGCCGCAGCTCGTCCAGGCGTTGATGGACAACTCCGTGCATCTCATCTACAAGCCGCACCCGCTCACCGGCCATCGCTGTTCCGCCACCCGCGCGGCGCATCAGCGCATCCTGACCATGATCGCCAAAGCCGGACGGCCTTCGTGTCGGGTGGCCACCGATGACCTCTACTCCTGCTTCAACCAGGCCGACCTGCTGGTCAGTGACATCTCCAGCGTGGTCGCCGACTTCGTGGCCAGCGGCAAGCCCTACGTGGTGAGCAACGTCGCCGGGCTGCCCGACTTCCGGGAGCGCTATCCGACCGCGCGGGCGGCCTACCTGCTCAGCCAGGACCTGAACGAGCTGCCGGAGATCCTCGCCCAGCTGGACAAGGACGAGGACGAGCTGGCGGAGGCACGGCGGGAACAGCGCGGTTACCTGCTGGGGGACGGGGATCCGATGGCGCGGTTCAACCTGGCCGTGGAAAACGCCTGCCGGGTCAGTGAAAGAGATCCTGCAGGTTCGTCCCGGCCGGGCGGGGCTTGCTGAGGCGGGGAGGGCTGGTGAGGAAGCCGGTGCCCCACGATAAGTGCATCGTGGCGTACACGAGCGGGAGCCGTACCAGCGCGGCGCCGGGCAGGCCGCGGCCGGTCAGCAGCGCGCCGGCCAGGATCGCCACCAGGTAGAGGGCGGGGATCAGCACGGCCGGCCAGAACAGCGGCGAGAGCGCCAGGCCGAGCACGATGCCCAGCACGGCGAGCGGGGGCGCCAGGTAGCGGAAGTTGATCGTGCCCTGGTGGGTGCGGGCCACCACCCGCCGCCAGCGGCCGTAGTGGAAATACTGCTTGGCCAGCGCGCGGGCGTTCGGCCGGGGCCGGTAGGAGACGCGCATCTTCGGCTGGAACCACACCAGCCCGCCCGTCTCGCGGATGCGGTGGTTCATCTCCCAGTCCTGGGCGCGCTGGAAATGCTCGTCGTAGCCGCCGACCCGCTCCAGCGCCGACCGGCGGAACACGCCGAGGTAGACGGTGTCGGCCGGGCCGCCCTCGCCGCCCACGTGGAAGGCCGCGTTGCCGACCCCGATCTTCGAGGTCATCGCGCGGGCGACCGCCTGCTCGAACGGCGTGATCCCCTCGGCGGCCATGATCCCGCCGACGTTGTCCGCGCCGGTCTCCTGGAGCGTCTCGACCGCCGTGCGAATGTAGTCCTTCGGCAACATGGCGTGCCCGTCGACCCGGGCGACGATCGGGTTGCTCGACTTGGCGAGGGCCGCGTTGAGCGCGTTCGGCGTTCGCCCGGTGGGGTTGGCGACCACCGAGACCCGGGGTTCGGCGGCCGCGATCGCGGCCGCCACCTCCTGGGTGCGATCACGCGAGGGGCCCACGGCCAGCACGACCTCGATCGCGCCGTCGTAATCCTGATCCAGAACCTGCTGCACGGCTTCGCGCAGGTGCCGCTCCTCGTTGAGGACCGGCATGATGACGGAGATCGAAGGGCTCATGACACTCGTTAGGGGCGCGTCGGGGAAGGGGTTCACGGCTGCGCTCACGCTACTGTACGAAGGGGCGTAGACGGCAACCTCAAGGGGGGACCGCGTGGAGGACTCGGGTGTGCACGTGGGCGGCGACGCCTACGGCGGGGTCCGAGTCACCGCACCTCGCACCCGTCGTGCGCGAACCAGCCTGCGCTCGTTGATGATCACCGGATCGTTGTCCGGGCTGGTGCTCGTGGGGTCGGGATTCGCGTGGGCCATTCCCGGATATCTGAGCGCGCAGATCACGTCCGTGGACGCCGGGACGGCCGGGTCGTCGCGTTCCGCGATGAACATTCTGCTCGTCGGGGTGGACAAGCGCGATGACCTCACCCGGAAGGAGCAGAACCTGCTGCATCTGGGGCGGCAGGACGGGCAACGCACGGACACCATGATGGTGATCCATCTGTCCGAGGATCATCGCAAGGTCACCGTGGTGTCGCTGCCTCGGGATACCTGGCTGGATATTCCGGGCAAGGGCGAGCATAAGATCAATTCGGCGTACCAGTTCGGCGGGCCCAAGCTCGCGGTGCAGACCGTGCAGCAGGCGACCGGGCTGCGGATCAACCACTACATCGCCGTCAACGTGCTCGGCTTCATCGACGTCGTCGAAGCGCTGGGCGGGATCACCGTCTGCACGCCCGTCCCCATCGACGACGACAAGACCAAGCTCAAACTTGCCGCTGGCACCCACGAGCTGAACGGCGTCAACGCCCTGCACTACGCCCGCACCCGCGCCACCGGCCGCGCCGACCTCGACCGCATCGACCGCCAGCAACAGGTCATCTCCGCCCTGCTCGCCAAGGCCATCAGCGGCGACACCCTGACGAATCCCGCCAAATTTGGCGCCCTGGTGAACTCCACGCTGCGCACCCTCACTGTCGACGCCGCCCTCTCCGACGACTTTCTCGGCCTGGCCACCCAACTCAAAGACGTCTCCACCGACAATGTGTCCTTCGTGACGGTCCCCCTCGCCGACGTCAATTACCGCACCGCGACCGGCGAATCCGCCGTCCTCTGGGACAAGGCGGCGGCCCGGGATCTGTTCCATCGCATCAACACCGACCAGCCGCTGATCCCGCCCGTGAAGCCTTCGAAGTCCCCTACGGCTACCCCGTCGCCCACCGCCGCGACGATCGCTCCCAACCGCATCGCCATCCGCGTCCGGAACGGCACTTTGATCACCGGCCTGGGCGCACGCACCAAGTCCGCCCTGCTCGCCGCGGGTTTTCTCGTTCCTACCGTTCCGGGGGACACCGCCACGCGCACGTACAAGAACACGATCATCCGGTACGGCCCGACGCGCGCCGACTCGGTCCGGACTGTTGCCGCGGCTTTTCCTGGAGCTGAACTGCGACAGGTGGATATCGATGGCATTGAAGTGATTCTTGGAGCGGAGAACCATACGGTTCGCAAGCCTGTGACTGCCACGCCTAAGCCGACGCCGACCGCTGCATCGACTCCTACTACCAAGACGGCGACGCAGAACATCTGCAAATAGCTCCCCCACGGCGTTGTGTTGCGGGCCGGGTGGAGCGCGAAGGAATCAATGGGCTGGGCGGGTGCGAGAACCACGCCGATCAAGCTGCCGCTTCGTTCGGGGTAATCCACGGCGAAGGCGGGGACGGGCGGAGCCCGAGGGAAAACAAAGGGTGGGCGGGTGGGAGAACCCCGTTCAGTCGATCTTCTCGCGGGAGATCGGGTGGCCTGCCTCGCAGTGGACCTCGACTTCGACCTCGGCGTCGTCTGCCTCGAACTTCACTTTGGCGTGGTTGTCGGGGCCGGGGTCGACGTCGTCCACGTGGTAGCCCTGGGCGGGGGTCCAGGAGAGGAGGGATGCCTGGCCGGATATGCAGGCGGCGACGGTGGTGCCGCCGGTTGTGGCGAAGACGCGAAGTTCGCGGGGGGCTTGGGTGGGAAGTGTTGGGGTCGGGGTGGATTTGGGGGTCGAGCTGGGGGAGACGGTGATGGGGATCGCCAGCTCCTGCCGTACCTGGTCAGCGGAGAGCGGGCGGATGTTTGGGCCGGTGACGGCTGAGCTGAGGGAGTTCGTCACCGTCACGCCCGCGACCAGCGCGACAACGACGGCCGCCACCCATCCGCCAACCGCGAGCAACGTAGGCCGATTCACCCCCCTACCTTCGCTGATCCAACGCTAAGCCGAAGTTAAGGCACCGATAACGGACTTATGCGCTTATCGACAACCGGCTAACGTGGCCGCAAATGGCAAACGTCCTGCTTGTCGAGGATGACGTCACCATCCGTACAGCCCTGGTCCGAGGGTTGCGCGATCGTGGTCACGCCGTGTCCTCGGCCGCCACCGCCCTCGACGGCCTGCGCCTGGCCCTCGATACCCGGCCCGATCTTGTCGTGCTCGACCTGGGACTCCCCGACCTGGACGGCACCGAACTCCTGCGAATGCTCCGAGCGGTGAGCCGCATGCCCGTCATCGTCGCCACCGCCCGCGACAGCGAACCGGAAACCGTCCGCCTGCTCGACGCGGGCGCCGACGACTACGTGGTCAAACCATTCACCGCCACACATCTGGACGCGCGAATCCGGGCAGTGCTCCGCCGTACCGGCCAGGAGGACACCGACACCACGGTCACCGTCGGGGGCCTGCACATGGACATCCGCGGCCGCGAGACCGTACTCAACGGCGTGCCCATCGAATTGACCCCACGCGAGTTCGACCTGCTGCTCTACCTGGCGTCCCGACCCGGCCGCGTGGTCACCAAGCGCGAACTTCTCACCGAGGTCTGGCAGGTCCCCTACGGCGGAACGGACAAAACGGTCGACGTCCACCTCTCCTGGCTCCGCCGCAAACTCGGCGAAACCGCCCAGGAGCCACGCTTCCTGCACACTGTGCGCGGCGTAGGCGTAAAACTGGTCGACCCGACTTGACTCCCCCTGAAGACGTCTCCACGGCGGCGATCATCGTGCCGTCGGGAGGTTACGCGCTCAGGGAGTTCTCGATGATCGGCGCTCATCCACGTATCGAGGTGCCATGAGGCGAAGGCTGGCGCTCCTGGTCACGGCGACCACCTCGCTCGTGCTGATCGCGATGCTGGTGCCGATGGCACTACTGGTCCGCTCGGCCGCCGAGAACGGCGCCGTCGCCCAGGCCACCACGGAAGCCCAATCCGTCGCCGCCGTGATCGGCACCGTCGACCCCGCCGCCCTCGCCTTGACGGCGAACCGCTCAGCAGCCGCGAGCGGCCACCAGATCTCCGTCTTCCTCCCCGACGGAACGGCCGTCGGCGCCCAGGCCACCCGCTCCCCCGCCGTCGAACTCGCCGCCCGCGGCCGGAGCCTGTCCGCGGAAGCCCCCGGCGGCGGCCGCGAGATCCTCGTCGCCGTCCAGGGCGAATCCGGCACCAGCGTGGTCCGCGTGCTGCTTTCGGCGAACGATCTGAGCAGAGGCGTACAGGCCGCTTGGCTTGGCCTGCTCCTGCTCGGCCTGATCCTCATCGGCCTGGGTGTGATCGTCGCCGACCGCCTCGCGGTGGCCCTCACGCGCCCGATGACCGGCCTCGCCCAGGTTTCGCACCGCCTCGCGGGCGGCGACCTGGCCGCCCGAGCCGCCCCCACCGGCCCGCCCGAGATCCGCGCCGCCGCCCTCGCCCTCAACCACCTGGCGACCAGGATCGACGCCCTCCTCCACGAGGAACGTGAATCCGTCGCCGACATCTCGCACCGCCTCCGCACCCCCCTGACCGGCCTCCGCCTCGAAGCCGAATCCCTGACCAACCCGGAGGAAGCCGAACGCCTCGGCATCCGTGTCGACGCCCTCGACCGCGCCGTCACCTCCGTGATCGTCGACGTCCGCCGCAGAACCCGGGAACGCGGCTCCTGCGACGCCACCGCCGTCGTCGCCGCCCGCGTCACCTTCTGGTCCGTACTGGCCGAAGAGCAGAACCGCCCCCTCACCCTGTCGCTCCCCGACTCCCCCCTCCCCGTCGCCACCTCCGCCGACGACCTCGCCGCCGCCGTGGACGCCCTCCTGGAAAACGTGTTCGCCCACACCCCCGAAGGCGTCCCCATGTCGGTACGGCTAACGCCGGCCACCCCCGGCGCCGAACTCACCGTCACCGACTCCGGCCCTGGCATCCCCGCGCCCGCCGAACGCGGCCGGAGCGGCGGCAACTCGACCGGGCTGGGGCTCGACATCGCACGCCGTACCGCACAATCCGCCGGAGGCACGATGACGGTGGACACCCCGCCCGGCGGCGGAACCACGGTCACGCTCACCTTTGCCAGCCCTTAACCGTGGCAAAGCGCGCCTATAGCCAACCCCAAGCCACCGTAAAGCCATGAGAATCAAACCCGCCCTCGTCGGCGCCCTGACCGCGTCCGCCCTCCTGCTCACCGGCGCCACCGCCGCCTCCGCGACGGCCCAGGCCGACATCACTCGCGCCAAGGCCATCAAGATCGCCAAAAAGGCGGTTCCCGGTGGCCGCGTGACCGACGTGGAACGTGAATACGAGCACGGCTACCGCACCTGGAAAATCGAACTCCAGAAGGGCCGCTGGGAGTACGACCTCTACATCGCCATCAAGACCGGCAAGGTCATCAAGATGAAGATCGACCGCGACTGACGCACGACCGCCCTGGGAAGCGCGCCCTGGATCCGATCTGAGGGGCGTGCTTCCCGGGCCGTACAACCAAGGAAGTTCTCCGGCCACCAGGTATTTCGTACGAACGCCGAATACACCGCATAGGGTCACGCTCAAACGCAAGGGTTACGAGCGGGAGCCCACATGACCGAGATCGACCTGACCCAGCAAGCCGCCCAATTCGGCGGATCCCAACCCTTGCGCGGATATCTCGCGACACCTCCAGGCGAGGGCCCTTGGCCCGGCCTGGTGATGATCCACGAGATCATGGGCCTGGAGCCGATGATGCTCCGCCACGCCGACCGCATGGCCCAATCCGGCTACCTGACCCTGGCCGTCGACCTGTTCAGCGCGGGCGGCCCCCGCCGCTGCCTCGTCTCCACCATGCGCGCCCTCAACAAACGCGAAGGCCGCCCCTTCGCCGACATCGAAACCGCCAGAACCTGGCTGACCACATCCCCGGATTGCACCGGAAAAATCGGCGTAATCGGCTTCTGCATGGGCGGCGCCTTCGCCCTCCTCACCACCACAACCGGCTTCGCCGCCGCCTCCACGAACTACGGCCCGCTCCCCCGCGACCTCGACACCACCCTCACCGGCTCCTGCCCCATCGTCGCCACGTACGGCGCCCGCGACCGCACCCTCAGAAACGCGGCCCCCAAACTAGAATCCGCCCTCACCAAAGCCAACATCCCGCACGACGTGAAGGAATACGCCACCGCGGGCCACGCCTTCCTCAACGAAGAACTCTCCGGCCCCCGCCTCCTCCGCCCCCTCCTCCGCGTAGCCGGCATCGGCCCCGACCCCACCTCGGCCCCCGACGCCTGGCACCGAATCACCACCTTCTTCGCCCACCACCTGCACTAACGTGCCCGCTCCGACAGAAGGGTAAATGGATTTCACCTTCAAGGGTGAAACTGATTTAGTGAGGTCGAGGGGCTCGATGACAAGCCGGACAACATCATCGGCAGGTCTCGTCAGTGGACAGGGACTTCCACAAGGTCGATAAGAATCAGGAGATCCCGTGACTCTGCCAAAGAAGGGCTCCCGCCTCATCACTGTCGGTGACACGTCATACCGCTGGCGGGTTCGCCACAAGCCCACCTATGACCAGGGGATGGGCTGGTCACCCATGGCATTCGGCGTCCAGCTGGCCGCCGACCCCGGCAGCGTCCTCATGGTGACCCTCCCCTACCACCGCCTAGACAACTGGCTGTACCTCGAAGGCGTCAGCGTTCGCCCCGCTCTCGTCGCGAGGTGCATCACGGTGGCGCTTGGCGAGGGATGGGCGCCTGAACGTCCCGGAAGTGCCTACCGGCTGAAGGTCACGCAAGAGCAGAGTGTCGAGTGGGCCGTACCCGTGGTGAATCCGCTCTATCTTTAGAGTTCGCCTGAGTTTCGGTAGCGGGCGATCCGGGGGAGCTTGCGCGCCAATTCCTGATCATCACCTAGATCCCAGTGTTCGCCTCGAAGATCACTACCATCGACTCCCAGCATGAGCGGGAATTCGGAGCGGATTCCCCGAGCACGAACAGCCTCGAAGACGTCGTCGTCGCCTTCTCCAGTGACCTTCGCGTAAGCGTCAAACGCCACGTAGGCCAGCAATTCGAACTCGTACCGGTCCTCCTCCGTCCAGGTCGACTCTTTCTGCTTTCTCCGTGAGAGGTGGTAATACGCGTACTCCCCCTTCCGCGCGGCAAGCACCTGGGGCTGCTCGATGAGATGATCCGGGCAATCGGCTACGGCCTCGAACGTCGCACGGCCCAAACTGATCAGCCAGTACACGAGGTACTCGAACCCGTCGATCGACCCGCTCCCGAATACAAACCAGTACCCCGCGTACAGATCGAACCTGCAGCCGCGATTCGCGGTCACGTCCCAGCAGGCCTGATAGTCGACGATCTCCTCGACCGACCGACGGCAGAGCTCACCTTCCAACCAAGCCAAGCGTTCCTTCCGGCTTGCGGCCTCACGACCGGAACGTTCGATCAGATCCCAGAAACCCTCGATATCCATGGGGCGCAATGCTCCCAGTCGCGAACCCCGCTGCCAAGATCGCGTGTGGCGGTCAGGAGCCGGCGTTCTGCTTCGGCCAGCAAGACACCGCAGCGGGCGGCGTAGTCGGCCACCTGGTCACGGTTGATCCGGCCGACGGTGAATTAGCGCAAGGTGCGCCAGCAGGACCACCAGCTCCACCCCTGATCTGGAATCCCACCGCCCCAACGTCGGGCTAATCAACCTCAACCGCATGTCAAGGGCCCCCCAGCCGTTAAGCATGCGTCGTTCGCATTTGCTGATTTCGACATCGGGATCTTCTGTGCTGAGGCGCCTTAAGGCCAGCCGAGTTCACGTCTTAGTCACGCTCCCGGTTTGCAGGGAGCCCGGCTCCCTGGTCAGTCGCAGGCGACCCGGCATAAAAATCCTGGAGTCACAATGTCTTAACTCCATTGCCCTGTGACATACCCGACATAGCGTCAAGGTAATGGACAGCTGACCGCTGGAAGGCCAATGCCATGACCGATGTGCAATGGGGCGGATTTTGGTTCGCCTGCATCGTGATCCTTATCCTCGTAATGGCGTGGAACAGTGGATCGCGCCATCCGAAGTCGAAATGCGGGCGGTGTGATGGCTCGGGGAAGCTGTACTCCGCCTTTCTGCCCTGGCGTTGGAGGGATTGCCCAAACTGCAAGGGGGGCACCTACGATCGCAGCAACAAGAAGTAGGCGAGGCCGCCGACCAGCCGCAGTGATCGGCAGCCGCTCGATTCTGCCCGGTCAGGTTGGGTCGTAGGCGAGGTTGGGGCGGAGCCAGCGTTCCGCTTCTGCCAGGGGGACGCCGCGGCGGGCGGCGTAGTCGGCCACCTGGTCGCGGTTGATTCGGCCGACGGTGAAGTAGCGCGAGTCGGGGTGGGCCAGCAGGAGGCCGCTTACCGCGGCGGCCGGAGTCATCGCGTACGACTCGGTCAGGCCGATTCCCAGCGGTTCGGCGCCGAGCAGGTCGAAGAGTTCGCGCTTCTCGCTGTGGTCGGGGGTGGCCGGGTAGCCGAGTGCGGGGCGGATGCCGCGGAAGCGCTCGGCGTGGAGGTCCGGGATGGCGGGGTTGGCGTCGGGTTCGAACCAGTCGCGGCGTGCCCGCAGGTGGATGTACTCGGCGAACGCCTCGGCCAGGCGGTCGGCCAGGGCCTTCACCATGATGGCGCGGTAGTCGTCCTGCTCGGCCTCGTACGCGGCGGCGAGCTCGTCGGCGCCGTGGATGGCGACGGCGAAACCACCGAGATGGTCGTCGGCTGGGGCGACGAAATCGGCGAGGCAGCGGTTGGGGCGGCCTTCCGGCTTCGCGGTCTGCTGGCGGAGCATCGGCAGGCGGACGCCGTTCACCACGATGTCGTCGCCTTCGGCGTGGGCGGGCCAGAAGCCGTACACCCCGACTGTCTTGAATGAGCCGTCGGCGATGATCTGATCGAGCATCGTGTTCGCGTCGTCGAAGAGCTCGCGAGCCTCGGGCATGTCGAGGATCGCCGGGTACTTGCCCTTGAGCTCCCAGGCGAGGAAGAGGAACTGCCAGTCGATGAACTCCCGCAGCTCGGCGATCGAGGGCGTCACGGTGCGTACGCCGGTGAAGGCCGGCACGGGCAGATCGTCGAAGCTGATCTGGGACCGGTTGGCCCGGATCTGGGCAAGCGGGAGCAGCGGCTGCCGTACCCGCGATTCGTGCAGTTCGCGCAGGCGCGCCTGCTCTGCGCGGGTGTCGGCGGCGAGGGTCTCGGCCCGATCCTGGTCTAGCAGGTCGGAGACGACGCCGACCACCCGCGACGCGTCGAGGACGTGCAGCGTGGCGGAGTTGTAGGCCGGGGCGATCCGGACGGCGGTGTGCTGGCGCGAGGTGGTCGCGCCGCCGATGAGCAGCGGTGTCTTGAGCCCGCGCCGCTGCATCTCCGCGGCGACGGTCACCATCTCGTCCAGCGACGGGGTGATCAGTCCCGACAGCCCGATCACGTCGGCGTTCGCGGCGATCGCGGTGTCCAGGATGACCGACGCAGGCACCATCACCCCAAGGTCGATCACCTTGTAGTTGTTGCAGCCCAGCACGACCCCGACGATGTTCTTGCCGATGTCGTGCA
This sequence comes from Acrocarpospora sp. B8E8, assembly GCF_039871605.1. Lineage (NCBI taxonomy): Bacteria > Bacillati > Actinomycetota > Actinomycetes > Streptosporangiales > Streptosporangiaceae > Acrocarpospora > Acrocarpospora sp. B8E8. The sequence goes on along the minus strand of NZ_JBDPLV010000036.1, from coordinate 10,047 downwards.
CGTCGCCCTTGACGGTGGCGAGCACGACGGTGCCCTGCCCGCGCCCCGGGTCCAGGCGCCCCTCCAGCCGGGCCTGCTCCTTCTCCGCCTCCATGTACGGCTCGAGGTAGGCGACCGACCGCTTCATCACGCGCGCGCTCTTCACCACCTGCGGCAGGAACATCTTGCCCGAGCCGAACAGGTCGCCCACGATCTTCATGCCGTCCATGAGCGGGCCCTCGATGACGTCCAGCGGGCGTTCCGCCTGCTGGCGGGCCTCCTCGGTGTCGGCCTCGATGAAGTCCACGATGCCGTGCACCAAAGCGTGGGCGAGTCGCTCCCGCACCGGCGCGTCCCGCCAGGCCAGGTCGACCACGCGGGCGGTGCCGCGGCCGCTCACCGTCTCGGCGAAGGAGACCAGCCGGTCGGTGGCGTCGGCCCGGCGATCGAAGATCACGTCCTCGACGAGTTCCAGCAGGTCGGCCGGGATGTCCTGGTAGACGGCGAGCTGGCCCGCGTTGACGATGCCCATGTCGAGCCCGGCTCGTACCGCATGGAAGAGGAACGCGGAGTGCATCGCCTCGCGGACCACGTCGTTGCCGCGGAAGGAGAAGGAGAGGTTGGAGATGCCGCCGCTGGTCCTGGCCCCGGGGCAGCGCTCCTTGATGAGCGGCAGGGCGTCGATGAACGCCTTGGCGTACCCGTTGTGCTCGGCGATGCCGGTGGCCACGGCCAGCACGTTGGGGTCGAAGACGATGTCCTCCGCGGCGAAGCCGGCCTGCTGGGTGAGCAGGTCGTACGCGCGGCCGCAGATGGCCACTTTACGCTCGGTGGTGTCGGCCTGGCCCTGCTCGTCGAAGGCCATCACCACGACACCGGCGCCGTAGTCGCGTACCCGCCGGGCCTGGGCGAGGAAGGGCTCCTCGCCCTCCTTGAGGCTGATCGAGTTGACCACGCCCTTGCCCTGGACACACTTGAGCCCCGCTTCGAGGACGCTCCACTTCGAGCTGTCCACCATGATCGGAACTCGGGCCACTTCCGGCTCGGTGGCGATGAGATTGAGGAACGTGGTCATCGCCTGCTCGCTGTCGAGCAGGTCGGCGTCCATGTTCACGTCGAGAATGTTCGCCCCGCCGCGCACCTGCTCCAAGGCCACGTCCACCGCGCCCTGGTGGTCGCCGCCCTCAATGAGCCGCCGGAATCGAGCGGAGCCGGTGACGTTGGTCCGCTCGCCGATCATGACGAAGCCCGTGTCCGGCCCGATCGCGAACGGCTCCAGGCCGCTGAACCGGGTGGCCTTGCCGGGCGCGGGGATCTCGCGCGGAGCGAGCCCGGCAACCGCCGACGCGACGCGCTCGATGTGGGCCGGGGTCGTCCCGCAGCAACCGCCGACGATGTTCACCATGCCCGCACCGACGAAGTCGGCCAGCAGTTCGGCGGTCTCCTGCGGCGTCTGGTCGTAGCCGCCGAACGCGTTGGGCAGGCCCGCGTTGGGGTGGGACGCCACGTACGTCCCGGCGAGTCGGGCCAGTTCGGCCACGTGCGGCCGCATCTCGGTCGCGCCCAGCGAGCAGTTCACGCCGACCACCAGCGGCTCGGCCCGCTCGATGGAACGCCAGAACGCCTCGACGGTCTGCCCCGACAGGGTGCGCCCGCTGAGATCCACGATGGTCACCGAGATCCACAAAGGCAGGTCGGGAGCGACCTCGCGGGCGGCGGCGATGGCGGCCTTGGCGTTGAGCGTGTCAAAGATCGTCTCGACGAGCAGCAGGTCCACCCCGCCCTCGGCCAGCGCCTCGATCTGCTCCGCGTAGGCGGCGCGCACGTCGTCGAACGTCACCGCGCGGTAGGCCGGGTCGTCCACCCGTGGCGAGAGGGAGAGCGTGACGTTCAGCGGTCCGATCGACCCGGCCACGAACCTGCCGCCGAACTCGTCGGCCGCCTGCCGGGCGAGCTGCGCGCCGCGCAGGTTCATTTCCCGTACGTAGGCTTCGGCGCCGTAGTCGGCCTGCCCCACGCGCGTCGCGGTGAACGTGTTCGTGGTGGTGATGTCGGCGCCGGCGGCCAGATACTGCCGGTGCACGTCGAGGATGAGGTCCGGCCGGGTGATGTTGAGAATGTCCGGGTCGCCGGTGAGATCACGCTCGTGGTCGGCGAAGCGCTCACCCCGGTAGTCCTCAGGGGCCAGATTCGCGCCTTGAAGCATCGTGCCCCACGCGCCGTCCAGGACGGCGACCCGCTCGCTCAGCAGGTTCCGCAGCGCATTCGTCCGGTTCACAGAGAGGCTCCTCCCACGGTGGGAGGCGACCTTGAGAGGGTGGTTCCAGCCGAGCGTGGCGGGCTCCCGCCCGTTGCAGCGCCTCTCGACCTGTGTCGATATTACCCGAGCCCGGGATCCTTCTGCTGGAACTCAAAGATCTTGCGAGCAATCCGAGTAGCCCTTGAGCGTGCTCTGATCTAGCGATCTTGCGCGCGATTTCGCACGTCGTCTGGGATAGTGGCCGCGTGCGTACCGTTCACATCGAGGCTAAACCGGACCATCTACTGCGCCTTGCCAAGCAGAAGGACCCGGTGGGTGCGGTCGCGGAGATGATCTGGAACGCGCTGGACGCGGAAGCGAGCCTCGTCGTCGTCGACGTTGAGCTCAATGAGTTGGACGGTGTGGAGTCGGTTCGCGTTACCGACAACGGCCATGGCATGCCAAATGCCTCCTGCGCGAACTACTTCGGGGGCCTAGGCGGGTCCTGGAAGACCACCGCCAAGGTCTCCCCGGAGCTGAAGCGCGGGCTCCACGGGCGCAGCGGGCAAGGCAGGCTCCGCGCGTTCGCGCTCGGCGAGCAAGTTCGCTGGGTCACGGTCGCGAAGGCGGCAGACGGTCGGATCGAACGAACGGTGATCAGCGGAGCAGTCGACCGACCTGCTGATTTCGATATTTCCGAACCAGAGTACGTACGGGAGCCGTATGGGACGCGGGTGGAAGCGTCGGTCCCCGCGGACTTCGTTACCCGACTTACCCAGGACGACACAGCTCAGCAGCTGGCCTCGACCTTCGCGCCATTTCTGGCAGCCAATCTCGATGTGCGGATCGTCTATCAGGGCACGGCCCTTGATCCCGCCACAGTGTGGACCGACATGGCCGAATACCGGGTGCCCTGGCCAGACACGGACGGTCACACCGAACCAAGGCTCCGTGTCATCGAATGGCCGAAGGATGTCGGCCGGGTGCTCGCTCTCTGTGATGCCAATGGCGTCGTACTGGATGAACCCTCGCCTGGTATTCAAGCACCCGGTTACCACTTCACGGCGTACCTGCTCTGGGACGGCTTCGTCGAGCGTCGGAATGACCTGCCGCTGGCGGAGATGGATGAGATCGGCCCCCTCCTCGCGCTCGCGCGGGAAACGCTGCGTGCGCACGTCAAGAGACGCGACCAGGAGCGCCGAGTCAGGCTCATCCAGGAATGGAAGTCCGAGGGGGTCTATCCCTACTCCGAGGAGCCCGCCCAGCCAGCCCAGGCGGTCGAACGCGAGATGTTCGACGAGGTGGCCACCAGGATCTCTCGGCGTCTACCCGGCGTGACGCAGAGCAAGAGGACTACTCTGCGCCTTCTCCGCGAGATCATCTCTCGTGACCCGAGCGGCCTCTATCCGGTGCTGGACGAACTCTTCCGGCTGCCCCAGTCGGAACAGGAGGAGCTCAAACGAATCCTCCAGCGGACGAGCCTCTCCGAAGTGATCAAGGCAACCGGACAGGTAAGTGACCGGCTCGATTTCCTGGCGGCCCTGAAGAAACTCGTCTTCGAGCCAGAGATCAGCCGAACCATCAAGGAACGAAGCGAACTACACAAAATCCTGGAACGTGAGACCTGGATCTTCGGCGACGCCTACGCGCTGATGGTCAGCGACCAGAGCCTGGATGCGGTGCTGATACGTCATCTCAAAGAATTGGGCCGTGAGCCCGAGGATGGCGAGCTGAATCCGGTCCGTCGCGACGACGGCAGGACAGGCATCGTCGACCTCCTACTCGGACGCGCACACCGCGGAAGCGCCGGGCGAGAACACCTTGTAGTCGAGCTCAAGGCTCCCAAAGTCAAGATCGGCCAGGTAGAGGTCGCCCAGATCAAGAGTTACGCGGAGGCGATCGTCAGCGACCCGCAATTCCGTGACGCCCGCGTTGCCTGGGACTTCTGGGTCGTCTCAACCGAGATGACGGACATCGTCAGGCGGGATGCCAGCGCACCGAACCGCCCACCGGGCTGCATCGCCGAGTGGGAGGGAGGCGTACGCATTTGGGCCCGAACGTGGAGCGAGATCATCGACGACTGCGAGGATCGGCTTCATTTCTACCGGGAGCGGCTGAACCACGACCCGGCCGCGGAGCACGCTGTGGAATATCTTCAGCGAGTACACGGAGAAGTCGTACCGGACACGGTCGCGGTGAGGTGATCCGGGCCATTGCGGAGAACGCGATCCGGCACAACCTGCGGGACAGCGCGGCATGGGTGACCAGCCGGCGGCGCGGCGACATGGTGGAGTTGGTGGTCGAGAATACCGGCCCTGCCGTACCGGCCTACGAGATCGAGGCGATCTTCCAGCCGTTCCGGCGGCTACGCGGCGACCGGCTGAACTCCGACCGCGGCAGCGGCCTCGGCCTGTCGATCGTCCGGGCCATCGCCAGCGCGCACGACGGCACGGTCACCGCTCGGCCACGCGACGAGGGCGGCCTTGCCGTTACTGTGCGGCTGCCGTACGAGAAGTGATGGCTCGGCTACGACCGGCAGCTACCGGCCGATCTTGTCGACATGGACGGTCTGTACGCGCTCATGGCCCGCCGTCAAAGCGGTGAGGTGCGGCACGTCGGACGTGACGATCACGACAGGGCCTTCTTGGGCCAATGCCGTGGCCGCCACCATGGCGTCAACGGCCTGGTCCGTGGCCAGTCCCGCCGCGCCGATCAATTTCCCGGCCCGCTCCCCCAGTTCTTTACTGACCGGTTCGACCACCACACCCCCGAGGACACCATGTATCCCGGCGTCACGTGGTGTACCACGCAGCGCCTCAGCCAGAATGGCGGCTGACGTGAGGACACGCCGACCATCCAGGTGTGCCGCGTGCAATCGGACGTACATCGCCCTGTCCGTCGCCGCACGCGACAGGCCTTCGTTGTCGAGGATGAGCGCACCAAGCTCGCGCGGACGTACCCGCTGTCGGCGCTTCACGACCTCGGCCACTCAGCCCGCGCCGCCGCCAACTCCTCTTCGGTGACCGGGCCATGAAACTCCCGGAGCTCCGCTACCAGGTCTCCCAACCGATCGTGCTCCAGTTGCCGGACCAGCGCATGGGTGACATACGCCGAGACGTTGCCCTGCCCTGCCCGGGCCCGCAATTCGGCGGCAACATCTGAAGGCACGGTGATGCTCATCTTGTCGCTCCTCAACGGTTCACCCATACTCCAATCCTACCAGGGGGAGGATTGGCATGCCCAGACATCCGGCGCTCATGACCACCGGTTACATCATCCGCGACGTCTCCTGGCTCTGAACCGGCCAGGCATGCCGATCCGGCTTCACGCTCTACGCCCACATGATGCCGGGCTCCCACGATCACGCCCGGCAGGCAATCGACGACCGCCTGTTCTGGCCGCAGCCGATCTCTCGGAGCAGGGACCGAACAGTGATCGTTTAGGATGTCGAATCGGACACAAGGAACCCCGCCATCGAACCCCGTATGGCGGGGTTCCTGTATGTCAGGGGCTACTTCAGGAGTTGGCGGGCCATCACCATCCGCTGGATCTGGTTGGTGCCCTCGTAGATCTGGGTGTTCTCCGATGCACTCTTGGGCTACCTGCAAGAGCCCATGGATCTAGCCGTTGACCAGGGCATAAGCTTTCCGCGACCTTTCATCGGTTGCCGCCGGTTTCGGCGCTCCCACGGAACAGTCACGGAACAGACCATGATCAGGAGGCGCTCGGTGGCGCTTTCTAAAGGCTCTCGCCTCATCACCGCGAGTGATACGGCTTACTCTCGACCGCTGGCGCGTCTGCCACAAGCCCGCCCGCCTACGCCAAGGAAACCGCTCGACTCCTATGACTAATTGGAACAACGTCCCGGATCTTGAGCCTGTCGATGCTGACCATTTCCACATGTTCCCCACGGCCCGGAGCAGTCGGATCCACACCCTAGCGGGGGGGTAGCTCCCACGACAGGTCGCCAGACACTTCCCGCGCCGCCCTCCTCCCCCCGCTCTTCCTGGAAGATCGCCGACCACTCGCAAGGCAACTGGCTGGCCTATCCGGCCCAGCTGACCTCTTCTCTATCAGGACCATCCGGGCCGTGACTAGGGGACTACCATCCGACCGTGACCAAGTGCCGGAGCACGTGAACGCGAGGCGTTGTGTGCCTCCGTTGCAGTACGCGTTGCAGTACTTCCGCCAACCCCGGCCTACGTGTCCGTTGGGTTGGAGCTGAGAAACGAAGTCCCAACCCGCCGATCGCCCCCAACCACCTACGGCGGCCGACCGAAGTCAGGCGATCGTAAGGGAGAAACGGTCTACGGACGCCGCAGCGGTTGCCACACCTACTCCACACCGCCCTCCGACGAGTACGTGTATGACCACCCGGAGGTTAAAGTGCGCGTCCTGGAGTGGCCCACCTCTCTCGAGGTGGCGGAGGACGTGGGCGAGGCTGTGTCACAGGCTGGTATCTATCGCTGATCCCGAACGCTTAACCAGCGCCAAGTCTCTCCGATCATGTGCCGACTAGATACCCTAAGCCGTGGAACCCTCCTCGAGGAGAAATATGACTACTGATCCTACTTTGAGCCAAGATGTCCGGCTCATCGATGCGGTTGACAACAAAGTATCGAATGTCCGAACGCGACAGCTCGATATCTCATTCAACGAGCTAGCAGACATGTACACAACAGGTGAGCTAGTTATCCAACCGGAATATCAACGCTTGTTTAGGTGGACCCCCGGCGCCCAATCTCGTTTTATTGAGACCCTAATTCTCGAACTACCGATCCCCCCAATATTCCTGATGGAGGTTGAGGAGAACGTTTTCGAACTCATTGATGGGCTTCAGCGGATTTCATCGTATCTAAACTTCCGTGGCTTGCTTCCTCCGAAGGAAGGGGCCGAAAAAGGACCCCTAAGGCTGGAAGACTGTGACATCGTCACAGAGTTGAATGATCATACCTACGATACGCTGCCGGCGGCCCTCTCCCGGCGACTGAAAAGAAACTTTATACGGGCTGAGATCCTGAGAAAGGAGAGCGATCGCCGACTGCGCTATTACATGTTTAAGCGGCTCAACTCCGGTGGGGAGTCGCTCGAGGCTCAAGAGATTCGCAATTGCACAATTCGTCTACTAAGCGCCGACTTCAATGACACAATCATCCGTTTGTCCAAGACGCCCAGTTTCCGCTACTGTACAGGAACTGTGGCAGAGGGCCAAAGAGAGAAGAGGTATGACCAGGAGTTGGTACTCCGCTTCTTTGCATTCTTGCATTGGGGGGGAAGATATCGCCATGAGGTGGGAGATTTTCTCACCGATTACATGGAGGCGGCTTCCGGTCTTGTTCCGGATGGCGACGTTAACCCCTTCACGCCAGAAACGGCTGAACCCATTTTCTTGCGCACTTTCGAGGTGCTTGCAGCTGCGGGGGGAGCATGTGCTGCGGAATTGGGGCAACGCATATTCGGGTCTGTTGACTCAAAGCAGAACATTCGAGGGCAATTTGCGGTCTACCACTTCGAGGGCCTCGCGCTAGGAATTCAGCCAATTCTTGGTGAGCTAGATCCCCAAAATTCAAATCAGATGGAACGCCTTGGGCGCCTCATAGCTGAAATAAAGAAATCTCCGGGCATGCGATCTCTAACTGGCGGGGGGAAGAACACTGCCCAAGCGTACAGGCAGCGTATCGACTACTTTTCCGAAAAACTCTCCGCCATACTTCAGTGATGTCAACCAGAGAAGCCGCGGCGATACGGGCTGTATTAGAGAATGAGTTAACATGGCGCCGAGATGAGATCCGGCACTTGCGGAATCTATTTACGTCCGCGAAAATTGAAGCGGATGCAGTGCGCCGACGAGCGCTATTAGTCATGCTCTATGCGCATCTTGAAGGTTTCGCCAAATTCTCGCTTGAGCAGTATGCCATCGTGATTAATAACGCCCAAGTGCAGATCATGCATTTAAAGCCTCAACTTTATGCGGCCTGTCTCGTTGATCGGTTTAAAAATTATCGGGCATCTGAAGTGGCAGACCCTTACGACTCATCAGCTACTCGCGCTCGACAAGTAATGAAGGATGCTGAGCTAATACAAGCTATTATTGGACTTCAGGGCCAAATTGCAACTATTGATGCCCGTTCTGTCGCGTCCGCAGACTCCAATCTTTCCGCGTCCGTGTTAAGACGTAACCTGGCGCTCCTTGCTCTTGACGAAAGCGATTTTCATCAGTTTACGAGCACGATGGATGGCCTCCTGAAACTTAGGAACAATATTGCTCACGGAGAGCGTGCTACGTTGCCAAGCGACCCGGCGTTCCTGAAGCTAGAGGGGCGAATATTTGGCCTCTGCGAAACTCTTATGCGGGAAATTTATCAATCTGTGAGAGATGAGACCTACTTGCGTTGATCACCCCTTCGATTGATGCTGCCATAACGGCTTCGGACTGGTTCAGAAAGGCTGTGCCGCGGTCGATCACTGCGACCCATGTTCGGCCGCATGCGAGAACGGCCTCTCGGCAGAGCGCAGGGCCGCGCGGCACAAAGTGCCGACCTTGATCACCTATGAGAACAATTCGGCATTACGCTTTGCGGCCAGCTCTCGAATCTGCGAGAGCAGAACTTGGCTCAGCGGCTTCAAGACCACTCTGCGTGGTGCCAGTACCTAGTCTCTGACCTGCGTCCAAACTCAAGCTGAGCATGACTCCTCGCAAGATCATCCCGCGCATATCCCGCGCGGCAGGGCCTCCCGACTCCCACCAAGATCTGGTTGTCTCCGATGCGCTCTTGGGCGGTCGGCGTTAGCGAATCCGTTGGAAAGATTGCCATGCGAGCCATGCCAACACGGTGCCGAGGCCCGACGAAGGAGGGCACGGCGTCGATCGCCCCGACCCTGTACGACGCGCACCGAAGTGAGCGATCGTTGCGGCCTGGCCACCCGATGCCTTAAGTGGAAGCCTGCGCGGATCGCGGTCATGCCATAAGGCCGGAAGAGAAGGGACGTACTACACTTTCTTCAAGATGTCCCAAGACGTCCTTAGTCGCGGTGTAGAGGGACTATAGCGCTGTACGAGGCTCAACGACGTATCGCCAAAGACGTCGGGAGTCGATATGCACCCCCTATGCAGTAACCCTCCGATCGCGTGTGCGCACCTGGTCAACACGGGACTGGCCGCCAACGCGGTGGCGGCGCCGGCTGTTGCCATAGCGATTGCAAACGAGGGTGCGTGATGGAGCGGCCTGCGGCGGTACCACGGATCCCGGGAATCCAGATGAGCTCGGCGGCGACTGAGCAAGGCTCGACCTTGGAGATTGGACAGCAACAGTACGTGCACTTGGTGCGGCTGGCGTGGGATCTGCACACGCTGGGGGTGAGTCCGGCTGTTGAGCTTGGGCCTGAGCGGGTGCCCGCGGTGCGGATCTCGCGGGCGCGTGGCCCGATACGGGTGATGGCGTGGTTTACGGATGGAGCTTGGGTTTTCACCTGGGGCCGCAGCCGGGATCAGCGTATCGAGGTGTTCGACACCAGGGCGGCGGCGCGGATTGCAAGGCTGGCAGAGGAATGACCGAGCTGTTCCCCGAATCCCCGCTCAGAGCCGAGTTGCCGCATCGGGAGCATGTCCGAAAGCTGGTCGATGAGGTGTTGTGGGGCAGGCTGACGCGGCGGATCGTGCATGAGCATCCGGGTCTTTATCTGCCTGCGGCCGAGCGTGTCATGAATGAGTCCTTCGTGCCCCGGGGTGACGCCGCTGCGGCGTGAAAAGGGGAGGCTGTCCCGCCGTACTCCGGATCGTGATGCGCGGGCGGTGGCCTGATCGGCAAGGCTGTGGGCGGCGAGGTCGT
>NZ_JBDPLV010000035.1:0-116362 GCF_039871605.1 Acrocarpospora sp. B8E8 | reverse complement strand
TGGTCGGACAACTGCCAGGAGTTCTTGCGCGGAACGTCGGCCAGCAGGCCGCGGACCAGATCACCGAAACTCGCCTTGGGTTCGGGCCGGACGAACAGCGGGTCAGCGACCCGTGCGGTCAGCGCGGCGAGTTCTGCATCCCAGGACACGACCAGATCGTAGGAGAAGGGTAAGGACACCCGCAGACCATCCCGCCTTCGACGACGATGCGGAGGTCAAACAGCAAAACGATCTACGGATGTAGTACAGGGCAGTACGCAGCACTTCAGGAAACCGCGCGCCCACAGGGATGGATCTGGCGGACAGGAAAACGTGCTCGTCACCAAAGACCCGACGAAGTTCCATGTCGATGAGCTCCGCCGTCTGTCCACCGTCAGCGGTACGGAAGCTGATGAAGACCATGTGGCGATGGGGGCTCATGTGGCTGGCAGGACGGGAAGTCATCGGTAGACGGGTCCTTGAAGTGCTCCGAGAAGCCGCGCTTGCAGACTGGCGACGACTCGGGAACGATGCCATCGTCCGATGGTTCGCGCGAAGGTACGCAGGTCGATTCGTATAGTGGCCGAGTCGACCCGGACGATGTCGTCGAGAACGTTCTCCACGATTGCGCACGCCACGGCGACGTCACCGTTGGCGGCGTGCGCCAACGCCTGTCGCAAGGAGAACCGAGCTCGTGTCCGGCGCGCTCCGGCAGGAAGACGTGGCACTTCGCGGTCTAGGGAGACGACGGCCTCCGCGACCACACCAAGATCATAATGGCACCAGCCGTACACAATTGCCGTAAGATCCATCGCGGTCGTCGGTCCCAGCGTCCATCCGGGCGCCGAGTGGTCAACCGAGTCTTGATCCGCCAGAGCACGGGCTTCGTCCAAGGCACGCATGCAATGCATTCGATCACCTGAGAGCATGGCCCTGTGCCTCTCTTTGAGCCGCGAGCCAGCGGATCCTCGACGGAACTTCGGGGTTACGACCCACCTGTTGGGCGAACGCCACAACCTGCGTCGGCTCTTCACAGTAGAGCGCGATCAATGATCGCCTGACCAGCGCATATGACGACATGTCGCGGTCGCCTACCAACGCCGCTATGCGCACAGCCTGCTCGGTCCACCACACGGCCGAACGCGAGTCGCCCATCTCCTGGACCATATATCCGGCGAACTCCGCAATGCGAGAACCCAGAATGGTCAGCTCCACATGGGCTGCTCCTCGGGAACCGGCCACTGATCGCCTCACCACGTGGAGAAGTGCGATGGCCATTGGCAACACCGAACTCGCGGATTCTGATCGGCCGAGTTCGCGGATGTTCGCGAACATTGAGCCCAGAGTTGCGACGTCCGGTGCAGCCGCGCGAGGAGCCCCAGCCCAACTCAGAACCCCTGGATCTTCCAGCCATTCGCTACCGCGGCGGCCTGGTGCCAAGAACTGACCCGCTCCGTCGGCTTCCAGTCGAAGTATCCAGTCACCCCCAGAGACACCGGGCCACGACGAGTCCTCGGCCGCCCGAGCAAGATCAGCCAGTCCTGGGCCTTGGGGCGCGACAGCAGATTCATCCGACGCACGAACGGAAAGCAAGGCCGCGAGCGTGCCAGACGCGCCGATTGCGACATCACATCGACGAGCAAGATCTATTGTTGGCGATTTCTCCCCGCGCTCAACTTTGCTGAGGTGACCTCTGCTGTAGTGGGTCCGCTCCGCCAGATCCGCGAGCGACAAGCCAGCGGCAGCCCGCAACTGTCGCAGCTTGCTGCCAAACGGAGATCTATGTCCACTTATGTCCAGTTCTTGAGGCAAAGCGTCTCCCGTGTTCTAGCTAAGTGGCGACAGGAAACAAGATGAGCTTCGATAGCCGTCATTGTATATCGGTCCAAACCGTGGCAACATACCTGGCAGGATAGAGATCAAGAGCAGAGAACCAGGCGATTCCCTAATCCGCCACGGCCTGAAGTTGTTCCAGGGGAGCGTTTTGAACGAGCAAATCGATCTCGACGATCTGATCTCTGTAATGTCGGCAGCATGTACTGACGCGTTCGCCGAGATCGGCCGATTCAATCTCATCGTCTTTGGAGATTCCGGTGCAGGGAAGACGACTCTGATCAATTCCTTCTTCGGAATGAACCTCGGCGAGACAGGAATCGGTAACGCGGTCACTCCGTACATCAGACGTTGTCAGCGTAACGAAGACGACATCATCACGATCTACGACAACCGGGGATTCGAAGTCGGTCGCGATAATTTAGACGATATAATCTCAGATCTTAACAAGGTCATCACTGCGTCCCGCATCGGCCCGCAGGAAGATCGTATTCATGCGGCCTGGTTCGTGGTCAACACTCTCACGAGCCGGTTCCTGGACACTCACATGAGTGTGATCGAGGCCATGCACAAACTCGATCTCCCGGTCATCCTTGTGCTCACGCACGTACACCGGCTTGGAGACCAGATTGACGAGAGGGCTCTGAAACTCGCGGAGCACATCGAAAGTCGCAAGTTGCCGCTGAGTGCCGACGGACGGATCCTCATGGTCAATTCACTGCCGACTAAGCAGTTGGGTGGGCCGGAGATCCCCCAGCACGGTCTCTTCGAATTACTCCAAGCCACGCTCGAAATAGCGCCCGCAGCGGCCAAGGCGATCAAGGCGGGTCAACGCCTGGATTTCTCCTTGCAGCGCTCCGAGGCCAAGCGAATAATCAAGAACTTTCGCTACATCTCGGCCGGCGCTGGGCTTACCGCCGCGGCCCCGATCCCGGCGACGGACGTCGTTGCGGTGACAACCGCCATAGCCGTGATGCTCGTCAAGATTAGCGTGTGCTACGCCCTGCCGATCCAAAAGGGGCACATCGTAACGATCGCTGGCGCAACCGTCCTCGGAGTCGGTGCGACTCAGCAGGGGGCAAGGGTTGTCGGCGAACAAATAGCCACCATGGCTGGGGAAAAACTCGTGAACGAAGCCGCCAAAAGGGCTGCCAAAGAGGCCGTCAAGGAGGCCGGGGAACAACTGGCCAAGGAAGTTGGGAAAGCCACGGTCAAGCAGAGCGGGAAGCAGGTGGCCAGATTCGTCCCGGTACTGAACATCATCGTTGGGGCGGTGGCGGCAGGGGCGGCCCTGACGTTGGCCACTGCGGTCGGCCACGCCTGGATGTATGTCTGCGAGTTTCTGCTGAGGCACCCCAAATTGCTGGCCACATTGGAGACCCCCATGGTCCTCCGGCTGTTCACACACTTCTACAGACGTAAAGGCAGCACTCCGCCGGGCGAGGGATCGGACCCCATTGAACCGATGCTGTGACCTGCCAGAATAACCTGCGCCGATACCTGTTCAGAACCTAAAGGAAAGAGCGATGGCCAAACCAGCACGAGCTCCGCAAGGCGTTACCGCAACGGTAGAGATCTCCGACCCCAAAAGGTGAAGGTGATAATAGCCGGATGCGCACCCGGCGAACGCGTGCGTGTTGTTCTCGGACCAAGCGAAACTAGCCCCGTGTGCACCTGCGAGTTCGACGTCCGACAGCGGGGTAAGCCAGTTCTTTCATTCGAGAACATCATGGACGCAAGTGAAACACGCGCATGGGTTTACCTGCTGGACAGAGAAATGACAGTCCCCGTGGAAGCGAGCCTCGGCAGGATCGACCGGATCCGGACCAAATTCACACAGCTCTTCGAGTTTCAAGAGACGTTTCTCTCTGCTTTCATCGAAGAGGTTTCCTTGGAATTGAAAATCGGCACGGACGCCCTGCCAAGGGGTTTGACCGAGGAGATCGAGTCTGCACTGAGGAAGGGGCCTGGAGACGTTTATCTGACCCAGGGCCGAGTTCTCGGCGAACCAGCTTTTATCATCATCTACCATCCTCCCGGCGGGCAGGGTTTGATCTCCGGACAGGTCCTGTTGGAGCCGGATCGCTGGCAAGCGGATGAATTGAAGTCATGGCCCCAGAGCGGTGCGGCAGAGGCTCGGGCCTGGAAGGTGGCACGGCAATGACGCGACGCACCGCATTTCTCTTCCCCGAGACGGATGGTGGCGCATGAGCCTGCTCTCCGACTTTGCCGAATGGCTGGAGGACACCGTCGATGAACTTGTCGACATGGTTCTCGACGCTGTCGAATCCGTTCTGGACAATTTGATCGAAATTCGAAATTGGGTTGCCGAGAGGCTCGCCAATCTCCTCAGCCGTGTCCTGCGAATGATCTTAGATATCCCTCTGTTCGGGATCACCGTCCGCCAGGTCCTGATTCGCGTGACAAAGAACCAGGTCAAAATCTGGGATGCCAACGCCGTCGGCGAAACGGCGAAACGGAAATACCCAAAGCTTGAAATGGTCACACCGGACAGGATTCAATCAATATTGAGCCAGACGCCCGCATTTGCTGAGAGAAGTCTCAATACGTCATACGAGGAACAGCGTGCGATCAACGAGAGCCTACTGAGCGATCAGATCCTGACCGTGGAGGCGCCACAATGATATCACCCGACGACGAAATAGCCGAATTCGTGTCGTTGTTCCCGGTTGGCATCTCAACGATTCTCACAGATCATGTCCGGCGAACACTGGCCTATGTCGAGGACGATTCGCCCAAGTCATCGGCAGTACTGCTCGCCCCATCGCCACGGCAGATAAAGGCGCTGTTGTCACTATCGGATCTGCGATACATCGATGGCGACAGTAAGTTCACCGAAGAGGCTTCCCAGATCCTTAAGATCTCCGTCTCCGGGTACAGCAATCGCGTTAAGGGAGAAAAACTCCTTACCGCGCTTCTAGAGACGCCGGTGCGCCTCCCCCTCCAGGTTTCACACTTGCATGTGCATTTAAGTACACCAAGCCCCGATAACTCCAGTTCCACTGAGCATCCGACTCAACTCTATTCTCTCCTCAAACCAAGAGCCGGCCTGTCCGACCTGGTTCTCCCAGTGGAGCTCAGGACGCGCCTGCATCGCAACCTGCTGGTCCTGAAGCATCGCAGCCTGCTCACAGGATGGGGCTTTGACGATATACCGGGATTCGATGGTCGTATCGGTGTCTCCTTGAACTTCATCGGCCCTTCGGGCACGGGTAAGTCACTGGCGGCCCGCGCCGTCGCGCACGAACTGGATAAGCCGCTCGTTGAAGTGGACTACGCCGGACTGGAATCCAAGTATGTCGGGGACACATCCAAACACATTCGGGAGGTTTTCGACGCCGCCCGCGAGTCGGACGCAGTCCTGTTTTTCGACGAGGCAGACTCGTTCCTCGGCCGCCGGATCGAGGATGTCGGGCAGTCCTACGACACGGCTGTGAACTCCACCCGCGCCGTCATGCTGATGGAACTACAACAGTTCGACGGCATTGTGCTGTTTGCTACCAATCTTGCGTCGAACTATGATTCCGCGTTCCGTCGCCGGATACTTGACCACGTGCCATTTCCATTGCCGGACACCGCCAGCCGCCTGGCGATTCTTGAGATGCACACGCCGAAAAGAGTTCCCGGACGTAGTGGGATTGACTATGGCCATCTTGCCGTACTCAGCGATGGGCTGAGCGGCGGTGATCTTTCCAGCGCGGTCTTCCGGGCATGCCTCAGAGTCTTGGAACGGCTTGACGCCGGAGTCACAGACGCAGCACTGACGACCGCCGATCTGAAGGCCGCCGTCGACGAGGCGCACCAAGGTCGCGAACTCATACCCGATGTCAGACCGACTCTCTCGGTGGCAAGGGTATCTGAGCCAGGCGCCCTGGCCGAAGTCTCGCCGCAGGAGGGCGAGGCTCCGACCATCGAATCGGACGATAATCCAGATGGCAGCAAAGCGAAGCCTTCTTAGCACCTGGTGCCCGAATCACCCATCGGAAAGGATCATCTCCGCCGCTGTGCCAGCCAGGACTACCTGATGCACAGGCGGGTTCGTGCGCCCACGGCAGCTGAGCGCGGTCAGAATCGCCACTGCCTGACCCATGTCCCAGCGTAGGACTTCAGGGAAGGCCCCAACGAGTTGGAATTTGGAGGCGTTGAAGTCCTGGATCCCCGGCCCCAGCACACACGAGGTCAGGGCTGGCATATCCACTCAAAACCACGCGCACCCAGCCCCGTAAGGTCATCCGCCATCCGTCTATCATCGCCGACTGCACCGACACCCGGCGGTAGCGCCTGCCTCCCCCAGGACAGATGCCTTGAGCCGGGGGCGCCAACAGCCCGTCACCGACCACGTCCTGGGGGTGATGGCCGACGCTGCACTTCATGTGCCGGGCCGGGGCGGGGGATCCGGCCGAAGGAGCTCTCAGAGGAAATTGAGCGGCACCCGGCAGCCGCAGTGTTGTAATGCGTGGGGTGCGATCAGCGGTGAACACGGCAGGCCGCCACGGAGTCACCGTCGGGCATCCGCGTGGTCTGAGGTGGTCCTGACCGAGGGGGCGTGACGCCGGTCGGACCCGGTTCACAGTTCGAGGTTCTTCTGGATTTCGTCCAGCACCGCGTCGATTGCCGCGGTGGACAGGCCACCTTGCTCGTCGGTGGTGAACAAGGAGGTGCCTTCGATGAAGCCGTTTGCCTTGTACCAGGCGCGTTTCCATTCCCAGCCCGCGCGGTAGTCGGGACGGTCTAGGCGTCCGAGGTGTTCGAGGATGATGGTGTCACCGGCGTCGCTGACCCAGGTGAAGTCGGGCAACAGGCGTCCGCCGGTCACCGGGCCGGGCAGCCGCTGCTCGTAGTGGCAGACGCCCGGGCCGAAACGCTCCACGATCCGGTTCAGGATGACCACTTCGCTCTTGGACCGGACCATGGTGCCGTCGGCGGCCCGGTGTCGCAGGTGCTCGGCAAAGGGTTGGGTTTCACCTGGCCGGCGGACCGCGACAGTGGTGAACAGGTTGGTGTTGCGGCGGGCGGTCTCTGAGCGAGCGGAGCTGGTGAGGTTGAGCAAGACACCGGGGTCGTCGCCCTGGATCAGCAGAATGAGCTGGCGGCGGGCACGGGTCAATGCGGTGTAGGCGAGTTCTCGAGACAGCAGGCGGCTGGCTTCGGGCACGACGACGAAGACGGTATCGAACTCACTGCCCTGGCTCTTGTGGACGGTGAGCGCGTAGGCCAGTTCCAGCGCGCCTCCGCCGTCTCTGGGCACGTCTTCGGAGGAGAAGTAGTAGTGCTTGCCTTCCCGTCTGGCGAAGGCGACGCTCCATTGTTTGCCGCCGGGCTTGTTCTTGACCGATGCCACCAGCCCGACCTCGCCATTGGCCAGGTAGTCGCCGGCTTTGGCACCGGCGACGTGGTCCCACCCTTTGATCCAGTTGTTGGTCACGCAGATGACCTTGTCCCGCTTGACGATTTCCTCGGCGCCGAGCGCGGCGCCGAACCAGCGCCCCTCGTTGAGTTCGGCGGCGCGGAAGGTGACCTGGACCAGGCGGTTGAGTTCGTGTACGCCGTGTGGCTGCATCCGTACCGGGGACAGAATCTGGAACCGTTCGGCACCAGTATGGTCGGTGAAGGGCACGAGATTGCCGCTGATGTGCAGCGCGGTGTTGAATCCTGCGACGCCGTCGGCACCCACGTGTTTGGCCATCTGGGCGAGCAGCGCCGCCCGCAGTTCCTCGGGGGTTCGCCAGAACACCACTTCCAGGTCACCGAATTCGCGTTGGCCGCCGGGCAGGACGGTGGCCAGCCGCTGGCCGTGCTCTTCGGCATCGGAGCCTGCGATCGCATCGTTTGCCAGCTGTGGTGCCTCGGCGACGGAGAGTTCTGCGGGAAGCAGCGCAGGTTGGCCGTCGAGTTTGGCAAGGATGCGGTCGGCGTCGACCGGTTGGCTGTCGTCGGTGAACCAGGCTGCCAGCGCGAGCGCCTGCGACCCGCCCGCCGCCCGCAGCTGCACCGACAGCCGCGCCAGCGCCCCGGCGGTTGCCGCCTGCGGGCGTGCGGCCGGTGTTCCCCCGGCGCGGTCGAGCAGCGCGACGAGGTCGGCGAAGGGTCGGCCCGCGCCGATCGGGGGAAGCTGGTTGGGGTCGCCGACCAGGATGAGGCGCTGCACGAAGCCGAGGTTGAGCGCGTTGAGGACCGCCACGAGGTCGTCTTCGGTGAGCATCGAGCATTCGTCGATCACGACGGTGCGTTTACCGGTGTAGAGGCCGCGTTCCCTAGCCTTTTGGGTGACTCCATCGGTGAGGGGACGTTGTCGGTCGCCGTCGTAACGGCCCTGCCGGTACAGAAACTGCGAGACGGTCATCGCCTCACCTGCGGCGGCCTGTGACAGCCGAACGCGGGCCTTGCCAGTCGGTGCGAGCAGCAGGATGCCCTCGGCGAGGAGTTTTGCGCTGCGCAGCAGGCCGCCTAGGACGCTGGTCTTGCCGGTACCAGCCGAGCCGACCAGGACCGACAGTCGGCGGGTGGTGATGGTCTCCAGCGCGGTGGCCTGTTCGGCGAGGGCCGCTTGGTGCCGCTCGTCGGCGAGGTCGACGACGTCGGAGCCGATCGCGGAGATGAGCAGCGCCTGCCAGTCTTCTCCGAGGGAGGCTATGGCCTTGGCGGAGCGGGCCAGGATCAGCTTGCTGAGCCGGTCGGCGATGGCGCGGCGTTCGAGTAGTTGCAGGGTGGACACGGCGACGCCGTCGGGGTCGGGCAGCGTGTCCCGGATGACCTCGTCGCCCAGGCCCGGTAGGGAGTCCAGGGCGTAGGGCGGCAGGATCAGCGGGGTGGTGAGGTCGAGGTGGGCGACGCGTTCGGCGGCTTCGCCCTCGGCCAGCAGGGTATCGCCGTCGGCGGCGGCGTGGCGCAGCACGTCGACGACGGCGGCGCGGATCCGTCGGGGATCCATGGCGCCGGTCAACGGCGGCTGGACCGGTGCCGACACCGGGGTGGGCAGCGGGCCGAGCAGGCCGCGGTCGACGGTGCCGACGGTGATCGGCCCGACGTATCGTTCCCCAGAGCCGCCCGAGCCGAGGTCGAGCTCAGCGAGTCGGTACGGGTTGGCCAGGATCTGTACGTCGGAGACCGTCGCGCGGGTGGACGCGGCGCGGCGGTCCGGGTGCAGCCAGCGGGTGGCAGCCTCGGTGGTGATGTCCAGGCGCGACAGCATGTGCAGCAGGTCGCGGCGTGGTTGTGGCAGTGCGGACCACAGTGCGCCGAGGTTGGCCAGGTCGTTGGCGTAGACGATGCGGGGCGGCGGCTGGCGGCCTTCTAGCAATGCGCTGATGAGCGGCCAGGGGTTCTCGTCGGGCCGGATCGCGCCAGTGGTGAGTAGTTCGCGGACGAGGGCTGTACCGAGCCGCAGACCTATACCTTCCAGGGCGGCGCCGAGTCCGGGGTAGGAGCCGCGGGCCTTCCACTGCTCGGCGATACGGGCATTAAGCCAGTCTTCGCGGGCCTGCCACGGGCCGCCGGCGATGCCGTGGGCTCTGATCAGGCGGACCGCTTCGAGAGTGGCGGACAACAGGGACAGGGCGACGTCGGGACCGGCCAGTTCGGAACCGTAGGAGAAGGCGCGGGTGTGGGCCTCGTCGATGCCGACCGCGATGTCTTCGGCGAGTGCGACCCGGCGGGCGTCTTCGGCTGGTGTGCCGGCTGGCCGCAAATAGTCCTGGTAGGGCAGGAGGAAGCCATCGACGCCACCGGGCCGGATCGAGTGGCCGATCCGGCGGTCCCACATCGGCTGCTGAGGGCCGGGCCTGCTCTGGTGGTAGTGCTGCTGGGTGTCGAGGGCCGTGATGGTGCCGACGCCGACCAGCAGGCGGCGGTGCCGTTCATCGAGTGGGTGGCCGCTTTTGGTGTAGAACAGCACCAGCGACGAGTGGGGGCGTAACTGGTCGAAGACGTGGGTGAGCAGTTGCTGTTGTCGGGTGGCGGAGAAGACCCACTTGGAGTTGTCGAACGGGGGGTCGATGTCCGAGGCGAGCGGATCGGCCATCCGCTCCTCGATGGCCTGCTGGTTGCCGCGCAGCATCCACCAGTACGGTACGGCGAAGGTCGTGTACGGCTGGACCAGGACCCGGCTGGGGGCCAGGTGCCCGTGGGTGCTGTTCGTGTCCGGGCTGGTGGCGTAGGGATGGCGAAAGGTCCGGGTCCACGGCGCGGCGTTCATGAACGGGGTGTTTTCCTCCACGCACGGCGGATGGTCCCGGTCGTCGGGCAGCTCCGACAGGGCCCGGCCAGCGAGGGCATCCTCGCGGCGGTCGTTGCGCTTCTCCCGCACGCGCTGCAGCGCGACGCAGTACGGGTTTCGCGACGGCGCGGCGCAGACGCGTGCGTCCCATCCGGTGTCGTGCCACGCCACCCGAATCGTCAGATGCCTCACGCCGACCCTCTCCTTGGTTGATCCGACCGCACCGCCGTATCGAACGCTACCGAGAAACACCCGGTGGCTGCTGGCCGTCGACCAGCCTGCGGCGACTGAGGTAGCCGAACTGCCAGCCAGTCCGGACGAGCTGCGCGCGGAGCTACTCACCCGGGCGGCCACCAGGACAATCGCTCACCCCGACCTGGCCGACGCGGCCCTCCCACCGCTTCGTGAAGCTGCCCGTGTGGTCGCTCTCGACGACGCGGGCAGCGTGCTGCTGCTGCGCTATGACGAGGACAGCGGATTCTGGGCCACCCCTGGCGGCTCCCTCGACGCAGAGGAAGACCATCTGACCGCGCTCCGCCGTGAACTGCGCGAGGAGCTCGGCGTGGGCGGGGATGCCGTCCAGTTCACCGGACAGATTGCCGAACGCAGCAAGCAGCACAAGGTCGGCGGCATCGACGTACTCCAGGTCGAACGCTACTACCTTGCCTACCTCACCTACCTTGCCTACCTCACCGCCGCTGACCTGGACCCTGAGCGCGCCGACCAGCCGGACGGCATCGTGGCGCACCGATGGTGGGGTGTGGACGAACTTCGCCGCACGCATGAGACGGTCTACCCGCTCGGCCTCGCCCACCTGATCACCGAGATCCTGGCGACGGGTGTTCCCGAACAGCCTGTTGTCCTGGTGTGAGGCACTCCCTCGTGGACAAACTCATCCACCTGCTCCCCATGCGGGCTTTCCCCAGATGAGATCACCCCAGACTGCCACGGCCGCCCACCGTCACTGTCCGCGGTGGGCGGAAGGAAAGGAAGCAGCACAGTGGACATCTTCGCGGAAACCTCGCCCGGTGCTTCGTCCTCCGGAATGAGTCTGGCCGGGCGGCGTTGCCTGGTCACCGGGGGCAATCGTGGGCTGGGTCTGGCCATCTGTGTGGCGTTCGCGCGAGCCGGAGCCGACGTGACGCTCGTCTGCCGTGACCCTGGCCGTGCCGCCGAAGCGGTGGCGCACGTCCAGCGCGGCGGTGAGAGCGGCGTCGTGGACCACCTGATCGCGGACTTGTCCGATCAGCGCTCGATTCGGATCCTCGCCGAGCGGTACCTGGAGCTTGGACCGCCGGACATCTCGTCAACAATGCCGCAGTCCTCTCGCCGCACCGCCAGACGACCGAGGACGGCCGGGAACTGGTGTTCGCGGTCAATCACCTCGCCTATTTTTTTTGCTCACCCGGCTCCTGTTGGAGGGCATGCTCGACTCCGGGCGAGGCTCGATCGTCAACGTGGCCGCTGCCCGCCACCGCGACGCGACCGGGAACCTGGAGGACCTCGACTCCCTCGACGGGTACGACATGCGCACCGCCTACGACCGGACCAAGCTCGCCAACGTCAGCTTCACCCTGGAACTCGCCCGGCGGCTGGCGGGCACCACCGATCCAGGTCAACAGCTTCTGCCCCGGAGCGGTGGCCACCGACCTGCTCATGCAGTGGCGGCAGGTGCCGCAGGCTGAGCGCTCCGCGCGCATCGCCGAGGAGGACTCGCCCGCGGAAGCCGCGGCCACCGCCCTCTTTCTGGCCGCCTCGACCGGAACCGGACGCTACCTCGAGGACGGCGCCGAGGTGCCGCCCTCGCCGCAGGCGATGGACCCCCGTCTGGCGGCATGGCTCTGGGAACGCTGCTCCGAGCTGACCGGGCTGCCGACCGGGATGGCGACCATCCGGCGATGACCCCACCACGCTTCCGAGCCTGCCCGGATCAGTGCCGATGAGCCGGGCTGGCAGATCTGCGACCTGCACTGGTATTACTCCCGCTTGCAGATAATCTAGAACGGGACTAGTTGGTATGATAAGCGCATGATCGCTATGGCGCCCGCTCGTACCGAGCCGGATCTGTCGTTCTTGCTGGACCACACCAGTCATGTGCTGAGGACGCGGATGGCGGCGGCGCTTGCCGAGATCGGGTTGACGGCGCGGATGCACTGCGTGCTGGTTCACGCTCTGGAGGAGGAGCGCACGCAGATCCAGCTTGCCGAGCTGGGGGATATGGACAAGACCACGATGGTGGTCACCGTTGACGCCTTGGAGGAGGCGGGGCTCGCCGAGCGGCGGCCGTCCAGTGTTGATCGGCGTGCCCGGATCGTGGCGGTCACCGAGAAGGGGGCCGAGGTGGCGAGGCGGAGCCAGGAGATCGTCGACGGGGTGCATCGGGCGGTGCTGGAGGCGCTGCCGGAGGGTGAGGGTGAGGTGCTCTTGCGGGCCATGAGTCGCCTGGTGACTGGGTATCTGGCCACACCTGCCGAGGCGCCGCAGGCGGCACGGAGGGCGCGCCAGCGGACGAAATAGATCCGCAAGGGATCGTCTGTTACGAAACCATCTGCTACGGTCTCTTCTGTTCCCTCT
Organism: Acrocarpospora sp. B8E8; assembly: GCF_039871605.1. Taxonomy (NCBI): domain Bacteria; kingdom Bacillati; phylum Actinomycetota; class Actinomycetes; order Streptosporangiales; family Streptosporangiaceae; genus Acrocarpospora; species Acrocarpospora sp. B8E8. The sequence goes on along the minus strand of NZ_JBDPLV010000035.1, from coordinate 103,740 downwards.
TGAACAGGAGACGGCTATGGCGCCACCTTCCCCTCGACTGAACCGATCACGGTGGCCGGCGCTCGCCGTGTTGTCCGCCACGATGCTGATGACGGTGGTGGACGGCAGCATCGTTACCGTGGCGCTGCCGGCCATCCAGCGGGATCTGGGCTTTTCGCCGGCGGGGATCAGCTGGACCGTCAACGCGTACCTGATCGCGTTCGGCGGGCTGTTGCTGCTGGCCGGCCGGCTGGGCGATCTCATCGGCCGCAAGGCCATGTTCCTGGCGGGGAACGCGGTCTTCACGGCGGCGTCGGTGCTGGCCGGGGCGGCCACGGGGCCGGGCATGCTGATCGCCGCCCGGTTCCTGCAGGGCGTCGGCAGCGCGATGGCCTCCGCGGTCGTGCTGGGCATCCTGGTGACGCTGTTCACCGAGACCCGGGAGCGCGCGATGGCGATCGGCGTCTTCAGTTCCACCGGCGCCGCCGGAGCCTCGATCGGCCAGGTGCTGGGCGGGGTCCTCACCGACGCGCTCAACTGGCACTGGATCTTCTTCATCAACCTGCCCATCGGGCTGGCCACCATCGCGCTGGCGATCAAAGCGCTGCCGAGCGAGCGCGGGATCGGACTCGCCGCCGGGGCCGATGTCACCGGCGCGGTGCTGGTCACCAGCGGGCTGATGCTGGGCATCTACACCGTGGTCAAGATCGAGCAGTACGGCTGGCTCGCGGCGCACACCCTCGGACTCGGCGCCCTCGCGCTCGCCCTGCTGGCCGCGTTCATCGCCAGGCAGGCGACCGCCACGACCCCGCTGATGCCCCTGCGGATCCTCCGCCCGCGCAACGTCTGGGGAGCCAACCTGGCCCAGATCCTGACGCTGTCGGCCATGTTCGCCTTCCAGATCATCGTCGCGCTCTACATGCAGAAGGTCCTCGGCTACGGCGCGCTCGACACCGGCCTGGCGATGCTTCCCGCGGCGGCGGCCATCGGCGGCGTGTCCCTGTTCGTCTCCGCCCGGCTCAACACGCGCTTCGGCGCGCGCGCCGTCCTGCTGGCGGGGCTGGTCCTCCTGCTCGGGGCGATGGGCTGGCTCACCCGCGTCCCGGTGAACGCCGCCTATGTCACCGACCTGCTCCCGGTGATGCTGCTCATCGCGGGCGGCGGCCTGGTGCTCCCGGCGCTGACCACGCTGGGCATGTCCGGCGCCAAGGCCGACGACGCGGGCCTGGCCTCCGGGCTGTTCAACACCACCCAGCAGATCGGCATGGCCGCCGGGGTCGCGGTGCTCTCCACTCTGGCGGCCTCGCGCAGCGCGGGGCTGCTGACCGGCGGGGCGAGCGAGGCGGCCGCGCTGACCGGCGGTTACCGCCTGGCCTTCACCATCGCCGCCGCCCTGCTCGTGGCCGCGCTCATCGTCGCGTCCCTCGTGCTGCGCCAGCCCGAACCGCGCACCACCCCGGCGATGCCCGTGTCCCGCCCGTACGAGAAAGCCTGATCAGGTATCCGCGCCGGAAAACGCAGGCGGCGTTCATCACGGCGGCGAAAACCCGCGCCCCCGATGTGGCAGGCGCCGAGGTGGGCGAGGGTGCTGGCCTCGGCGTACGGGTCGCCGAACTCCCGGAACAGATCGAGGGCCTGGCGGTAGCGGGGGACGGCTCCCGCGGGGTCGCCCAGCTGAAGGTGGGTGTCGGCGAGGCATGACCACGTATGGGCCTCATAGGGGCGGTTGCCGAGCTTCCGGTGCAGGATTAGGGCCCGCTCGCACAGGTCGAGAGCCTGGCGGTGATCTCCCAGGCGGCCGTGGTACCAGCCGAGGTCGGTGAGCGCGATGGCCTGGCCCAGCTGATCGTCCAGCTGGTCGAACAGGTCGTGCGCGCGGCGGGCGGCGTCCAGCGCGTCCGCCTCCCGGCCCTGGAGGCCGTAGACGAGGTCCCGGTAGTAGTGCGTCCACGCCTGACCGGCAGGGTCGTCCCGTGATCGTGCCAAGGCGGCGTCGAGATTGCGATGGGCGTCGTCGAAGCGGCCCAGGTCGGCGAGCGCGGCGGCCAGGTTGCTCGGCCGTGAACCAGGCCATCGCCTCCTCGGATCCGGCGAAGTCGAGCACAGCGACACCCGGACGGGGCGCGTCGAGGGCGAACGTCCCGATGTGCCCATGGAAGTGCGGCGCGGCGGCGCACGCGGTATGGACATAGTGGTCCACGACGCGGTGCCGCGCGGCGTCCCGGTCCGCGTCGCGAACCTCGCAGAGTTCGGCGGCGTAGGCGCACGGGCGGCCTGGGGCGTGTTCGGTGAGCAGGTTGGCGCGGATCAGCTCGGCCAGCGGCGCCCGTACCCGCGAGACCGGCACGCCCGCCAGGCTGGCGGCGGCGGCCGTGCTGCCAGGCTCGGGATGCAACCCGGCGACCAGCCGGAACAACCGCGCCGCCTCGTCGCCGAGCCTCTCGTACGACCACGAGAAGATCGCCCGCACGTCGACGGCACAGTCCAGCGCGCCGAGAACGTCCCGGAGCTCACCGGTGAGCGCGCCGAGCGGGTGCGCGGGATGGATCGCGGCGCGGGCGGCGACGATCGCCAGCGCCAGCGGCAGCCCCGCGCAGCGGCCCGAGCAGCTCGACGGTCAGCACGCGCACCCCTTCCCTGGTTTCACCGGACTGACACAACTCTGCCACCGCGGTCCACCAAGCTGGACAGCCTCATACGCGGTCGAAGGAGATGCCATGAGCAAGGTCATTTCGGGAATCTCGATGTCGCTGGACGGGTTCGTCACCGGGCCGAACGTCACCCGCGAGCGGCAACTGGGCGACGGTGGTGAGTCCCTGCACCGGTGGCTGCACGAACCGGACCCGCGCGACGCCGAACTGCTGGCCGGGATGGGCGCGGGTATGGGCTCGATCCTGATGGGCCGGCTGTCCTACGACCTGGCCGAGGGCGACGGAGGGTGGGGTGACGGCGGCCCAGCCGGTCCGGCGCCGTGTTTCGTGCTCACCCACAAACCGCCAGCTCCGGAGACTGTCCGCGCGCCTTCGGTCTTCACATTCGTCACCGACGGCATCCACAGTGCGGTGGAGCAGGCAAAGGCGGCGGCGGGGGGCAAGGTGGTCGGCGTGCACGGCGCCGGCGCCGCTCAGCAGTGCCTTGCCGCCGGGCTGCTGGACGAGATCCAGGTCCATCTGATCCCGGTCCTGCTCGGCAGCGGCACCCGGCTGTTCGAGCATCTCGGCGATCAGTTCTCGCTCGAGCGCACGCAGGTGATCGAGACTCCGAACGCCACCCACCTGCGATTCAGGGTGACCCGCTGATTGCGGGTTTTGTAGTTGTCGGTAGATTTTCACCTCAAAGCGAGCGCCTTTACAAAGTAGAGTAAGGTGTGAGTTTCCTCGGCTCCACGATGAAACATCCTCTTCTTCGGCGGCGATTCAACGACATGCTGACTCTGCGGACGAGCGGCCTGGCGGCCTCGTGACCGAGCGCGATCGTCTCCTCGCGGAGGTCGAGGGCCGGCTCGGCCGGGTGGCCGCGCCTACCTCCACGCCGGAGCCTGAGGGGGTCAGCCGACGACGGACAGCAGCTGGAGTTTCTCGTGGCTCTCGCTGCCCGGTGTGGCGGTGCAGACCACCAGCAGCTGGGACTGGTCGGGGTCGACCAGGGTCTGGCAGTGCAGTTCGAGCAGTCCGAGTTGCGGGTGCTGGACGCGTTTGGGCGGGCAGTACGGGCCCGTGACCGGGTGCTCGCCCCAGATCCGGGCGAATTCGGGGCTCTTGGCGAGCAGGGCCTCCACGATCGCCGCCGCGCGCGAGTCCTTGCCGTCACGGGTGTACACACGATGCAGATTCGCCGCGATCAGCCTGGTGTGCGCCGGGTGGTCGTCCCCGGGATAGACCAGCCGCGTGGCCGGGTCGGTGAACCACCGGTAATGGAAGCTGCGCGCCAGCCCGGTGTGCGCGCCCTCGTCGCCGATCAGCGCCACCGACAGCCGGGTCTGCTTCAGCGTCTCCCCCAGGTAGGTCACGATCTGGGCGGCGGCGTCTTCGAGCCCGTCGAAGACGCGCATCATCCCGGGGTTGATGTGGTCCGTGCGCAAGGCCCGTCGCGGGGTGGCGTAGCCGGCGAGGTGGAACAGGTGGTCGCGTTCCTCGAGGGAGAGGCGCAGACCGCGGGCGAGCGAGGCGAGCATCTGCTCCGACGGGTGCGGTCCGCGCACCTGTTCCAGCCTGCTGTAGTAGTCGATCGACATGTCGGACAGCACGGCGACCTCCTCGCGGCGCAACCCGCTCGTCCGCCGCCGCCTGCCGCGCGGCAGCCCCACGTCCTCGGGTTGCAGCGCCTCCCGGCGGGTCCGGAGGAAGTCGGCGAGCCGAGCCCGGTCCACGATGTCCGTCCCCCTCTCACGGTAGTCATTCACAATAAATCCCCTGGCCAGGTCCATCGTCACCCCGACGGCCCGGCCGGATCCAGGCACTGCCGATCCCGTGATCCAGGTCACAGCGGGTCGCGCGATCCACGGATCAGGAGGACATGGATCCGGCCGTACGGGCATTGCCACGATCGGTCCCATGAGCACACCAACGCTGAACACCCATTGGATCGGCGGTGACGCCGTCGCCGGATCCGCTGACACGATCGACGTGCTGAACCCGGCGACCGGCGAGACCGTCGCCCGGGTGCCGTCGGGCACCGCCGCCGACGTCGACCGGGCCGTCGCCGCCGCGACGGCCGCCCTCCCCCACTGGACCGCGACCGGCGTCGAGGAACGCGCCGCGGTCGTCCGCCGCATCTCCGAGGGACTGCGGAACCGGGCCGAGGAGATCGCCACCACGATCACCGCCGAGATGGGCGCGCCGATCACCCTCTCCCGCCACGCGCAGGCCGTCTTCCCGGTCGAGGTGGCCGCCTCCGTCGCGGCGCTCGCCGCCGGCTTCCCCTGGACCGAGCAGATCGGCAACTCGCTGGTCGTACGCGAGCCGATCGGCGTCGTCGGCGCCATCACGCCGTGGAACTTCCCCCTGCAGCAGATCGTCTCGAAGCTGGCGCCCGCCCTGCTGGCGGGCAACACCATGGTCCTCAAGCCGTCGGAGATCGCGCCCCTGACGGCGGGGATCCTGGCCGAGGTCGCCGCCGAGGCGGGGCTGCCCGCAGGCGTGTTCAACGTCGTCCATGGGACGGGGCCGGTCGTCGGCGAGGCGATCGCGGCGCACTCCGGCATCGACATGGTGTCGTTCACCGGCTCCACCCGGGTGGGCAGGCGGATCTCGGCCATCGCGGCGGAAACGGTCAAGCGGGTCGCGCTGGAACTCGGCGGCAAGTCCGCCAACGTGATCCTCGACGACGCCGACCTCGCCCAGGCCGTACAGCTCGGGGTGGCCATGGCCTTCACCAACGGCGGCCAGGTGTGCGGCGCCTGGCCGCGGATGCTCGTGCCCGCGTCGCGGCACGACGAGATCGTCGAACTGGTCGTGGCGGCCGCCGCCGAGTACACCGTCGGCGACCCGGCCGACGAGGCCACCCGCATCGGGCCCATGGCGTCGGAGGCGCAGCGCCGCCGGGTCGACGGCTACATCGAGCGGGGCATCGCCGACGGCGCCACCCTCGCGTTCGGCGGGCCCGGCAGGCCCGACGGGCTGCCCGAGGGCGCGTACGCACGGCCCACGATCTTCGCCAATGTCGCCCCGGACGCCGTGATCGCCCAGGAGGAGATCTTCGGTCCCGTCCTGACGATCATCCCGTACGCCGGCGACGACCAGGCCGTCGAGATCGCCAACAACACGACGTACGGACTCACCGGCGGCGTGTTCGGCGGCGAGGAGCTCGCGATCGCCCGGCGGCTGCGCACGGGCCAGGTCGACATCAACGGCGCCCCATGGAACCCGCTCGCCCCGTTCGGCGGCTACAAGCAGTCCGGCAACGGCCGCGAATTCGGCCGCTACGGCGTCGAGGAGTTCCTGGAGACCAAGTCCATCCAGCGCTGACCATATTCGGTTGCCGTCGCCGGAACGGCGCTGGAAGGATCGCCGCCATGCCCGCCTTCTCCGCACCTGATGGAACCGTCCTCGCCTATCACGTGTCCGGAGAGGGCCGGTTCGTGGCGACGACCGCGACGTTCCTGGGCTGACCTGAGTCAGCCGATCCGGAGCGGGAGCGTGCGCGGGCCGCGGACCTGGCCCGTGGCCCAGGTCACCGAGGCCGGGTCGGCGAGGCCGAAGTCGGGGATCCGCTCCAGCCAGACCTCCAGGGCGACCCGCAGCTCCATGCGCGCCAGGTGCGAGCCCACGCAGCGGTGGATGCCCAGGCCGAACGCGGCGTGCCGGTTGACCTCGCGGTCGATGACGACCTCGTCCGCCCGGTCGAACTGGGCGGGGTCCCGGTTGGCCGCAGGGAACGACAGCAGGATCCAGTCGTCGGCCTTCATGTCCACGCCGTTCCAGCTCATGTCCTCCTTGACCAGCCGGGCCATCGTGACCGGGGCGTACGCCCGGAGGAGTTCCTCCATCGCGGTCGGCAGCAGGCCAGGGTCGGCGACCAGGCGCTCGCGGTCGGCCGGGGTCTTGGCCAGGTGCCACAGCGAGGCGCCGATCGCGCTCCACGTGGTGTCGATGCCGGCGATGAGCAGCAGCGCCATCGTTCCCGCCACGTGGGACGATTCGAGCTTGTGCCCGCCGAACTCGACGTTGATCAGGTAGGTGGTGAGGTCGTCGCGCGGATTGTCGACGTGGTCGTGAATCTGCGCGAGCAGGTAGTCGAACAGGTTGTCCATCCGGCCGAGGCGTTCCTCCGGCGGGAGGTTGACGCCTTCGAGCACCCCCTCGATGAAGGCGCGGAAGCGTGGCCCGTCCTCGGGCGGGAAGCCGAGCATGTCGGCGATGACCCGCATCGGGATGTGCTGCGCGTAGTCGCGGGCGGCGTCGACGACGTCCTCCCCCTCCAGCGCGTCGATGAGGGCGTGGCAGAACGCCCTGGTCGCGGCCTCCCGCCTGGCCACCGCGTTCTTGGTGAACGCCGGGAGCAGGAGCTTGCGCGCGTGGTGGTGGAACGGCGGGTCGGAGGAGATCGGCGGCGAGCCGCCGATCGGGGCCAGCTCGGGCGGCGGCCGGAAGTTGCCCATGATGATCGCCCGGGACGAGAAGCGGTCGGTGTCGTACGCGATGGCCGCGACGTCCTCGTAGCGGGTCGGCAGCCACCCGCCGCCGAAGCGCTCGGTGTGCGCGATCGGGCAGCGCTGCCGCAGCTCGTCCTGGATGCGGTACGGGTCGGCCGCCCACTCGGACTCGGTGTGGGAGAAGTCGGTCGCCCAGTCCGAGACCGGGCCGGTGACGATCTCGTTGCGGGTGCCGATGGGCCGCTCTGCCCGCATCTCCTGGAAGTCCCGGCCAAATCTGTCGTCGACGGTCATGTCAGGCCTCCTGCAGGATCTCGATCGCGCGTTCCGGACAGTTGGACGCCGCCAGGCCGGTGGCGCGCTCCTGCTCCCGCGGCACCGTGCCGTCGCCGATGACCTGCCCGTATCCCTCGTCGTCCGCGCCGAACAGGTCGGGGGCGAGGTCGTAGCAGCGGCCGTGCCCCTGGCAACGCTCGGAGTCGATCTTCACTTTCACCGCGGTGGTCCCTTCGGTGCGGCGGGGGCGAGCGCGGTGGCGAGCCGGGTGAGCAAGGCGGTCCACTCCTCGTCGTCCACCGCGTGCAAATCAGGCGTGATCAGCGCGCTGCCCATCGCGAGCAGCAGGCAGAAGTGCGCGAGCGCGCCCGGCGACAGGGCGGGATCGAGCTCGTCCCCGGCCTGGCCGAGGCGGACGAGCTCGGCGAGCCAGTCGGCGCGCTCGCCGACGTAGGCGCGGGTCGGCCCGGCGACGTCCGCGTCCCGGCGGGCCGCGACCAGCGCCTCCACGATGAGGAAGCGGCTGGGGTCGCGGCGGCGGGGCAGCCAGCGGCCGATGGCGAGGAGCAGATCCGTGATCGAGCGATCCGGGTCGGCGGCGAACAGGCCGGCCAGCAGCCGCCGCCCGTGCGCGCGCAGCGCGGCCACCAGCAGCTCGGCTTTGGACCCGAAGTGCGCGTACAGCGCGCCGTTGCTGACTCCCGCGGCCGCGGCGATGTCGGCCACCCGGGTGCCGTCGTAGCCGCGCTCGGCGAACACCTCGGCGGCCGCGCGCAGCAGCCGCTCGCGCGTCTCGGCGGCGGTGACGCCCGCGATCCGGCCCATGGACAAATTAAAAAAGCGTTCATTTGATATGTCAATGTCCGGGGAAACAGGGTCGAAACCAGGAGGCCATTCGGCGGCAACAGCGCGGTTGTTCACTTCGGTTCAACGCTGGTGACCGACAGTGGACGGAGCCTCCGATGGCGACCTCGCTCGCAGAGCTGACCAGAGCCGATGGTGTGCGGTTCATCCTGGCCACGTTCGTCGATCTGACCGGGAAGCCGTGCGCCAAGCTGGTGCCGGTGGAGGCGGTGGACGACCTGGAGGCGGACGGGGTCGGCTTCGCGGGGTACGCGGCGGGCGCGCTGGGGCAGCAGCCGTACGATCCGGACATCATGGCGATTCCGGATGTGGGGTCGTATACGCCGTTGCCGTTCCTGCGGGAGGGGCTGGCGCTGGTGCACTGCGATCCGCATGTGAACGGGGAGCCATGGCCGTACGCGCCGCGGGTGATCCTGCGGCGGTTGCTGGCGCGGATGCCGTACACCCCGTTTGTCGGCGCTGAAGTCGAATATTTCCTGTTAAAGCGGGATATTTCGGGGAACGTGGTGGTGGCGGATGAGCGGGATGGGGCCGCGCAGCCGTGTTACGACGCGCGCGGGGTCACCCGCATGTACGAGCATCTGACCACCGTCTCCAGCGCGATGAACTCCCTCGGCTGGGGTAACTACGCCAACGACCACGAGGACGCCAACGGGCAGTTCGAGCAGAACTTCCGGTTCGCCGACGCGCTCACCACCGCCGACCGCGTGATCACCCTCAGGTATGTGCTGCACATGCTGGCCGAACGCCGGGACATGATCGCCACCTTCATGCCCAAACCGTTCACCGACCGCACCGGCAGTGGCCTGCACCTGCACCTGTCGCTCTGGGACGGCGAGACCCCGCTCTTCCCCGGCGAGGACGATCCACGCGGGCTGGGGCTCTCCAAGCTGGCGTACGCCTTCGTGGCCGGAGTGCTCGACCACGCGGCCGGGTTGCACGGGGTGATCGCGCCGACGGTCAACTCCTACAAGCGGCGCGGCGCGGCGACGACCAGTTCGGGGGCCACCTGGTCGCCCAAGCGGGCCAGTTACGGCGGCAACGACCGGACCCACCTGCTGCGGGTGCCGGAGGGTGACCGGGTGGAGTTGCGCGGGGGTGACGGGTCCGCCAATCCGTACCTGGCGATCGCGGCGGTGCTGGCGGCCGGGCTCGATGGGATCGAGCGGGATCTGGATCCGGGGGATCCCAGCGGGCCCGGGCGGTTCGCGGATTCGGCGGCCGAGTTGCCGGTGACGTTGCTGCACGCGGTGGAGGCGCTGGAGCGGGACGCGGTGGTGCGCGAGGTGCTCGGCGCGGAGGTGGCGGCGTACTACGCGGGGCGCAAGCGGGAGGAGTTCTTCTCCTGGCACAACACGGTGACCCCGTGGGAGATCGACACCTACCTGACGGCGTTCTGATGTGCGGCATCACCGCCCTCCAGCTCCGCGACCCCGGCCTGCGGCCCCGGCTGGGCGCCCTGATGGCCGCCATGATGGCCCAGGTCGCAGAACGCGGCCCCGACTCCGCCGGAATCACGATTTATCCGGAAATAACGGTGCTTAAGGGGGTTGGGCATCCGGCGGTGCTGGCCGCCGAGTGGCGATTGCATGAAATGTCCGGCACACAGGCGGTGGCGCACACCCGGATGGCCACCGAGTCGGCGATCACCGCCGCGCACTGCCACCCGTTCGTGGTCGGCGACGGCCTCAGCCTGGTCCACAACGGCTCCTTCGCCAACCACGCCACGATCCGCCGCGAGCTCCTCGCCCGGGGCGTCGCCTTCGACAGCGACAACGATTCCGAGGTGGCTGCCCGGTTCCTCGCGTACCGGCTGGACAGCGGCGACGACCTGGAGAAGGCGCTGCGCCTGCTCTGCGAGCGCTTCGACGGCTTCTACACCCTGGGCGTGCAGACGCCGGACGCCTTCGCCGTGGTCCGGGACGTCATCGCCTGCAAGCCCGCGATCATCGCCGAGACCCCCGGCTGGGTGGCGATGGCCTCGGAGTACCGCGCGCTCGCCGTGCTCCCCGGCATCGAGGCCGCCCGCGTGTACGAACCCGAGCCGGAGGAGGTCTACCTGTGGACATCGACCTGAACACGACGACCGTCCGGACCGCGAACGCCACCCTCCGCGCCCTCCCCCCGGGTGCCACGGCCCGCCTCACCAACCCGGCCGGACGGCACAACCTGGCGGTCGGACTGACCGAGGAGATCACCGTCGAGATCGACGGCACGGCGGGCTACTACGTCGGCGGTCTCAGCAAGAACGCCACCGTGCTGGTCCACGGCACGACCGGGTGGGGCGCCGGGGAGAACCTGATGTCCGGCCTGATCCGGGTGGACGGCGACGCCTCGCAGAGCCTGGCCGCCAGCGCCCACGGCGGCACGATCGTCGTGCACGGCGACGCCTCGCTTCGCGCGGGCATCTCCCTGAAGGGGGCGACCGTGCTGGTCGCCGGGAACGTCGGCGACCATTGCGGCTTCATGGCCCAGGCGGGGACGATCCTGGTCGGCGGCGACGCCGGGCGCGGCCTGGGCGACTCGCTCTACGAGGCGGTCATCTACGTGGCCGGGAGGATCAAGGACCTCGGCGCCGACGCCCGGGTCGAGGAACTCGCCGAATCGGATGTCGAACTGGTCGCCCGCCTGGCCAAACAGCATGGATTCGACCACATCGACCCGGAGAACGTCACCCGGGTGGCCTCCGCCAGACAGCTCTACCACTGGGGAACTCCATGAGCAGCGAACCGATCGTCCGCCTGTGTCTCCGCCCGATCTCCCGCTGGGAAACCTAATGAGCTTCGACGAGATCCGGGAACGAGCCAGGCTCGGCCGGTATCCGATCCGCGGTGGGGGCGCGCGCAGGGCCGTACCGACCTTCGACGACCTGACGTTCCTCACCGCGAGCGCGTCCCGCTACCCCCTGGAGGGCTACCGGGAGCACTGCGCGACGCGGACGGTCCTGGGGGCCGCGAACGCGCGCGATCCGGTCGTGCTGGAGATCCCGATCACCATCGCCGGCATGTCGTTCGGCGCGCTGTCGGCCCCGGCCAAGGAAGCGCTCGGCCGGGCCGCGAGCGAGGTCGGCACCGCGACCACGACCGGCGACGGCGGCATGACGCCGGAGGAGCGGATGAGCTCCAAGACGCTGGTCTACCAGTGCCTGCCGTCCCGCTACGGGTTCAACCCCGACGACCTGCGGGCGGCGGACGCGATCGAGGTGGTGCTCGGCCAGGGCGCCAAACCAGGCGGCGGCGGCATGCTGATGGGCCAGAAGCTGGGCCCCCGGGTGGCCGCGATGCGCACCCTGCCGGAGGGCATCGACCAGCGCTCGGCCTGCCGCCACCCCGACTGGACCGGTCCGGACGACCTGCGCATCAAGATCGAGGAACTGCGCGAGGCGACGGACTGGCGGGTCCCGGTCTTCGTCAAGATCGGCGCCACCCGCGTCTACCACGACGTCCGCCTGGCCGCCACAGCGGGCGCGGACGTGGTCGTGGTGGACGGCATGCAGGGCGGCACCGGCGCCACCCAGGACGTCTTCATCGAGCACACCGGCATCCCCACCCTCGCCGCGGTCCGGCTGGCCGCCGACGCGCTGGCCGACTTCCCCGACGTCGCGCTGATCGTCTCCGGCGGCATCCGGAGCGGCGCCGACGTGGCCAAGGCGCTCGCCCTCGGCGCGGACGCGGTCTCCATCGGCATGGCCGCCCTGGTCGCCCTCGGCTGCAACGACACCGTGCACGACATCGGCCCCGCCTCCTACGCCGATCTCGGCACCACGGCCGGGAACTGCGTCGCCTGCCACACCGGCGGCTGCCCGGTCGGGATCGCCACCCAGTCCCCCGGCCTGCAGGCCAGGCTCGATCCGGTACGCGGCGCCGAGCGGGTGGCCAATTACCTGCGGGCGATCACGATGGAGACCACCATGCTCGCCCGCGCCTGCGGCAAGGCCGACGTGCACCACCTGGAGCCGGAGGACCTGGTCGCGCTCACCGTCGAGGCGGCGGCGATGGCCCGGGTGCCGCTGGCCGGAACCGAATGGATCCCGGGCCGGTGAGCGCGCACGAGGTGGTCATCGTCGGCGGCGGCCTGGAGGGCATGTCCATCGCCGCCGCCCTGACCAGGCGCGGCGTCCGCGACGTGCTCGTGCTGGAACGCCGCACGCTCGGGTCCGGCGGCACCGGCAAGTCCAGCGGCATCGTGCGCTGCCACTACGGGGTGCCGCTGCTGGCCGCGATGGCCTGGGAGGGCGTGCGCTTCTTCGAGGACACGCCCGGGCTCGGGTTCCGCCGCACCGGCTACGTGGTCGGGGTCGGCCCCGAGAACGAGGCCGCGCTGCGCGCCAACGTCGCCGCCCAGGCCATCCTCGGCGTCGAGGTGTCGCTGATCGGCCACGACGACGTGCACGCGATGTGGCCGGGGCTGGAGACCAAGGACTTCGCCGCCTTCGCGTACGAGCCGCGCGGCGGTCACGGCGACGCGTACCGGACCTGCCAGCACTTCGCCGAGGCGGCCAGGCGCGGCGGCGCCCGCATCCTGCAGCACACCCCGGTGGCCGCCCTGGTCACCGGCGGCGACCGGGTCATCGGGGTGCGGCTGGCCGACGGCCGCCGGGTCGGCGCCGGCACCGTGGTGGTCGCCGCCGGCGCCTGGTCCACCGCCCTGGTCTCCCCCGCCGGGGTGGACCTGCCGGTCCGCGCCATCCGCGAGCCCATCGTGATCGCCGACCCCGGCCGGGCTTTGGGGGATGTGCCGGTCTTCTCCGACCTGGTGAGCCTGCAATATGTACGCACCGAGCCCGACGGCCGCCTCCTGATCGGCAACAGCGACCTGACCGACCCGGAACCGGCCGACCCCGACCGTTACCTCAACCGAGCCGACGGCCCCCACCTGGAACGCGTGGCCAGCCGCTTCGGCAGCCGCTTCCCCGGCCTGCCGGACGTGTCGTTCGTCACCTCGTACGCGGGCTGCTACGACGTCACCCCCGACTTCAACCCGATCATCGGCCCGGCCGGCCCGGACGGGCTCTTCGTCGCGGCCGGGTTCAGCGGCCACGGATTCAAGATCTCCCCCGCCGTCGGCCGGATGGCCGCCGAGATGATCACCGGCGCCGCGCTGCCCGACTTCCGGCTCAGCCGCTTCGCCGAGGGGCGCCCGCTGACCAGCGCGCACCCGTACGCGGGCGCGGGTGAGATGCGGTGAGCGGCACCCTGGAAGAGATCATCGCCCAGCGCACCAAGGAGTACCGCCAGGCCGCCGGCCTCTCCGCGACCGTCCTCGCCCGCCGGACCGGCCTCTCCAAAGCCATGCTCTCCAAGATCGAGAACGCCCAGACCTCGTGCAGCCTGACCACCCTGGCCCGCCTGGCCGAGGGCCTGGAGATCCCGGTCACCGCCCTGTTCCGCGGCGTCGACGTGGAAAGCGAGGCGGTCTTCACCCCCGCCGGCCACGGCGCCGAGATCGTCCGCCGCGGCACCCGGATCGGCCACCGCTACCAACTGCTCGGCGCCCTGCGCGGCGTCCACCGCCGCCTGGAACCCGTCCTGGTCACCCTCAGCGAATCCAGCGAGGTCTTCCCCCTCTTCCAGCACCCCGGCACCGAATGCCTCTACATGCTGGAAGGCGTGATGGTCTACGGCCACGGAAGCTCCAGCTACACCCTCACCCCTGGCGACTGCCTCCAGTTCGACGGCGCCGGCCCTCACGGCCCCCAACGCCTGCTCGAACTACCGATCCGCTTCCTGTCGGTCACCGCCTGGCCCGGCTGACTTAAGCGCGGCTTGTGGTCTCCGTCGCTGGAGTGGGGCCGGCCTGGTCGATGGTGGCGCTCCTGCCCACGACGAGCGGGCCTCGACGCCCGACTGCCCACACGGTGAGCGCGACGCAGCTGAGCACCACGCCCGCGATCGCGACGGCCGTCCACCCACCGGCGGACCAGAGGACGGCCGCGGCGGCGGAGCCGCTGGCGCCGCCGATGAAGTTGCAGGTGACGTAGGCGGTGTTGAGCCTGCTGCGAGCCTCGCCCGAGACGGCGAAGACCCGGGTCTGGCTGAGGATGCCGTGCGCCTGCAGGGCGGCGTCGAGGACGACGACCACGACGAGAACGAGGACGACGGAGCGACCGGCGAACGCCGCGACGACGAAGGCGATAAGGGTGAGCACCCATGTCGCGCCGGTGGCCGGAAGCGACCAGCCTCGGTCGTGCAGGCGCCCGGCGCGTTGAGCGGCGAGGGCGCCGGCGAGCCCGGCCAGCCCGAACAGCCCGATCACGGACACCGGATAGTGGAACGGCGGCCCGCTGAGCAGGAACGTCAGCGCCGTCCAGAACATGGTGAAGGCGGCGAACCCGGTGGCGGCGAGAACCAGCGTCCAGCGCACGCTCCGTTCCCGCAGGACGACCGCCGCGACGGAGGCGATCAGCGCGGGATAGGCCACGCGTGTCTTTGGCGCCAGCGGCGGAATCGCCCGGTAGAGCAGAAGCGAGAGAAGTACGGCGACGGCCGCGGCGAGGACGAAGATCGTGCGCCACCCGGCGGTGCCGGCGACGAGTCCGCTGATCGTACGGGAGACCAGGATGCCGGTGAGAATGCCCGACACGACGGTCCCGACCACGCGGCCACGATGAGCCTCATCGGCGAGATCCCCAGCCAGCGGGGTGAGGATCTGCCCGGAGACGGTCGTCACCCCCAGGACCGTGATCGCGAGCAGAAGAACGCCGAAAGACGGCGCCACGGCACACAGGACAAGCGCGGCCGCGGAACACAGCATCATGATCGGGATGAGCTTGCGCCGGTTGAGCACGTCGCCAAGCGGCACGAGCAGCAGGATCCCGGCCGCGTATCCGAGCTGGCTCGCGGTGACCAGCCAGCCCGCGATCGCGGTGGAGGCGCCCAGATCATCCGCGATGAAGTCGAGCAGCGGCTGCGCCCAGTACAGGTTGCCGACCGCGGCGCCCGCGGCCACGGCGAACAGGAAGGTCAGCCAGCGGCTCATGACCTGCGGCGGTGCCGGTGGTCGCGCTGTCACGGTGTCACCTCCACCAGCTCCCGCCGGACACCCTAGCGACCAGCGGCGACACCATCCAAACGTTGGTCCGGAAACTGGCGGCGCGGTAACCCATTCGGCCGGTGAGACGATCACGGCCTGCCATGCGGTTGCGTGAGGGGAAGATTGCGGGGAATCGCGGGTGTCAACGCGCAGATCATCGCCGAGGGCGAGTACACGGCCGACGATGGCGCCGTCGTCGTCGTGGGCCCGGCGCTGGAGGCGGCGATCTCCGGCACGGTGAGCCACCCGCCGGACGAGCGCATCGACCCGCCCCACCCGGTGACCGGTCACCGGACGTCTTTCGAGGTGACCGCCGAAAGCAGCCTTCAAGCCGCACGACGGCTCCACCTTGCCGGGGCCGAACGGATCGCCTTGCCCTTCTTGCTGGTGAAAGCGGTGTAGCAGGTCTCGGCGACCTCGGCGTCGGAGACCCAGCCGCCGGCCTGCTCATCGAAGACGGCGCGCGGATACTTGATCGGCGTCCAGGCATCCTCGCTGATGGCGGCGATCGCCGCTTTGACCTTGGGGTCCAGTTTGGCGGTGAGCGAGAAGCGGGCGTCATGGTCGCGGCAGGCGGCCACCACCTCGGCGGCATAGAAGGCGCTGTCGCCCCGCATCAGCAGGGTGCCCGTCGCTCCGCTCGCGCGGGCCACCGGAATCGATTCTCGCAGCAGCGATGCCGCACCGCGAGCGGAGTTGGCGCTGCCGCCGCGCAGCCGGGCGCCGCACACCACCGGAGCGGCCAACGGTGTGGACAGCGTGGCAGCCAGCACGTTCAGCCCGCGCACCAGCACACTCTTGCCCTGAATCTTGGTGTGGCCGAAGCCCGAGCCCTGCTTGGCATGGCCGTAGGTGCGCCGCTGCATCGAATCGATGTCCAGGTAGGCCAGCACGTCCGCGCCCGGCAGCAGCGGCGTGTGCCTGGCCAGGCTGACCAGCAACTGTCGTGCGCTCTTCTCGCGCTCGCGCGGCTCCGCGTGCCCGCGCAACGACCATCGAGCTGGAGGACTGAGCAGGAAGGGAGCAATCCCGTCATCTCGATCGGCCGTCGGTCGGATGCGCCGAACGGTGATCTGAGGTCGAGTGTGGTGGGGTTTCGGGGGCGAGGCCGCGTATGGCGGAGAGAGTGACGGTTCGCTCGGATCGGCCGCCGCCGAAGGCGACCGCCCAATCCAGCAGTGCGGTGAGCCTGCTACGGAAACCGACGAGGTAGATGAGGTGGACCAGCAGCCACACCAGCCAGGCCGGGAAGCCGGCAAGCCGGAGCCGGCCGACGCTGGCCACGGCGCTGAATCGGGCGACGATGGCCATGTTGCCCCTGTCTCGGTAACGGAACGGGCGCCGGGTCGGCGCGCCGCGCAGCCTCCGCAGAATCTCGGCGGCCGCGTGCCGCCCGCTTTGCATCGCGACCTGAGCCACCCCGGGCAGACCGGCCAGGGACATCATGTCCCCGACGACGAATACCTCGGGATGACCGGGCAGGCTGCAGTCGGGCTCGACGGCGATCCTGCCCGCGTGGTCGAGTTCCGCACCGCATTGGGCGGCCAACTGGGCGCCGAGCGGTGAGGCGGCCACTCCGGCAGCCCAGACCTTGGACATGGCCTCGATGCGGGACCGCGTGCCGTCCGCGGCGACGACGTCCACGCCCGTCTCGTCCACGCCGACGACTTTGGTGCCCGTCCGTAGCTGCACGCCCACGCGCCGAAGCTCGCGCGCGGCCTTGTCGGACAGGCGCTCGCCGAAGCCGGGCAGCACTTCCGGGCCCGCTTCGAAGAGAATGATACGGCTGCGGGCCGGATCGACGGTGCGGAACTCCCCCGGCAGAGTACGACGGGTCAGCTCCGCGATCTGTCCGGCGATCTCCACTCCGGTCGGGCCACCGCCGATTACCACGAAGGTCTGCCACCGTTCGATCACCGCCGGGTCGGTTTCCAGCTCCGCGAGCTCGAACGCGCCGAACAGGCGTCCGCGCAGCGTGAGCGCGTCATCGATCGTCTTCATGCCGGGGGCGTGTTCGGCGAAGTCGTCACGGCCGAAGTACGAGTGGCCGGATCCCGCGGCTACGATCAGGCTGTCATAGGGCGTGACCGTGGCCTTTCCTGGCGCGGTGGACGTGACGGTGCGGGCAGCGAGGTCGATCCGTGTGACGTCGCCGGTCAGCACGCGGACGTTGTGCTGCCGTCGCAGCACCTTGCGTGTTGCCGGCGCGATCGATCCCTCTGACAGAATCCCCGTGGCCACCTGATACAGCAGCGGCTGAAACAGGTGATACGCGGTGCGCGAGATCATGGTCACCTCGACTGGCGCCCGGCCAAGCTCCTGCACCGCGAACAGCCCGCCGAATCCCGAGCCGACCACGACCACGCGATGTGTCTTGTGTTCTTCGTGCACAGCAGCCCCCCTGGCGACGCCGGTGGTGGCCCGCCCTGCGCCAATCGGCCGTACGATCCGATGTCCCGTGGTGATCCCGGACGGGCGGGTTCATCTGATGGCTCGTGGGTATGCGTATGGCTGGGCCGCCTGACCGAGTACGTAGCTCTGCACCGTATATACCCAGTCGCGCCGCTCGTCAGGCGTCGGGGCACGCCTAGTGCCTCGGTTGGGGGAATCATGAATATTCCGCGAGGGCAGGTCCTGGTGCTGTACGGCATCACCGGGGACCTCGCCAAAAAGATGATCATTCCAGCGCTGTATCGGCTCACCGCCCGCGGCGTACTCGACGTTCCGGTCATCGGCGTGGATCGCGGGCCACAGGAGGCGGCCGCGCTGCGCGAGCACGTGCGCGACAGCGTCGCCGCCTCCTGCGGCCGAGTCGATGAGGAGGTGTTCGGCGCGTTCGTCGACAGGCTCGTTCCGTTGACCGGCGACGTGACCGAACCAGGCCTGTATTCGCAGATCGCGCGCCACATCCCCGACGACGCGTTCGCGGTCCACTACCTGGCCGTGCCCCCCGCGCTGTTCGGGCCGATGGCCGAACGGCTGGCCGCCGCGGGGCTGAACGCCCGCGGGCGGCTGGCGGTGGAGAAACCGTTCGGCCACGACTTTGCCTCCGCGCGGCAGCTCAACACCGCGCTGCACCGGCACTTCCCGGAGGAGCGGCTGCTGCGGGTTGATCATTTCCTCGGCAAGGAGACGGTGCAGAACCTGGTGGCGTTCCGCTTCGCCAACAGCCTGCTGGAGCCGATCTGGAACCGCGATCATGTCACCTCCGTGCAGATCACGATGGCCGAGGCGTTCGACGTCGTCGACCGGGGCGCGTTCTACGACGCGGTGGGCGCCGTCCGCGACGTCCTGCAGAACCATCTGCTGCAGGTCCTGGCGTACCTGACCATGGACCCTCCGTCCGACCACAGTCCAGAAAGCGAACGCGACGAAAAGCGGCGGCTGATGTGTGCGATCCGCGCAATCGATCCGGAGGACCTGGTGCGCGGCCAGTACGCCGGCTATCTCGACACCCCAGGCGTCGCCGCCACGTCGACCACCGAGACCTACGCAGCGGTGCGGCTGTGGATCGACAACTGGCGCTGGACCGACGTACCGTTCCTGATCAGAAGCGGCAAGGCCCTCGCGGCCACCACCACCGAGATCGCGGTACGGCTCCGCCGCCCACCCCGCATGCTGTTCGCCTCCGGCAACGCCGAACGTCCGCGACCCAACGTCGTGCGTTTCTGCCTGGAACCCGATCCCGGAGTGACGTTCGAACTGCTCGCCAAGGCGCCCGGGCAGATCGACGCGGTTCGCGAGGTGCCGGTGTCGGTCAGCTTCGGCGGCGAGCTGGGTCAGGTGGAGAGCGCGTACGAACGCATCTTCACCGATGCGCTCTCCGGCGACCCGCGCCACTTCGCCCGCCAGGACACCGTGGAAGAGCAATGGCGCATCGTCGATCCCATCCTCGACGCCAAGTCTTCGCCGGAGCGTTACGAACGCGGCTCCTGGGGGCCCTCCAGCGCCGACCGGCTCACCGAAGATGGCCGCTGGATCCCCACCGTCGCCCGCGCCTCCGCTTGAGGGTCCCTGGCGGGACCTGGTGCTTCACTTTGCCGGGTGCTGCGGGCGCTCACGTTCGCGCCGACCGGGGCGATGGTCGCCGCGCCGACAACCTCGCTGCCGGAGACGGCCGGCGGCGAGCGGAACTGGCGGGTGGAGTGAGCAAGGTCGGCGCCTTCACGCAGGCCTTCGGCAGTGACAGCCTTGACGCGTCCAGCCTGATGCTGGCCATCACCGGCTTCCTCCCCGGGGACGACCCGCGCATGAAAGCGACCATCGACGCGACCGCCGCCCGCCTGACCGACCAGCGAGGCATGGTCTACCGCTACCTCGCCCACGACGGCCTGGCGGGCGAGGAAGGCACCTTCCTGCTGTGCACGTTCTGGCTGGCACAGGCGCAGGCGCTGGCCGGGGAGGTTGACCGGGCCGCCGCGACCTTCGAGCGGGCCGTGGCAGCGATCAACGACGTGGGCCTGCTGTCCGAGGAGGTCGACGTGCCAGTGGCGAGATGATCGGTAACTTCCCGCAGGCGTTCAGCCATATCGGCCTGATCAACGCCGCCTGGGCCATCTCCCAGGCCCAGCAGCGCGCCGCCCGGCCAGGCCCAGCAGCGCCGGCCGGTCCCCGGCAGGCGTAGGGGCACAGGTGCTCTCCTGCCAGGACGCTCATTCCAGGGCCTCCTTGGGCAGGCCGTTTTCGAGGGACTCGATGACCCAGTCGGCCTTGGCCTCGGCGAGCTGGGCGGAATTGAAGTTGTGGCTGGCCACCCCGACGCAGGCGACCCCGGCCGCATGCGCGCCCGCCACGTCGTGAGGGGTGTCGCCGATGACCAGGCAGCAGTCCAGGTCCAGCTCCTCGCCGTAGACCAGGGAGGCCCGGCGCAGCGCGATGCGGGTTACCTCGGCGCGGTCGTTGGAGTCTGAGCCGTAGCCGCCGAAGGAGAAGAACCGGTTCAGGTTGGCGCGGTGCAGCTTGATGTGCGCGGCGCTCTCCAGGTTGCCGGTGATCAGGCCGACCAGGTAGCCCTTGTCGACCAGCCCGGTCAGCAGGTCGACACCCCCAGCGGGCACAGCGGCGGCGCGACATGCAGGCACACCGACTTCGCGAGCGCGGTGACGTTGGCGAGCAGGCGCTGTTGCAGGATCACCGTGAGGGCATGCCCAGCGCGGAACGCGGCGGGGCCGGCAGCGCACACGCATATCCGGCATGTAGGACGTACACCGTTGTCGCGCCCGCCTGTACGGCGGTCGAGATCGGGGTGCTGCTGGCACCGCCTCCTTGATGAGGTGCTGCCGTCCGATTCGCGCTGGCGGAAACACGCCGGGCACCGCGACGCTGGCCAGCACGGCCTCGACCACGGGTCCGCGGGACAGCACCACCTCGTTGCCGGTCTTGACCTCGGTGGCCACCAGGGACAACCGGCAGGAGGCCTCCTTGATGGCCGTGATGGTGCGCTTGATGTATTTGATCTTCTGCCGGGTGGTCGGCTGGCTGTCCCCGTTGGCTCGTAGCGACGCCGTCACCGAATCCGCGCCGAGCGCCGTTCGGCGACGAAGCCGAGGAGAGGTGGCGTAGCGGGAGGCGCCGCGGACGAGGCCCGGCCGCGTGGTCGTCGCCGACCGCGTAGCGGTGATCGGCGGTGGCCTCGACACCAGTGGTGAAGCATGACCTCATGCTTAGCGTTGGTTGATGGTTCGAGTCCTACACTGGGCGATATAACCGACACGTTAGGCGAGGATTTCATGGAAATGCACCGCATCGGCAAAATAGTGCATTGCATGGGGATTTCGACCGTTCGGTATGGACTTGTGATAAACCTTCTGGAGATCGGGCGAATAAAATTTGAAGACTACGAGGTAGAAAATATTCGTCCCCTCGTAACCTCAAGCCCCCCGCTCTCGTGGCTTATCGCCAGATTGGGAGAGAAGAAGGTCGCTAGGTTGCTCGGCGTCACTGAAATCGTTCTGGGCTCGTTGATCGGAGCAAAACCGATTGCGCCGAGAGCGTCAGCCATCGGCAGCCTCGCCGCCGTCGGCATGTTCGCCACCACCCTCAGCTTCCTGGCTACGACGCCCGAGGCGTGGCAAGAGACACGCGGGGAACCGAAGCTGTCCCTCACGGGGCAGTTTCTGGTGAAGGACGTCGTGCTCCTCGGAGCCTCCTTGCTGACGGCCGCGGACGCCCTGCAAGCCGCCGAGCGCCGGTAGCTCAGGGCCTGACCGGGTACCGGTCCACCGCGCTCGGCCCTGGCCCGGGCGGCGACCCCGACACGGCCGCGTCCCGTCCCGCCCGCGACAGCGGGCGTCGCTCGGGCAGGGACTCCAACCGCACCATCTCCGCCGCCGGGCGGTATGACCGTCCCTCATGGCTGGGTCCGTCCTACGGGCCCGCGCCACCCCTGTACCGCATCAGAACTCGTCGTAGCGGTGCTGACCCGCGATTCGGGCGGACGGTGGGGTTAGGGGGTGAGACCGCTGATCCCTATGCGCAGTGCCGGGTTATGCGCAGTGCTGGCCTGTCGTGCCTGGCTGGGGGCAGAACCGGCTAGCGAGCGCTGCGCATAATTTCCGGGTGACGGATCGAAGGCTGGCGAGCCAGTCCAGGAGGCCGGGGTCCTGGTCCATTCAGGCAGGTCGCTGGTGACGATGGCCGGCCTGCTCCTTCGCGAAGAAGCCGCAGGCTTCCTCCACCCACGCCATGGCCACCTCCAGCGAGAACTCTTCCGCACCGCGGGCAGCGAAGTACTTCTGCAGGCGACGCCAGCAGCCCCGGTACCAGACCATCGTCGTGTCCTTGTAACCCAGGCGCACCATCTCCGCGTCCGGCGAGCCGCTGTTCGCGTCGGTCGACAAGTACGACAGCCACTCCGGCTGGCCGAGCTTCACGAAGCCGATCGCCAAGACGAACGTCGTCGAGCGCGAGGACTTCAGCCACGGGATGATCCGGGCGGAGGTCCGCTCGCTGCACGGGGACAGCCACCTCGGCCACGTCTTCGACGACGGTCCTCTCGACGAGGGTGGACTGCGCTACTGCATCAACTCCGCGTCGTTGCGGTTCATCCACCTCGACGACCTGGAGCAGGAGGAGTACGGCGAGTACACGATCGCCGACGTCGACGCCTCGGGCCTGTGGCCCGGCAAGGTCGTCACCGAGGTCACCCCGGCGGGCGACTTCTGGGACGCCGAGCCCGAGGACCAGGAGTACCTGCAGAAGTACCCCCACGGCCACACCTGCCACTTCCCCCGCCCCGGGTGGAAGCTCCCGAAGCGGGCGACGGCCTGATATCTCCGGCGCGCGAACCCCGGGTCCGCGCGCCGGCGCGTATCCGGGAAAAACGTGAGCGAGGAGAGCCCCCGTGCGTGACTACCCCGAGGCGATCGCCGGGATCGGCCACGTCGAGCCCGTCCCGCGGCGGGTCCGCGCCGTGGCTGGCGGGGCGACGGTGCCCTCGACGCGTGGTTCGAGGAGGACGAGCAGATCTTCGTCCACCCGCGCAACCCGTACACGCGGGTCGACGCCCTGCGCTCGACCCGGCACGTGCGCGTCGCCCTCGAAGGCCACACGCTCGCCGAGTCGTCGTCGCCGGTGCTGCTGTTCGAACCCGGCCTGCCGACGCGCTACTACTTCAACCGCACCGACGTCGACTTCACGCGGCTGGTGCCCACGAGCACGGTCACCGCGTGCCCGTGCAAGGGCCGCACGAGCGGCTACTGGTCGGTGCGCGTGAACGACATCCTCCACCAGGACCTGGCCTGGACCTACGACTTCCCGACCGCGGCGCTCGACCCGATCAGGGCCTGGTCTGCTTCTACAACGAGAAGGTCGACCTCTTCGTCGACGGCGCCGAGATCCCGCGGCCGGACACGCACTTCTCCTGACACGTCAGTCCGCTTCGGACTGCAGCTGCGCCGCCGCCTGGCGCGCCGTCACGGCGGCTGGGACGTCTGGATCAGATCCGTGCTGGTCAGCGTGCGCTTGCTCGCGCGCAAGCCGGGGATGTCCGGGATGATGGGCTCAGCGCCTGTGTTGATCAGAATTGTTTCGGCGGTGACCGTGAGACTGTCGCCGCCCGCTGTGACGCCGACGGTGTGCGGGTCGGTGAATGCGGCGTGGCCGGTGACGATCGTCACCGTATCGCGCTGTTCAAGGAGTCGAAATTGCCGGTGCGGAACGTTGAGGTGAGCGCTTGAACCTCTCCGACCGCGTGCTCGTAATGCTCTTGCGGAGAGTCGCTCGCCCGGCGTTTGCTCGAGTGATGGACGAGCGCCTTCCTTCCCGGCATGGCGAGTTCGCAGCGGAGTCAGCGACTGTAATAGACGTGCCGCGTACGGGAGGGTGATGCGCCCGTTATGTGCCGCTTGAGGAACGTGTAATCTGCGCGTCGGGCGGGCGGAGCACTCCATTTTCATGCCTTTACCGCGATTTTCCCGGCCCGTGCGTAACATCGTCGTCTTCTCCGGGTAGGCAGCATTGATGAGCACCGCACCCATCGCCGATCTCGCGTTGGTGTCCGATCGCCATTCCGCCGGCCTGATCGGCAGAGACGGATCGGCCGAGTGGCTGTGCTTCCCCCGGTTCGACGGGCCGTCCGTCTTCGCCCGTCTGCTGGACGACGAGGCCGGGCACTGGGCGATCCGCCCGGCCGTCCCGTATGAGACGACGCGCCGTTACCTACCGCAGACGATGGTGCTGGAGACCACCTTCCGCACCGGGAGCGGCACGGTCGTCCTCACCGACGCCCTGCTCACCGGCCCGGACGACGGCGGCCACCGGCTCGGCGTCGGTGCGCCGCACCTGCTCGCCCGACGGGTGTCCGGCGTCGGCGGCCAGGTGCCGATGGAGATCGAGTACCGGCCCCGGCCGGAGTACGGCCTGATCTGCCCGATCCTGTCCGTCGTCGACGGCGGCGTGACCGCCCGCGGCGGCGCCGAGTGGCTCGTGCTGACCACGCCGGTCCCCCTCGGCATCGGCGACTGCACCGGATACGGCGTGTTCACGGTGCGAGAGGGCGAGACACGGCACTTCGGGATGCACCGCTCGACGCTGCAGGAGACTCCCGCGCGGGTGTGGGACCAGGCGGAACTGGCGGCCCGGCTGGACGACACGATCGTCGCCTGGCAGTCGTGGTCCAGCCTCCACCAGGCCTACGACGGGCCGTGGCGCGATCTGGTGCACCACAGCGGGCGGGTGCTGCAGGCGCTGTCCTTCCAGCCCAGCGGCGCGATCGTCGCGGCCGCCACGACATCGCTGCCCGAATGGGCCGGCGGCGAGCGCAACTGGGACTACCGGTACACGTGGGTACGGGACGCGTCACTGACCATGGGCGCCCTGTGGGTCGCGGCCTGCCCCGACGAGGCGAGCGACTTCTTCGCCTTCCTCACCACCGCCGCCCCGTCGCTGGGCAAGGACCGCGCTCTGCAGATCATGTTCGGCGTCCGCGGCGAGCGCGACCTGAGCGAGCGCACCCTGCCGCACCTGCGCGGCTGGCGCGGCAGCCGACCGGTACGCGTCGGAAACGACGCGTGGAACCAGCGGCAGATCGACGTGTACGGCGAGCTGCTCGATGCGGCCGTGCGCCTTGAACGGCAGATCGGCGACATCGACGACGACGTCCGGCGCTTCCTCCTCGTCTGCGCCGACACCGCGGCCGAGCGCTGGATGGAAAAGGACCAGGGTATCTGGGAGATACGCGGGGAGCCGCGGCACTTCCTGTACTCCAAGCTCATGTGCTGGGTGGCGCTGGACCGCGGCATCGCCCTCGCCGGCCTCCTACGGGCGCAGGAGCGCGTCGAGTCCTGGCGGCGGACCCGCGCCGAGATCCGCGAAACCCTGCTGCGCGAGGGCTGGAACGACCGAGTGGGGGCGTTCACGCAGGCCTTCGGCTCCGACGAGCTGGACGCCAGCGCCCTCATGGTGCCGATCGTCGGCTTCCTTCCCGCGGGTGACCTGCGAGTGCTTTCCACGATCGACGCCGTCGCGGACCGGCTCACCGACGACCAGGGCCTGGTCTACCGCTACCGCACCGCAGACGGCATCGACGGCCTCGCCGGCGAGGAGGGCACCTTCCTGCTGTGCTCGTTCTGGCTGGCGCAGGCGCTCGCCATGTCCGGGCAGGTCGGCCGGGCCAGGGAGGCATTCGAGCGAGCCGCCGCGTACACCAACGACGTGGGCCTGCTGTCGGAGGAGGTCCACCCCAGGAGCGGCGAGCTGCTCGGCAACTTCCCGCAGGCGTTCAGCCACATCGGGCTCATCAACGCCGCCTGGGCCATCGACGAGGCCGAACGGACCGCGCGGGCCGGCCGTGGGAACGGCAATGGTCGGATGGCGTGAGGTCACCGCCGAGTTCGCCGGCACGGCGCTCCTGCTACTGCTCGTCGTCAGCGCGATCGTCGCAGGCTTCGCCCCCGGCTCGCCGCTCGTCGCTACGGTGCCGAACGAGGACCTGCGGAGGCTCCTGACGGGCGTCCTGACCTCTACCGTGGCGGCGGGGATCATCTACTCGCCGCTTGGCCGGATCAGCGGCGGCCATCTGAACCCCTCGGTCACGACGGGGTTCTGGGTGCTGGGCAAGATGACGTCCGGTTCGGCGCTGAAGTACGCCGCAGCGCAGGTGGCGGGCGCGATCACCGGCGCGCTGGCAGCGCTTCTGGTGTGGGACGGTGCGGCGGCCAGCGTGCGGGTCGGCGCGACTGTACCCAGGCTCGGCGGCGCGGCCACCGCGCTGATCGCCGAGGCCGTGATGACGTTCCTGCTCCTCACGCTGATCCTCACCTTCGTCGACCGCCCGCGCCTGATGCCGTACACCGCGGCCGCCGCGTCATCGCTCGTGGCCGTACTGGTGTTCACCGAGGCGCCGGTGTCCGGCACCAGCCTGAACCCCGCCCGCAGCATCGGCCTCGCGCTGGTCGGCGCCACCTGGACGGGACTGTGGGTATACCTCGTGGCACCGACACTCGGCGCGCTCACCGCGGCGCTGCTGCACCGGCGCCTGTGGGGGACCGTGGCCTGCGCGAAGCTCATACACGACCAGGCCTACCCATGCCGCTTCCTGAACTGCGCCTACACCTCACCCGACGACCGCATCCGGCGGCCCGTCCGCACCCGCTCCGCGGCACTGTCGCCCATCCCTCGTGGCATCGGCCGGTGGCGACCGGGCGCCCGTCACCATCGCTCACGGAGGGATCACCGAAGATGAAGGCGATCGCCGTATATCCCGGGAAGGCGGACAGCGCCCACATCACGGACGTACCCAGGCCGGACGACGACCGGCTCGCCACGACGGCCGCCGCCGGCCTCGACTGTTGCTGCTGGTAGCCTGGTTAATAGGGGGAGTTATGGACGCTTTGTTCATTAACACGATCCGCGGCCTGTGTTTGGATGCGATCCAGCGGGCCGAGTCGGGGCATCCGGGTACGCCGATGGATATCGCGCCGGTGGCCTACACGCTGTGGCAGCGGTTCTTGCGGTTCGATCCGTCCGATCCGATCTGGCCGAACCGGGACCGGTTCGTGCTGTCGGAGGGGCACGCTTCGGCGCTGTTGTGGTCGTTGCTGCACCTGACCGGTGTTCGCGCCGTGAACTCCGACTACGAGGTGCTCGGCCGGCCCGCGGTCACCCTTGAGGACCTGCGGACGTTCCGCCGGCTCGACTCCCATGCTCCGGGCCATCCGGAGTACCGCTGGACGAGCGGGGTGGAGGCGACGACCGGACCGCTCGGCCAGGGTGTGGCGATGTCGGTGGGCATGGCGATGGCCGGTCAGTGGCTTGCGGCGCGGTACAACCGGAATGGCTTCTCGCTGTTCGATTTCGATGTCTACGCGCTGGCGGGCGACGGCTGCATGATGGAGGGGATCTCCGGCGAGGCCGCCTCCCTCGCCGGGCACCAGCGGTTGTCCAACCTGTGCTGGATCTACGACTCCAACCGGGTGACCATCGAAGGCCATACCGGCATCACCTTCACCGAGGACGTCGCGGCGCGCTTCATCGCATACGGCTGGAACGTCGCGACCATCTCGGACGCGAACGACGTCGACCAGGTGGCCCGTGCGCTGCACTCGTTCAAGGCCGAGCACGAGCGCCCGACGCTGATCGTCGTCCACAGCCACATCGGCTACGGCTCACCGCTTGAGGGCTCACCGCGGGTGCACGGCGAGCCGTTGGGCGCCGACGCGGTCAGGGCGACCAAGCGTTTCCTCGGCATGCCGCCGGACGCCGAGTTCTTCATCCCCGATGGGGCGTACGACTGGTTCGCCGAGGGGGTGGGGCGGCGGGGAGCGCAGGCCCGCGCCGTCTGGGAGGGGCGTCTCAAGGAGTACGCGAACCTCTACCCGGCGCTGGCCGAGGAGATCGAGCGCATGCAGCGCCGGGAGTTGCCAGACGGCTGGCAGGACGCGCTGCCGTCGTTCCCGCCCGACCCGAAGGGGCTGGCGACCCGTGCGTCGTCCGGGCAGGTGCTGAACGCGGTGGCGGAGGCCGTGCCGTGGCTGCTGGGCGGTTCGGCGGATCTGACGCCCTCGACCAAGACCCGCCTCACCTTCGCCGGGGACTTCCAATCCGATGATCGCAGCGGCCGCAACTTCCACTTTGGGGTCCGCGAGCACGCCGCGGCGGCGGTCGCCAACGGCATGGCGCTGACCAAGCTCCGCCCGTACTGGTCGGGGTTCTTGATCTTCTCCGACTACGCCCGGGGCGCGATCCGGCTGTCCGCGCTGATGGAGCTGCCGGTCGTGCACATCTTCACCCACGACTCCATCGGCGTCGGCCAGGATGGTCCCACGCATCAGCCGGTCGAGCAGCTCGCCTCGCTACGTGCCATGCCCGGGCTGCTGGTCTTCCGGCCCGCCGACGCGGGCGAGGTCGTCGAGACGTGGCGCATCGTCGTCGGGCTGCGCCGGGAGCCGGCCGCGCTCGTTCTGTCCCGGCAGCCGCTTCCCACATTCGACCGGTCACGGCTGAGCGGCGCCGAAGGGGTCGCGAAGGGTGCGTACGTGCTCGCGGACGCCCCGGACGGGCGGATCGATGTCATCCTGCTCGCCACCGGCTCGGAGGTGGCGCTGGCGGTCGCCGTACGGGAGGAGCTGGCCACCGAAGGCATCGGCGCGCGGGTGGTGAGCATGCCGTGCTGGGAGCTGTTCGACCGGCAGCCGCCTGAGTACCGCGACCAGGTGCTGCCACCAGAGGTGACCGCCCGGGTGGGCATCGAGCAGGCATCGACGCTGGGCTGGGACCGGTACGTGGGTCCCGGCGGCGCCATCGTCGGCATGCACACCTTCGGTGCGTCCGCGCCGCTCAAGCAGCTCCTCTCCAGGTTCGGCTTCACCCCGGAGAAGGTGTCCCAGACGGCCCGCGAGCTGGTGAGGAGACGGAAGGAGGCCCGCGGTGAAGGCGACGCAAGCCCTGCGTGAGCTCGGCCAGAGTCTGTGGCTGGACAACATTACCCGCAGCATGCTGGAGGCCGGGCAGATCCGCCGCTACATCGACGACTACGCGGTGACCGGGCTCACCTCGAACCCGTCGATCTTCGATGCGGCGATCGAGTCCGGCGCATACGACGACGCCATCCGCGCCAAGGCCGGCGCGGGTCTCTCTGGTGAGGGCCTGTTCTTCGAACTGGCCATCGAGGACCTCCAGCGGGCCGCCGATGCGTTCCTGCCCATCCACGAACGCACCGACGGCGTCGACGGGTGGGTATCGCTCGAGGTGTCGCCGCTGCTGGCCTACGACACCGCTGCCACGATCGAAGCCGCGAAAGCGTTGCACCGGCGAGCCGCGCGGCGCAACCTGTTCATCAAGATCCCCGGCACCGCCGAAGGTCTGCGGGCGGTCACCGAGTGCGTGGGCTGCGGTATTCCAGTCAACGTGACGTTGCTGTTCTCCGCCGACCACTACCGGACCGCCGCGGACGCCTACCTCACCGGCGTGCAGCGCCGGATCGACCAGGGACTGGACCCTGCCGTAGGCTCGGTGGCGTCGGTGTTCATGTCCCGGTGGGACAAGGCAGTCGCCGACACGGCGCCCGA
Organism: Acrocarpospora sp. B8E8; assembly: GCF_039871605.1. Classification (NCBI taxonomy): domain Bacteria; kingdom Bacillati; phylum Actinomycetota; class Actinomycetes; order Streptosporangiales; family Streptosporangiaceae; genus Acrocarpospora; species Acrocarpospora sp. B8E8. Next base: position 74,490 of record NZ_JBDPLV010000035.1, on the reverse strand, counting down.
ACGGCTCAAGGATCGGCTCGGGCTCGCCGTCGGGCTCGACACCTACCGAGCGTACCGGCAGCTCATGGACTCCGACCGGATGCAGCGGCTGGAGAACGCCGGGGCGCGGGTGCAACGGTTGCTGTGGGCGAGCACACGGACCAAGGACCCGGCCGCGTCCGACACGCTGTACGTGCACGGGCTGGCCGCGCCGTTCACGATCAACACGATGCCCGACGCCACGCTGGAAGCCTTCTACGACCACGGTGAGGTCGGCGGTCCGATGCCCGCCGACGGCGGTGACGCCGACGAGGTCCTCGCCCGCTTCGCCGACGTCGGCGTCGATATCGCCGCCCTGGCGAACAAGCTGCAACGCGACGGCGCGAAGACGTTCGTGACGGCCTGGAACGATCTCATGACCTGTGTTTCCGCCCAAAGCGCCTCGCTCGTCTGACCGACCGAGAGGAGAACCACGCCGATGTCCACCGTCCCGCTCCGTGACCGCCCGGCTTGGCAGGCGCTCCAGCGGCATCACGCGCAGATCGAGGGGCGCCATCTGCGTGAGCTGTTCGCGGACGACCCCGGGCGCGGTGAGCGCATGTGTGCGCAGGCCGCCGGGCTCTACCTGGACTATTCCAAGAACCGGATCACCGACGAGACGTTGCGGCTGCTGGTCCGGCTGGCGCGCGAGTCCGGGGTGGAGCAGCGCCGGGACATGATGTTCTCCGGCAAGCCGATCAACACCTCCGAGCACCGGCCCGCGCTGCACGTCGCCCTGCGCATGCCGACGACCGGCTCGCTCATGGTTGACGGCGTTGACGTGGTCGCCCAGGCCCATGACGTGCTGAAGCGGATGGCGGACTTCGCGCGCCGGATCCGATCCGGTGAGTGGCAGGGGCACACGGGCGAGCCGATCAGGAACATCGTCAATGTCGGCATCGGCGGTTCCGATCTCGGGCCGGTGATGGCGTATGAGGCGCTGCGGCACTACAGCAGGCGCGACATGAGGTTCCGGTTCGTGTCCAACGTCGATTCGACCGATCTCGTCGAGGCGACTGGTGACCTGTCGGCGGCCGAAACGCTGTTCATCGTCTCGTCCAAGACGTTCGGCACCCTGGAGACCCTCACCAACGCTCGCTCCGCCCGCGACTGGGTGGTCGGACAGCTCGGCTCGGCCGAGGCCGTGGCCAAGCATTTCGTCGCCGTGTCGACCAACGCGGAACGGGTTCGGGAGTTCGGCATCGACACCGCCAACATGTTCGGGTTCTGGGACTGGGTCGGTGGGCGCTACTCCATGGACTCCGCCATCGGCCTGTCGACCATGATCGCGATCGGCCCGGAGCGGTTCGCCGACATGCTGGCCGGCTTCCACGAGATGGACGAGCACTTCCGCACCGCTCCGCTGAGCGAGAACCTTTCGGTTCTGATGGGCCTGCTGGCGGTGTGGTACGTGAACTTCTTCGGCGCCCAAAGCATCGGGGTCATGCCGTACGAGCAGTACCTCAAACGCTTTCCGGCCTATCTGCAGCAGCTCACGATGGAGTCGAACGGCAAGCGCGTCACCGTCGACGGCGTGCCGGTCGGCTACGACACCGGCCCGGTGTACTGGGGCGAGCCCGGCACCAACGGTCAGCACAGCTTCTACCAGCTCATCCACCAGGGCACGCGGCTCATCCCGGTCGACTTGATCGGTTTCGCCAAGTCCCTCAATCCACTCGGTGACCATCACGACATCCTGAGCTCGAACGTCTTCGCCCAAGCCCAAGCACTGGCGTTCGGCAGGACGGAGGAGGAGGTACGGGCCGAGGGCACACCACCGGAGGTCGTACCGCACCGCGTGATGCCGGGCAACCGGCCGACCAACGTGCTCCTCGCCGACAGCCTCACCCCGCGGATCCTCGGCGCGCTGGTCGCGCTGTACGAGCACAGCGTGTTCACCCAGGGGACGATCTGGGGCATCGACTCCTTCGACCAGTGGGGTGTCGAGCTGGGCAAGCAGCTCGCCGTCCAGATCATCCCCGAACTCACCGACGAAACCGAACCGCGGCTCGCCCACGACTCGTCGACGAACGCGCTGATCCGCCGCTACCGGAGGTTGAAGCAGACCTAGAGACAACCACTTGGGGGAATCATGGCAACGAACAGACCCCTGCGACTGGGCATGGTCGGCCTGGGCCGGATGGGTGCCAACCTCGTCCGCCGGCTGATCCGCCACGGGCACGACTGCGTCGTCTACGACGTCAACGAAGACGCGGTCACTGCTCTGCAGGCCGAGGGCGCGACCGGCGCCACGTCGCTCCGCGATCTCGCGGGCAAGCTGGAGCGGCCCCGGGCCGTGTGGCTGATGCTTCCCGCCGGGATCGTGCAATCCACGCTCGACCAGCTCGTCGAAGTACTCGACGCAGGCGACACAGTGATCGACGGCGGCAACTCCTACTACCGCGACGACATCACCCGGGCCCACCAACTCGCCGCCAAGCAGCTCAACTACATCGACTGCGGTACCTCCGGCGGGGTGTGGGGGCTGGAACGCGGCTACTGTCTGATGATCGGCGGCGAGAACGAGCCCGTCGAGCGACTCGACCCAATCTTCGCGACCATCGCTCCCGGCACCGGAACCGCGGAGCCGACGCCGGGACGGACCCGCGACGGCACCGCCCCGCACGGCTACCTGCATTGCGGCCCGAACGGAGCCGGGCACTTCGTGAAGATGGTCCACAACGGTGTCGAGTACGGGATGATGGCCGCGATCGCCGAGGGCCTGTCCATCATCAGGCACGCGGACGCGGGGGCGAAGGAACAGACCGTCGACGCCGAGACCGCACCGCTTCACGATTCCGATGCCTACCGGTATGACATCGACGTCGCCGAGGTGGCGGAGGTGTGGCGCCGCGGGTCGGTGGTGGCTTCGTGGCTGGTCGATCTGCTGGCCGACGCGCTGGCCCAATCTCCGGAGCTTGCGGATTTCCGCGGGCGTGTCTCGGACTCCGGCGAAGGGCGCTGGACGCTGATCGCCGCGATTGAGGAGAGCGTGCCCGCGCCCGTGATCGGCGCGGCGCTGTTCGAGCGGTTCTGCTCGCGTGGGCTCGGCCGCTTCTCCGACGCGGCGCTGTCGGCGATGCGAGCCGAATTCGGTGGCCACGCGGAGAAGAAGGACCGCGCCTGAATGCGCCACGACCTGCAGATCCTCGACGGTCCGGACGCCGTGGCCGCTCGCGCCGCCGACGAGGTCGCGAATCTCGCCGCCACTGCGGTCGTCGACCATGGCGTTTCACCTTCGCAGTCAGCGGCGGCCACACGCCATGGCAGATGTTCGCCGCGCTCGTCACCCGCGACCTGCCCTGGCCGAACATAACCATCTTCCAGGCCGACGAGCGCGTCGCACCCGATGGCGATCCGGATCGAAACCTGACCCATCTGCGAGAAAACCTCGGCGCGGTGGGCGCCGAGGTCGTACCCATGCCGGTGACCGACGCCGACCTGGAAGCCGCCGCACGACGATACGCCGAGCTGTTGCCGGCCCGATTCGATCTCGTCCATCTCGGCCTCGGCCCGGACGGTCACACCGCCTCCCTGGTCCCCGCCGACCCGGTGCTCACCGGGACCGACCGGCTTGTCGCGCTCACCCGGCCCTACCAGGGCCATCCACGGATGACGCTCACCTATCCCGCACTCGGCTGGAGGGGGCGGTCACGAGCGCCTCGTCGTAGATAGCAGGCCTAGCGGTGGAGCGGCGGGTTGGGGCACAAGGACGCGCCGCAGAAGCTCTGAACATGTCGCCATCAAATCTGTCGCGTCTCCTAAGCGAGGATCGCGCGCGCCGAACCAAATGGACCAGGGTGAACCGAGAAACACTTCGGTGACCAGACCGGCGCGTGGTCACGCACAGCTATCTGACAGTAAGCAGGTCGCAGCGTCGGCCACTGTCATCTTCGCTGACGTCAGGCACCAGGAGGCCATTCGGCGGCAACAGCGCGGTTGTTCACTTCGGTTCATCGCTGGTGACCGACAGTGGACGAGTCTCCTATGGCGACCTCGCTCGGAGAGCTGACCAGAGCCGATTGGGCGACTCGCCCTAGCGGGTGCGGGACTTGATCGCACTGGACGGCAGGTACCGGCCGCCAGGCACCGCCTCACGCACGGCATCCCACTCCTGCGGGGTCCGCTTGGCCGGATCGACCGGCCACGTCCTGAGGACGACTGCCTCCAGTTCGACGGCGCCGGCCCCACGGCCCCCAACGCCTGATCGGACTACCGATCCGCTTCCTGTCGGTCACCGCCTGGCCCGGCTGATCAAAAACCATTCGGCCGGTGAGACGATCACGGCCTACCATGCGGTTGCGTGAGTGGAAGACTGCGGGGAATCGCGGGTGTCAACGCGCAGATCATCGCCGAGGGCGAGTACACGGCCGACGATGGCGCCGTCGTCGTCGTGGGCCCGGCGCTGGAGGCGGCGATCTCCGGCACGGTGAGCCACCCGCCGGACGAGCGCATCGACCCGCCCCACCCGGTGACCGGTCACCGGACGTCTTTCGAGGTGACCGCCGAAAGCAGCCTTCAAGCCGCACGACGGCTCCACCTTGCCGGGGCCGAACGGATCGCCGTTTTGAACTTCGCCTCGGCCCGCAACCCCGGAGGCGGCTACCTCGGCGGCGCCAAGGCTCAAGAAGAGGATCTCTGCCGCAACGCTCTGTTGTATCCCTGCCTCCTCCAGGCGCCCGACTACTACGCCGCCCACCGGGCCTCCCCTGACCTGCTCTACAGCCACCGCGTCATCTGGTCTCCCGACGTTCCGGTGCACCGCGACGACAACGGCCGATTGCTGGCCGATCCGTATCGCATCTCATTTCTGACCTCTCCCGCTCCCAACGCCGGAGAAGCGCTGCGCCGTGACCCGGGCGCGAAGAATGCGATCCAGCGCGCGCTCTACCAGCGCGCGGAACGCGTACTGGCCGTGGCCGCCCACCACGGCGCGCGCGCCAACTGGTCCTCGGCGCCTGGGGCTGCGGGGTGTTCCGCAACGATCCGCGCCAGGTCGCCGACGCATTCCACACCCATCTCACCGCGGGCGGCGCATTCTCAACCGTGTTCGAACGGGTGGTGTTCGCGGTCTGGGACCGTTCACCCGACTCTGTCAACCGAGCCGCGTTCGCCGAACGTTTCACGTCGTGGAGTTCGAGTTCGAGATAAGTCGTGTCGTACGCCTGCCGCCGGCCGACTCGCGCCGCCAGACAACGTCACGTCGGCCGCCGCCACACGATCCCCTGCGAGCCGGTTGAATATGACGGGGCCCCGGCCGTCACGGTGGTCGCTTATCGGTACGGGAGTCGTCGTGGAGTTCGAGTTCGAGATAAGGAAACCCGGTCCGCCGCTCGAACCGTTCGCCGAGTCGATCTGGTTCGCTCGCGGGCGGATCACGTACTCGCGGGAACGCATCGCTCCGACGGGCTCCACCGTGGCGGTGCTCGTGCTGGGTCCGGCCATCCTGCAGGTGCCGCGGAACGGGGCGGGCGTGCCTTTTCTCGCCGAGCGTGGCTGGCTGGCGGGACCCCATGTCGGTCCGGTGATCAACGCGCCGACGGCGGAGACCCTGGCGGTGGGGATCGTCTCCTCGGCGGTCGGCTGCCGGGCGCTCTTCGGCGTGGGGCCTGCCCCGCTGCGGGGGCGGGTGGTCGACCTGATGGAGAACTGGGCCGCCGCGGGATCGCTGCGCGCGGCGCTGCTCGGGGAGAGTGACCCCTTCGCGTGCCTGGACATGACCGAGGAGACGCTGGTTCTCGGGCTGGGGCCGGCGGAGAACGGGTGGCAGCGGTGCGCCGCCGCGGTGGCCGCGCTGGAGGAGAATCCCCTGCGGCGGATTTCGGAGCTGGCCCACGAGCTGGGGGTCACCCATGCGCATCTGGACCGCGAATTCGTGCGGACGGTCGGCCTCACGCCGCGTGCGCTCAGCCGGATTCTGCGCCTTCGCAGGCTGCTCGAAAGCATCGACATCCACGCCGAACTGAACTGGGCCGACCTCGCCACGGCCTGGGGATGGTTCGACCAGAGCCATTTCATCCGGGACTTCAAGCGTCACACGGGTGTCACCCCGTCCGGTTACGTGGCCGCCCAGCGTGCCGTGTTCGCTCAGCATGAGCCGGGTTTCGTGCCTGAGATGTGAATTCCGTACAAGTGGGGGCGCCGCCCGCGCGAGAATGCTGGCCGCATGAAGCGCGCATTCGAGGTCAGCACCGTCATCGATCGTCCCATCGCCGAGGTGTGGCGCGAGCTCACCGACTGGGAGCGCGCTCCGCGTTGGATGAAGGGCGTGGAATCCATGCACGCCGACCCGGGTACGGAGGTGGGCGCCACCCTCGTCTTCCGAGCTCGCGGCAAAACCCGAGAGAGCGGCATATCCGCTCTGGAGCCCGGCCGCTCCCTGACGCTCACCTCCGAACAGGGCAACGTGACGGCACGGTATTCGTACCTGCTGGAGGCGGCTGGAGACCGCACACGTGCCCGCCTGACCGCGGACGTCGAGGTCAGGGGGTTCCCCTGGTCACTGCTCGGCCCATTGATCCGCACCGCCATACGCCGCACCGACAGCCGGCAGCTGGCGGATTTCCGGGCGGTCGCCGAAGCGGGCAGCAGCGGGCGTCCCCGCTGAGCAGAAGCCCCGGTTGTTGGCTGGAACGGCGCTGCCGATCGTTCCAATTTCCTTGCCGTCCGCGACTGGATCGCTGGAACGTGGTTCTACCGAATTCATTCACCGGATGGGGAACCACCATGATCACCGTAGAGAAGCTCGCCTGGGACGTGCTCGATGTGCTGCACACCGGGGAGATCGCGCGGCTGGACGCGCTCGTCAGCGAGGACTTCGCCGACCACGGCGCGCCGCCGTGGGTGCCGAGGGGCCGGGCCGCGTACGGCGCCACGCTGCGCTGGCTGCACGACACGCTGAAGATCCGCTACGAGGTGCACGAGATCGTCGCCAAGGACGACATGGTGGCGATCCGCGCCACCGCGCACGGGGTGCACAACACCGACCATCTCGGCTTCCCGGCCACCGGCAAGCCGTACGCCATGCCCACCATGCACCTCTATCGGGAGCGGGACGGGCTGCTGGTCGAGCACTGGGGCGTGCGCGACGAGCTCAGCGTGCTCTGGCAGGTCGGCGCGCTGACCCCGCCCGCGCCGCCCGCGATCGATGGCATCCTGACAGCGTGAGCGGATCGGTGGGTGGCCGGGGACCCTATTCCAGCGCCGTGCGCGCGGAGCAGAGCCGCGCCACCCGCCAGCGGGTCCTGGAGGCGGCGCGGGCGCTGTTCCTGCGCCGCGGCTACACGGGCACGACCGTGGACGCGATCGCCGCCCGGGCCGCCGTGAGCGTGCAGACGGTCTACAACACCGTCGGCGGCAAGGCGGCGGTGCTGAAGGCCGTCTACGACATGATGCTGGCCGGCGACACCGACCCGCTGCCGATGATCGACCGGCCCACGGCGCAGGCCATGCGATCGGCGCCGGACGGGCGGACCTGCCTGGCCCTGTACGCCCGGATGGGCCGCGAGATCTACGACCGGGTGGGATCGCTGCTGCCGATCCTGATCTCCGAGGGCGCCGCCGGCGACCGCGAGGTGCGCCGCGTCGTGGACACCATGGAACAGGAACGGGCCATCGGAACCGCCGGCGTCGCCCGCCACATCGCGGACAAGTTCGGGCTCAAGCCCGGGCTCTCGCCCGAGGAGGCCGCCGACATCCTGTGGACGTTCACCGCGCCCGACCTGGTCAACCGGCTGGTACGGCGGCGCGGCTGGAGCGTCGACCGATGGGAGGCCTGGCTGGCCGAGACCATGGCCGACACCCTGCTCGGCCCGCCGATCACCCGGAGCTGACGTGCGCGGCGACCAGCCGCCAGCCGTGCTCGCCGGTGTGGATCCAGGTGCGCGTGTATCGCACCCGCGCCGTGAACGGCTCGCCCTTGAACACCCCGGCCAGCGAGCCGAGGAACCAGGTGACCCCTGGCGCAGCAGGGTGACGAGGGGATCTTCCGGTGCGGTGCTCGTCTCCATGACGTACGTATATCGGTGGATCCCCGCCGAACATCGCCGTTTCGGCGTCGGCGAACAGCGGGCATGTCACGAAGCCGAGCGACCTCGCCGCGATCAGGGGTACGAGTCCCGATCGTGGGTCAACTTGATGAACAGAAATCTTTCGGCGGAGTTTGGCCACGTTAATACTGGCCAGTGCCGACTTAAGCGGTTAATTGGGACGAAATATTTCTGAATATCATTGACACATTTCGTGACATGTCTTCAAAATGAGCAACGGAAGACCTTCCTGCTTCACCCGGGCGCGGCGACATTCATACGCGACCACGATCGCCGCGATCCCCGGACCCCGCTGAACGAGGTGGTGTGGCGAGCCCGGCTCGCCACACCACAAACCCCACCCGGGAGGTCGTAACCCTCGTGAATCGCCTCGTCTCGCGATACGACGCGCCTGCCGGGACCGCCACCGTCGCGGTCTTACCCGTGGGCCGGGCCGGTCAGGACGGCCACCAGGCGGAGGCCAGTGACACCCCGATGGCGTGCGCGATCGCCGCGGAGCTGTCCCGCAACTTCCCGCTCGTCGTACTGCCGCCGGTGACCATCTTCGGCCCCCACGACGGGCCGGGAACGATCTCGCGAACCCTCTCCGCGCTGCTCAGCGGCATCTACTCGTCGGTGGCGCGAGGCGAGATCACGGCGCTGGTGATGGTGAGCGCCGACGCCGACCAGCGCGCGCTGGCCGACGTCGTCCGGGAGGCGAACGCGGGCGGCATGCGGCTGGCGCTGTTCCCCACCGGCGACGACTGGGCCGCCGCGCACCGGTCGACCTCCCAAGAGACCACCGAGAAGGCACTGGTCGGCAGGTTCCGCGCCGTGCTGACGCGCCTCAACGAGGGTCAGGCGTCGAACATCCCGGCGTACACGTCCACGAACAGCTCCCTGCCCTTGATGCCGGCGGCCGTCTCGGCGCCGAAGACGCCCTGGCCGGGGAGCTGACCGGCGCCGCCCTCGGGGCCCAGCGGCACGATGACCATGGGCGGCACCTGCTGGTAGGCGGCCTGCTCCCCAGCTCCGGTGATCTCGCTGCGGATGTTGCCCGCCACCAGGTCGGCCTGCGCGTTGGCCGAGCCCACGGTGTCGCGGTCGGCGTCGGCGATGTCGCCGATGGCGTACACGCGGTCCAGGCCGCCGGCCCGCAGGAACTTGTCGACGCGGACGTAGCCGCGCCTGTTCCGCGCCCCGGCCAGCGCGCCGGTCAGGTAGCCGGTCCGCGGGACGACGCCGAAGCAGCGGAACCAGATGTCGGCGGTGAGCTCGTCGCCCGCCTGGGTGGTGATCGCGATCGAGGCGGGGGTGGCGGGCGCCGCGGCCGGCAGCTCGTTCAGCGGGCTGCCGAGCTTGAGCTCGATGCCCAGCTGGTCGAGCTGGGCGCGCAGCTCGTCGCGGAGCTCCTGCTCGAACGGGCCCGGCATGACGTCGGGGGCGACGTCGGCGATGGTGACGTGCTTGGCGGGGAAGAACGCCTTGATCTCGCCGGCGAGTTCGAGACCGGCGGGTCCCGCGCCGACCACGAGCACACGCTCGGCGCCGCGCAGGGCCTCGTGCGCGTCCCTGATCTTGGCCCGGGTCCGCTCCGCGTCCGGCACGTCGCTCTTGGCCGGGAACGGGTAGGACGAGCCGGTCGCCAGGACCAGGTAGTCGGGTTCGAGCCGCGCGCCCGAGGCGAGCGTGACCTGCCGCCCGTCCACGGCCACGGCCTGGTCGCGGACGAAGCGCCCGTGCTTCAGCAGCCGGTCCAGGGGCAGGAAGATCCGGTCCAGCCAGTCCGGCTCGACCAGGGTGCGCCAGGACGCGGCGTTGTGCATGAACGTGTCGGAGGGGTCGACGAGCGTCACGTCGGCGATGTCGTCCAGCGCCTTGGCGAGCTTGAACCCGGCATATCCACCACCGAGCACAACGACGCTCGGGCGGGTCTCAGAGTTGTCGATCATCTATCCATCCTCACTCGCAATTGAGATGTGGCGATGAGGATACTAGCAACTAGCAAAAAGCTAGCGACTCCGAGGGTGGGCTAGTATGGACCCATGCCCAAGCTGCCTTCGAGCACCGCGGTCAGCGAGTGTGTTCGTGGCGATGCCGCCCTGACGCGTGCGTTCACCCTGCTCGGGAAGCGGTGGAGCGGCATCGTGCTCGGCAGCCTGCGCAGCGGCCCCGCCGGATTCCGGGAGCTCTCCCGCGCGATCGCCGGCGTGAGCGACTCGGTGCTCTCCGACCGCCTGTCCGAACTGGCCGAGGCGGGTCTCATCACCCGCACCGTGGACGAGGGACCCCCGGTCACGGTGTCGTACGCGCTGACCATGAGCGGCCTGGCCCTCATGCCCGCCCTCGACCAGATCTCCCGGTGGGCCCAGGAGCACCTCCCGGCCTAAGTCACCTGGACGCGCCGCGCGGGCTGATCGACGGGACGATCGGGAACCACCAGACGTGCGGGTAGACGGGTGTGGTCTGGTGGTCCCAGTTCCCGACCAGGTCGGTGTAGCGGGCCGACCTGATCAGGAGGTTGTCGTGCGAGCCCAGCTGGGCGGACGTGCCGTCCAGCAGCAGGACGCGGTCGGCGCGGCGGGCCGAGCTGATCCGGTGCGCGATCACGATCAGGGTGCGGCCGGTGGCGGCGAAGGCCTCCTCCGCCCGGGCTTCGGCGGCGGCGTCAAGGTGGCAGGTCGCCTCGTCCAGGACGATCACCTTGGCGGGCGAGAGGTAGACGCGGGCGAGCGAGATGTGCTGGCGTTCCCCGGCGGACAGGGCCGGCCCGCCGACGCCGAGCCGGGCCGAATAGCCGCCGAGGCGTCTCACCAGCTCCCCCATGCCGAGCGCGGCCACGGCCCGGTCGAGCTCGGGCCGCGTGGTGTCCGGGCTCAGGTAGGTGAGGTTCTCGTGCAGGGAGCCGGAGAAGACGTACGCCTCCTGCGGGATCAGGGCGATCTCGGCGACGCGCACGTGCGTGACGGGCACGCCGCCGAGCCGTACCTCCCCGGACTGCGGGGTCGCGAGGCCGGCGAGCAGCATGGCGAGGGTGGATTTGCCGGTTCCGCTGGGGCCGACGACGGCCAGGTGGCGCCCGGCGGGGATGCGCAGGGTCAGGTCGTCGATCACCGGGTCCGCCTTCGGGCCGTACGCGAAGGTCAGGCCCGTCACGGTCAGGTCGTAGGAGACGGGGCGAATGTCACGGCGGGGCGCGGTGACGTCGGAGGGCGCGCTCGTTTCGGCGATCCGGTGGAGGAGCACACCCAGCTGGCGGCCCCAGGACGCGATGGTCCCGGTGAGGGAGCGCAGCGCGGGATCCAGGGTGCTGACCAGGTAGGTGGTGGCGCCGACGAGCTCGCCGGGGGTCATCCGGCCGGGCCGCAGCAGCCAGGGCGAGAGCAGCAGGATCAGGAGCACCGGCACGCCCCCGCCCAGCGCCATGATCAGGGTGCGCAGGGAGGAGGTCCTGGCCAGGACCAGGCGGGCGCGGGCCTCCGTGCGCAGGGCTCGGTCGGCCGTCTCGCGGGCGGTGTCGACGGCGCCGCCCGCCACCACGTCGCGCAGGCCGTCGAAGATGTCGGTGGCCACCCGGGTCACCCGCTCGCCCGCGAGGATCATCTCCCGCTGGCGGGCGGCCAGCGCGCGGGTCAGCCAGGCGAACAGCCCGAGGCTCAGCAGGACCAGCGGCGTGACGATGGCCGCCACGATCGGCGCGAGGGCGAAGAGCCCCACCAGGGCCAGGACCATCGACGCGAGCGTCGGCCGGAGCGTGCGCAGCAGCGCGGCGACCAGGTTGCGCACGGTTTCGGCCTGCCGCCCCAGGCGGGACACCACGGAACCGTCGGCGCCCTCCTCGCCGTCCACGGCCCGGCGTAACGCCGCCTCGACCACGGTGCGGACGAGCGCGTCGCGGATCGGCTCGACGATGCGGGCCAGCCACGGGAAGGTGTTGCGGGTCGCCAGCGACTGCAGCACCATCGCCAGCCCGAGCGCGCCCAGCCAGGCCAGGCCGATCCCCGGGCGCCCGGCCAGGAAACCCTGGTCCAGCGCGGCGGCCACGGCCAGGCCGGAGAACAGCGCGGGCAGCGACTCCAGCACCGACCAGGCGCCCAGGAAGGCCAGCGCCCGCCGCCGCTGGGCCAGCTCGCGGGTGAGCAGCCGCCACCCGGCCTTGCTCACGGTCTTCATGCCGGTTCCCTGGTCAGATCGTCCGTCGTGGCGAACAGCGCGCGGTAGTCCGGGTCCTGGTTGAGGCGGTCGTGCGGGCCGACGGCCCGCACCCGCCCCTGCTCGATCCAGACGACCAGGTCGGCGCGCGCGGCGGTGCCGGCGCGGTGGGCGACCAGGATTCTGGTACGGCCCGCGAGCAGCCCGGCCAGCGTCGCGCTCACCTCGGCTTCGGTGGCGGTGTCCAGGCTGGAGGTGGCGTCGTCGAGGATCAGCACGCGGCGTTCCCCGGTCACGGCCCTGGCCAGGCCGAGCCGCTGGACTTCACCACCGGACAGCGGCGCCTGGTCCAGCGGGGTGTCGTACCCCTGGGGCAGCCGCCGGATGAAACCATCGGCCGAGGCCAGGACCGCCGCCAGTTCGACCAGTTCGCGGCTGATGTCCCCGCTGCCGTAGGCGATCGTGTCGTGCACGGTCTCGCCGAGCAGCGCGGGCCGCTCGAAGGCGTAGGCGACCGCGCGGCGCAGCTGGTCGGGCCGCAGGTCGGCGACCGGCGCGCCGTCCAGCAGGACCTGGCCCTGGTCGGGGGCGATGAGGCCGCCGGCGAGGGCCGCGAGCGTGGACTTCCCGGCTCCCGACCTGCCGACGATGGCGACGGCGAGCCCCGCGGGAATGTCCAGGTCGAGCCCGTCCAGCACGACGTCCTCGTCGGCGCGCACGGTCACCCCGCGGAAGGCGAGCGCGCCGGGGCCGTCCGGAAGCGGCAGGGTTCCCCCCGGGCCGTCCGGCAGAACCAGCACCTCCGCCAGCCGGGCCGTTCCCGCGCGTACGTGCGCGAAGCCCATCAACGTGTCCACCACGTTGAGCAAACCCAAAGCGATCCCGACATATCCGGCCACCGCGATCCAGGAACCGGCGGTGATCCGCCCGTCGGCCACCCCCACCCCGGCGACGGCCAGCACGGTGACCTCCACGAGCGGAGCCAGCAGCATCACCTTCCACACCGTGCGCCGCTGGGCGTCCCAGGTCGCCAGACCGGCCGCGCTCAGCTCGGGCAGCGGCTCCAGCACCCGCTCCACTTCGCGGTCCAGCGTCCCGCTCGCCCGGATCGTCCGGGCGCCGGACATCGCCTCCACCAGCCGCGCCGACAGCGACCCCTGCAGTTCCTGGTAGCGCGTCAGCAGCTCGGTCGCCTCCGACATGAACCGCCGGATGATCACGGCCGCCACCGGCACGGACACGACGAAGGACAGCGCCAGCGTCCAGTCGATCAGCACCAGCGCCACCAGGCCGCCGACGGCGGCCACCACCGCGTCGGCGATCGAGAGCACGGTCGCCACCAGCCCGGACGCCTCGGAGGTCCCGGACACCAGCCGGCTGCTCAGGTCGCCCGCGGGAAACCTGCGCTGGCTGGGCACGCCCGCCCTGAGCACGCGCTGGACCAGTCCCCGGCGCAGCGACAGCTCCACGGCGGTCGCCCCCGCGGTGCTCGCCCAGGTGTCCAGCATCTCGGTCAGCAGCGCCGTACCGAGCAGGACGCCCAGCCAGACCAGCGCGGGGGCGAGCCCGGAACCGGCCAGGGCGGCGTCGACCGCCGCGGCCAGCGCGGCGGGCAGGAGCAGGACCGTCGCGGTGCCCGCCACGCTGGACAGCACCAGCGCGGCGGTCCACCCCGGCGCACGCCGCACCGAGAAGAGCAGCAGGCGGGCGGGTGTGTCCACCTCCCGGGAGCGGAGCACACCATTGTCGCTGGACATTCCGGCCTCTCGATCAGTGAATATGGAGTGGACCGCGCGGGTCCACTCCACGGATTCTCGTTAAACCTCTATTTTGGTGGCGGCCACGCACGTCTTGAGGACGCACGAAACCAGGCCGCAGCTGAGCTCGCACCTGCGCAGCCCTTTTTGCTCCGCCGGAAGGAGTTCCAGCGCGTTGACGTCAACGGTCATTGAGGACTCCCCTGTCATCGCGATGACACGGGGCGGGCCCGGTGGCCCGCCCCGCGCCGAGATCGATCCCTATGGCACCTGGCGGGTGATGTCGCAGGTGACTTCACACGTCGCATCCCCGCAGGTGATGCCACACGTGATCAGCCAACCGCACATCCTGAGCTCCACGGCCTCGACCGGGAGAAGCTCAAGCGCACCGATGTCGACAGACATATTTTTACCCCCCTTTCACATTCAATTTTCGAAGAGAACGAGCCCCGAATTCTCGTTCTATTCGGTCCAGACGGTCTTGGTGCACGTGCTCGTGCAGCTGACCTTCGGGAAACAGGTCCACAAGCACGAAATAAGAGTGCTGCACGGACGCAGCCCTTCGGCCTCGGCCGGCATGAGTTCCAGAGCGCGGATGTCGAATTCCATGTCGAATTTCACCTCCTTTCGTTTTGCCGTACGGCCGCCGCGGGCGGGTCGCCCGCGCGGAGTTCACGGCGCCAGGAGAAACCGCACGAGCCGGTCGATCAGCTCGGGTCCCTGTTCGCCGTAGGTCGGATCGTGGCCGCCGGTCGGCGGTTCCACGTAGTCGAGTTCGCGGCCCGCCCGCAGCAGGCAGTCCCGCAGCAGCCGGGACTGGCCGACCGGGATCACCTCGTCGTTCCGGCCGTGGACGACCATCAGCCGGGCGGTGATGCGAGGCGCGAGCAGGGTCAGGTCGCGGGGGCCGAGCGCGTCGTCGATGACCTCGCGCCCGCCGAGCCGCTCGATCAGCGCCTGTACGGCGGGCGAACCCTCCTGGTAGAGGCTCGGCCCCGACACGAACGGCGCGACCGCGACGCAGCGGGACCACAGCCAGGGGTCGGCCGCGGCGGCCAGCAGGCCCAGGAAGGCGCCGTAGCTGGTGCCGTGCAGCATCAGCGTGCGGCCCTCGGCGGCCAGCAGACGCCCGAGATGCCGGATGTCGTCGAGGTCGGGCCCGCCCCACGCGCCCTGCAGCGCCTGCTGGTGCTCCTGGCCGTAGCCGGTGCTGCCCCGGTAGTTGGGGGCGACGACGGCGATCCCGGCCGCGGCCAGCCGTTGCGGGAACGGGTCGAAGTTCAGCTGGGCCGCCGCTTCCGGGCCGCCGTGCAGGGAGATCACCAGGTGCCGGGCGCGCCGCCAGTCGCCGTACACGACCGCCTCGATCGGGCCCGCTGGCCCGGCGAACTCGTGGACCTCGGCGTCGGCCCAGTCGCCCTCGCCGTCGGCGGCCAGCTCCCAGGAGCCGGTCGCGGGGTCGACGGTGGCGATCCCGCCGGGCTGGGCCGGCGCGGAGAACGGGAAGCGCAGGCCGCCCGGGCCCCAGGCGCTGACGTTGTGGATGATGCCGGGCGGCGTGGCGACGGGGCGGATCCGCTCCTCGCCGGGGGTGTAGACGACCAGGTGCGAGCGGGTGCCGCGATCCACCCGGAGCGCGAAGTCCTCGATCGAGACGGCCATCGGCGCGACCAGGCCCTCGATCGTGTCCAGGACGCCGGGGAACGCCGGCGGCTCGCCGGGGAGCGCGTGGCCGAGCCGTAATCGGCCGTCCACGGTTCCCACCAGGAGCAGGCGCCGCCCGCTGAGCAGCAGGTGCTGGCCCGGGGAGGTTCCGGCGATGGGCTGGAATGATCCGGAGCGGAGGTCCAGCTCGATCGGCGTGGGCGCGTCCCCGTGGTGGTGGGTGAGGCCGAGCAGGTGAGCGCCGAGCCGGTGCCCGCCGGTCACGACGCCGGGGAGCTCGGCCACCTTCTCCAGGTCCCCGTCCAGCACCCGCCAGATCGCCGTGTCTCCGTCGCCGGTGCGGGCGAAGGCCAGCGCCAGCTCCTGCTCGCCGGGACTGGCGACCAGCCGTACCGCCGGGCTGGGGATGGTGGCCAGCGGCCGCTCGCCGGACGGGGTCGCCAGCACCAGCCGGTGGAACCCCGGACCCGGCCGGGTCAGGACGACCCCGCCGTCCGGGCGGCAGAGCAGCTGGGTCCAGGTGCTCTCGCCCTGGCTGGTGGGGAGCACCCGGCGCTCGGCCCCCGACGGGGTGAAGCGCCACGACTCCACGTTCAGCCGGCCGTCGTCCCCGCCGGTCAGGCAGGCGGCGTGGCTCGCGTCCCCGGCGAAGGCGAAGCTGATGCGCGCGGTGGCGGCCATCAGGGCGCTCCCACCGGCGTGCGGGTCAGCAGCTCGTCGAGCATCCACCACCGGGGCCCGCCGTGGCGGAGCCGGAGCAGGAACGCCACCGCGCCGCCCAGGCCGGTGTTGTAGCCGGGGGTGATCTCGGTGCCGGATTCGTCCGGAACCACCAGGAGGCCGTCGCGCAGGGTGTTCCTGGCGTACATGGCGGTCGCGAGACCGGCGGCCCAGTCGCGGTAACGCTCCTGGCCGGTGAAGTCGGCCAGGTCGAGCAGGTAGTCGCCGTCACCGGCCAGCCCGTGGCAGGCGCTCATGCCGCTGTGCCAGGCGCCCTGGCGCACCGCTTCCCCGGCCGCCTCGGCCAGGTCCAGGAACCGCTGCTCCCCGGTCACCGCCCACAGGCGGATCAGGAACGTGCCGACGCCGGAGGAGCCGCTGCACCAGTGCCGCATCCGGGTCCTGGCGTCGCCGCTCTCCTCGCCGGTGCGCCACCAGGCGGCCCCGCCTTCGACGTCCGCCTCGGCGATCAGGGTCTCGGCCGCGCGCAGGGCCGCCGCCCGGTAGTCGGCGCGGCCGGTGGCCAGCGAGGCGTACAGCAGGAACGTGCCCGCGCCGGCCACGCCGTGGGCGAAGCCGTAGTGCACGAGCCCGGCCAGGTCGGAGTCGAACGTCTCCGGGATCGGCCAGACGGTGTGGCCGTCGGCCCGCTCCCGCGCGGAGTGCAGGACGCTGTCGGCGGCCGTGAGGAACCGGTCCCGCCATTCGGGTTCGCCGGTGGCGAGCCACAGGTGCGCCTGGAGCATGCCCGCGCCGGAGGCGCCGTGGCAGACGTCGTGGTTGGGCCACTCGACCGGGACCCGCCTGGCCATCTCGGCCGCCTGGGCGGCCATCTCGTCGTCGCCGAGGAAACGCGCGGCCTCGTGCAGCGCCCAGGCCGTGCCGGAGCGGCCGAAATACAGTCCCGGCAGCACGATGGGGGTGTCGAAGAGCCGCTGCCGCACCCAGCCGGCCACGGCCGCGACGCCGTCGCGGAGCCGGTCGCCGCCGAGGGTGCGCGCGCTCTGGGTGAGCACCTGCAGGACCCCGCCCGCGCCGTGCTGCACGTTGCACGGGTCGGCCTTCGAGCCGAAGTCCCCGGCGGGCCAGAGCCGGTGGGAGTCCAGGGCCATCGTCCCCAGGATGTGGTCGAGCCCGTCGGTGATGAGCCGGTCCGGCGCGACCATCGGCGTGGGCTCGCCGGAGTGGGCGGGCGGCGCGGCCAGGAAGTCGCGGGCCTGGTCCAGGCTCCACCGCTCGTCGGGGTCGTCCTTCATCAGGCCCAGCACCAGCGGGGCGAGCCGCCGCAGGGCCGGCATGTCCGCGCCGAGCAGGCCGACGAGCTCGGCGACCCGGTCCTGCTGGGGCCGGGCGGCGGGCTGGTCGGCGGGGAGCAGCGGGTCCACCGCGGTGATCAGATGGATGAGCGTCGCGCCCAGGCCGTACAGGTCCGACCGCTGCGAGGGCGAGCGGCCGAGCCGGGGCGCGGCCTCCTGCTCCGGCGCGCCGAACCCCGGCGTGTACGCCTTGACCACCAGCGACCCGTCGGGAACCGCGAGCTCCAGGTCGATCAGGCGCAGCGTGCCCTTCGGCGTGACCATCAGGTTGTTCGGGTTGAAGTCCCGCAGCACCAGGCCCTGCGCGTGCACCCCCGCCATGATCTCCACGAGCTGGGCGGCCAGGTCCAGGGCCTCCTCCAGCGGCGCGCCCGCACCCTGCCACACCCCCACCCGCTCCGACGTCCAGCCGCGCAGCGTGACGCCCGGCACGAGCTCCTGGGCCAGGAACATGTTGTCCTGGTAGGTCAGCAGGGCCACCTTGGCGGGCGTGGCGCCCAGCGGGGCGAGCCGGTCGAGCATGTCCGCCTCGTGGCGGAGCGTGTCCCGCGCGTCGGTTCCGGTCAGCAGGCCCATCACGTGCGGCCGGGCCTGCTTGAGGATGACCTCGGCGCCGGTGGTCTGGTCGACGGCCCGGTAGACGCCGCCCCGGTAGGAGTGCCTGATGGCCTCGCGCACCACGAAACGGTCGCCGATCATGACCGCCGACGGCGGGCCGGGCGCAGGCTCGGGTTCCGGCAGCGGCGACTCGGCCCACGGCGGCGGGCTGTACCAGGCCTGCCGCTCGTCCTTGCGCCGCTCGCCGTCCGGGCCGACGATCACCGACTCGTACGTGCCGTCGTTGGTGAGCACCGGCTTGGCGTTGAAGACGCCGAAGCGGTAGTGCACGAGGCTGCCGGGCCGCAGCCGCCGGTCGGACAGGATCACCGGTCCCGGCAGTCCGTCGGTCACCCGGTCCAGCTCGGCCGCCAGGCGGCGGAACTGCTCGTCGCCGGCGGGGTAGGCGGTGATGAACTTGCCGCCGCTGCCCCGGTCGATGTTGCTGGAGATCAGGTCGGCGAGCTGGTCCAGGCCCCGGGCGAACTTGAACATGCAGCCGTCCCTGACCAGGACCTCGGCGGCGCGGGCGAGCACGATCGGGGCCGACAGCTGGGTGGCCGACACGTGCAGCTTCCAGCCCTGCTCCAGCCGGATCTCCGCCGGCGGGGTCAGCATGCACCAGAAGTCGCCCGGCTCGACCTGCCACGCCTCGGTCGTCTCCCTGGCCAGCACGGACCTGGCGATATCCACCAGGAGCCGCGAGTCGGCTCCTCCCCCATCAGCACGCACGTGACCGTCCTCCAACGCCCCCGGCCGAAGCATCTCTTCGGTTCCGTGATGTACGGCGTTCCATGGAGTTCCGTGACGTTCCACGACCGGCCACGCCGCCGGAGATGAGGCCGGCGGCCAGGCGGGTGCGGATGCGTGTGCGCGCAGGTCAGGACGGAGGCCGCCGCCACGCAGCGGCCGTTACCATATCGTGATATTAGAGCAGCTTCGCCGGGGTGATGGGCAGGTCGCGGACGCGCCGGCCGGTCGCGTGGTAGACGGCGTTGGCGACCGCGGCGGCGGTGCCGACGATGCCGATCTCGCCGATGCCCTTGGTGCCCATCGGGTTCAGCTCGCCGTCGGCCTCGTCGATCCAGACGGCCTCGATCCGCTCGATGTCGGCGTTGACCGGCAGGTGGTACTGGGCCAGGTCGTGGTTGGTGAAGCCGCCGAACTCCAGGTCGACGACGCTCTGCTCCATCAGCGCCATGCCGATCCCCATGATCATGCCGCCGACGAACTGGGATCTGGCCAGCGTCGCGTCCACGATGCGCCCGGCGGCGAACACGCCGAGCAGCCGGGACACCCGCACCTCGCCTGTGTCGGCGTCCACGCGCACCTCGGCGAACTGCGCCCCGAAGGCGTGCCTGGCCAGTTCTGCGTCGGCGTTGACGATCTCGGTGGTGTCGGCGAAGCCCTGCTTGCCGTCGCGTAGCAGGTCCTGGCAGGCCATGGTGACGGCCGTGCCCCAGGAATCGGTGCCCATGGAGCCGCCGGCGACCGGGGCGGCAGCCGGTGCAGCCCCGGCATCGCCAGGACCCGGTCGCCGCCGGGCCCGGTGATGTGCACGCGGGCGTCCAGCGCGGCCAGGGCCACGGCCATGTCGGACGGGTGCGTGGCCACGCACGCGCGGGAGTGGCCGAGCACGGCGAGGTTGGCGTGGTCGCCGCCGATCGCCGGGCAGCCGGATCCCGGCCGCCTCTTGTTGCACGGCTTCGAGACATCCTGGAAGTACGGGCAGCGCGTGCGCTGCAGCAGGTTGCCGGCGACGGTCGCCATGTTGCGCACCTGCCCGGACGCCCCCGCCAGCACCGCCCGCGCCAGCACCGGATAGCGCTCGCGCACCAGCGGATGCGCCGCCAGTTCGCTGTTGCGCACGGCCGCGCCGATCCGCAGCCCGTCACCGTCCGGCTCGACACCCCCGAGCGGCAACCGGCTCACGTCCACCAGCGCGCCCGGCTCTACGACGCCGAGCCGCATGAGGTCCACCAGGTTCGTGCCGCCGCCGAGATACATCGCGCCCGGCCGGAATCTCGCCACCGCGTCGGCCGGGTCGGCGGCCCTGGCGTACTCGAACGCCTTCACGCGCCCACCTCCGCTATCGCGGTCACGATGTTCGGATAGGCGCCGCACCGGCACAGGTTGCCGCTCATCCGCTCCCGGATCTCCTCGGCCGTCAGCTCCGGCTCCCCCGCGAGCTCCTCGGTGACGGCGCTCGGCCCGCCCTCGGCCAGCATCCCGACGGCCGAGCAGAGCTGGCCCGGCGTGCAGTACCCACACTGGAAGGCGTCATGCTCGATGAAGGCCGCCTGCAGCGGATGCAACCGCTCACCGCTGGCCAGCCCTTCGACGGTAGTGATCTCCGCGCCGTCCTGAGCGACCGCCAAGGCCAGACAGGCCAGGACCCGCCGCCCGTCGATCAGCACCGTGCAGGCGCCGCACTGGCCGTGATCGCAGCCCTTCTTCGAGCCGGTCAGCCCCAGCCGCTCGCGCAGCAGGTCGAGCAACGAGACACGCGGGTCCACGTCAATCGACCGCCGTGCGCCGTTCACCTGCAGGGTGATCTCCATGACGGCACGCCTACCCGAGGCCCTGACACCCCAACCCGCCCACCGGCCGCCCTGCCGAACCCTTTGTCAGATCTTCGCCCAGCCCGCCCCGGGCCGACACGCATCGACGACGAGCGCTACGCCGTCATCGCCACCGTCTGATCACTCAGGCGCCCGAACGCGCCGAGGCTCCACCCGGGGCTCCGGAGTCGGCCGGCTGGCGGTCTGAATGCGGGAGGCGCAGGACGAATCGGGCGCCGCGTGGGGAGTCCTCGATTTCCAGTGTTCCGCCGTGGCCGTGGGCGATGTCGCGGGAGATGGCCAGGCCGAGGCCGCTGCCGCTGGAGTCGCGGCGGCGGCCGTCGGCCAGGCGGACGAACCGCTCGAAGACGCGGTCGCGGTCGGCGGGGGCGATCCCGGCGCCGTCGTCGCACACCGCCACGACGGCCTGGTCGCCGGCCGAACTCACGAACACCTCGACGCCGGTCTCGGCGTGGCGGCGGGCGTTGGCGACGAGGTTGCCGAGCACCCGGATGAGCTGGATCCGCGACCCGCAGACCCAGACGCCGGGTTCGGCCCGGACGGTGACCGGCATGCCCTCGGTGTGGGTCGCCTCCTGGGTCACCAAGGCGCCCAGGTCGAGCCGGTCGCGGGGGGCCGGGTCGTCGGCCTGCAGGTGGGCCAGGACCAGCAGGTCGCCGACGATGGCCTCCAGGCGGTCGGTCACCGACAGCGCCGAACGCACGGTGCCGAGCTGGTCCACCTCGTCGGGATGCGCCAGGGTGTCCTCCAGCTCGGCGCGCAGGGCGGCGATCGGATTGCGCAGCTCGTGCGCGGTCGTGGAGGCGAAGCGCCGCTGCTGGGTGACCGCCTCGTCCAGCCGGTCCAGGGTCTGGTTGGCGGTGCGGACGAGCATCGCGATCTCGTCGTTGCCGTCCGGCACCGGAACCCGCAGGCTCAGGTCGCTGACGGTGATCCGCGCGAGCTGGGTCCGGACCGCCGCGACCGGTCGCAGCGTCTGCCCCATCCTGGTCCAGGAGGTCCAGCCGATCAGGCCCACCAGGAGGAGCCCGGCCGCGCCGAGGGTGTACTCCAGAAGGTACCCGCGCAGGTAGGCAGGCAGTTCCAGGCCCGCGAACACGACCGAGGCGTCCGGTTCCGGGGTGGTGCGGATCGCCACCAGGGCCACACTCCCGTCGCGGAGCCGCTCGACGCGGTCGTCCGCCGAGGGCCGTACGTGGGGCAGCGCGGGCCGCTCCCGTGCCGCCGGGCTGGCGGCCAGAATCCGCCCGTCCGCGTCCACCGCCTGAATGAGATCGACCTTGCCCGAGGCCGGGATCGGGTCGGGCAGCGGGCTGACGCGCGCCAGCGCCGCCCATTGGCCGGCCACTTCCTCAGCCCGGTCAAGCACATAATTCTCGCTGGTGCTGCGGATCGCCACGGAGGTGGTGACTCCTAGCAGCGTCAAGACGAGCAGGCTCAGCATGATCGCGGCCAGGGTCGTCCGAGTGCGGATCGATTGCAGGTCGGGCATCGTATTCGTCTTCCCAGGAGGATGCCTGAGAGCCATCTCCCCAACTCAAGATTCGGACATAACGCAACAAAGCGACAACAAAGGGACTGCCAGGAATGTTCCCCCGAGTCCTCAAGCAATGGTCGGGACTGCGGGGACATCGACAATCAACGGGCGAGAACCCGGTGCTCCTGGGGGCTGACTCCGCGGACTCGTTTGAAGGCGGTGCTCAGCGCGAACGCGCTGCCGTACCCGACCTTCGCGGCCACCGCGCCGACCGTGGCCTCACCCTCCCTGAGCAGGTCGGCGGCGAGGGTCAACCGCCATTCCGCCAGGTACGCCATGGGCGACTGCCCCACCAGCGGCGTGAACGACCGGGCCAGCGCGGCGCGGGAGACGCCCACCGCGGCGGCCAGGGAGGCCACCGTCCACGGGCGGGCCGGTTCGGCGTGCAGCAGGCGCAGGGCCCGGCCCACCACCGGATCGCTCATCGCCTGGAACCACAGGGGCGCGTCGGAGCGGGCGAACCAGCCGCGCAGGGTCGTGATGAGCAGCAGGTCGAGCAGGCGGTCGAGGACCGCCTCCTGGCCGGGGCCGTCCTTGACGATCTCCCGTTCCAGCAGGCGCACCAGGGCGGTGTCGCCGTCGGAGGCGACCAGCATGGACGGCAGCGCCCGCAGCAACCGGCCGCTCACCTCCGAACGCGGCTCGTAGCTGCCGATCAGCATCATGAACGGGCCGTCCACGGCGTTTCCCCAGCTCCGCACGCCCAGCCCCATCGCCTGCGAGAGATCGGCGCCGTCCGGGGTCTCGCAGCGGTTGCCGGGGTGCACCACGACCTGGGGTTCCGTGGCCGGATCGTCGGCGAACGTGTACGGCTCCGGCCCCCGGGTGATGACGACATCGCCCGCGCTGAGCCGTACGGGCCGGGAACCGTCGCGCAGCACCCACGCGTCGCCGCGGACGATGGCGACCAGCGCCAGCGGGGCCTCGTCCTGCACCCGCACCGCCCACGGCGGCCGCATCACCGCCCGCAGCACGAAGGCCTCGCGAGCCCGTGGACCATCGAGCAGACCATGAAGCGCATCCATGGAGACGATTAAACATGAGCCTGAGCGCTTTGACCATTCTCTGTCTCATGCTTTGAGCACTTCAATGAAGGCATGAGAAACCTCACCGTGATCGGCGGCAACGGCAAGACCGGCCGCAGAGTGATCCAGCGACTCACCGCCCGCGCCATCCCCGTCCGCTCCGTCTCCAGGACCAGCCCGGTGCCCTTCGACTGGGCCACCCCCGCCACCTGGGCCCCGGCGGTGCGTGGCAGCGACGCCCTTTACATCACCTACCACCCCGATCTGGCTTTCCCCGGCGCCGCCGAGGCCATCCGCGGCGTCGCCGATGCCGCCGTCGCCGAAGGAGTACGCCGCCTGGTGCTGCTCTCCGGGCGCGGCGAGGAGGAGGCCGTCGTCTCCGAGCAGGGCGTGATCGAGTCGGGGGCCGAATGGACGGTCGTGCGGGGCAGCTGGTTCAACCAGAACTTCAGCGAGGGCGCGCTGGCCGAGCCCGT
Source organism: Acrocarpospora sp. B8E8 (assembly GCF_039871605.1). NCBI lineage: Bacteria > Bacillati > Actinomycetota > Actinomycetes > Streptosporangiales > Streptosporangiaceae > Acrocarpospora > Acrocarpospora sp. B8E8. Next base: position 50,618 of record NZ_JBDPLV010000035.1, on the reverse strand, counting down.
CCAGGCCGGCGTGATCGCCCTGCCGGCCGGTGACCAGGTCGAACCGTTCCTGGACGCCGAGGACATCGCCGACGTGGTCGTCAAGGTCCTCACCGAGGACGGCCACCACGGGCGCGCCTACGACCTGACCGGGCCTCGCCCGCTCAGCATCGCCGACGTCGCCGCCGAGATCTCCCAGGCCGCCGGCCGCGAGGTCCGCTACATCCCGGTCTCCCCCGAGGAATACTCCGCCACGCTGATCGGCTACGGCATGCCCAAGGAAGAGGCCGTCCTGCTCACCGCCCTCTTCACCAAGATCCTCGACGGCCGCAACGCCCGCCCCACGACCACCGTCCAGGACCTCCTGGGCCGCCCGGCCCGCGATTTCACCACCTTCGCCCGCGAGGCCTTCTCCGCCTGATTTGGGATTCAGTCGGCCCAGAGGGCCGGGTCGAGCCGCTGGAGGCGGGCGGGGTCGGCGAGCACGTCGATGGCGGCGATCCGGCCGTTCCTGACGGCGAAGCCCATGACCGAGACCGGCCGCTCGCGCGGCACCACGATGACGCCGGCGGCCGCGTTGACGAGCACCGGCCGCACGGCTGGGCCGAGCCGCCCGAAGGTGACCGCTTGTCCGGCCACGTCCGGACCGCCGTGGATGACCACCGACACGGCCGGTCGCGCGAGGCCGCCGTCGGAGCGCAGCACGACGTCCGGGTCGAGCACCGCGACCAGCGCGGCGAAGTCGCCGCCGCGGGAGGCGGCGAAGAACGCGTCGACCGCTTCCCGCTGGCGGGCGAGATCGGCGTCCGGCGCCGGCGCGTCCCGCCGCACCCGGCGGCGCCCGCGGCTGGCGAGCTGCCGCGCCGCCGCCGGGGAGCACCCCACGATGCCGGCGATCTCGGCGAACGGCACGGTGAACATGTCGTGCAGCACGAACGCCAGCCGCTCGGCGGGAGCCAGGGTGTCCAGGACCACCAGCAACGCCAGCCCGACCGCGTCGGCCACCAGCGCCGCGTGCTCGGGGTCGGTTCCGTCCACGCGGCTCACGACCGGGTCGGGCATGCGCACGCCCAGCGGCTGCTCGCGGCGCGTGTCGCGGGCGCGCAGCAGGTTCAGGCACACCCGGCCGGTCACCGTCGTCAGCCATCCGCCCAGGTTCGCCACGTCGCCCGCCCCGGCCCGGCTGAGCCGCAGCCAGGCCTCCTGGACGGCGTCGTCGGCCTCGCTGAGCGACCCGAGCATCCGGTAGGCCAGCGCCCGCAGCCGGGGCCGATGCTCCTCAAACCGCTTGGCCAGTTCCTCCATCGGTCACATTCTCCCGCCGCGGCGTGTCATATCAGCAGTTACCCGACATCGGACAAAACATGAGGTCGAGCTATGACTGCACCAATTCTGGTCACCGGCGGCACCGGCACGCTCGGGAGGCTGGTCGTCGCGCGGCTGCGGGACACCGGCCACGACGTACGCGTGCTCAGCCGCGGCCACCACGAAACCGCCGACGGCATCGAGTTCGTCACCGGCGACCTGGCCACCGGCGAGGGGATCGAAGCCGCGGTGGCCGGGTCCGCGACCATCGTGCACTGCGCGGGCAGCTCCAAGGGCGACGAGACCAAGGCCCGCAATCTGGTACGAGCCGCGACCCGCGCGGGGACGGAACACCTGCTCTACATCTCGGTCGTCGGCGCGGACCGCGTCCCGATGGCCGGGCGGACCGACCGCGCCATGTTCGGCTACTTCGGCTCCAAGCTGGCCGCCGAACGGGTCGTGGTCGACTCCGGCCTGCCGTTCACGACGCTGCGCGCCACCCAGTTCCACGACCTGATCCTGATGGTGGCGCGGCAGCTGGCGAAGCTGCCCGTGATCCCGTCCCCGGCCGGTTTCCGGTTCCAGCCGGTCGACACCGCCGAGGTGGCGGCCAGGCTCACCGAACTCGCCCTCGGCAAGCCGGCCGGCCTGGTGCCGGACCTGGGCGGACCGCGCGTATACCCCATGGCCGACCTGCTCCGCGGCTACCTGCGGGCCACGCACCGGCGCCGCCCCATCGTGCCGCTCCCGCTGCCCGGCCAGGCAGCCCGCGCGGTCCGGGCCGGCGCCATCCTGGCCTCCGGCCCGGCCGCGGGCCACCGGACCTGGGAGGACTTCCTGGCCGAACGGGTCGGCGCGGCGGATCAGGTGCCCAGATAGGACATCACGGAGCGAGCCGGTGCAGGTCGCGGGGGAAGAGGGTGACCTGGCGTATGTTCGGCACGTCGAGGAGGCGGGCCAGGAAGCGTTCCAGGCCGAAGGCGAAGCCGCCGTGCGGGGGCATGCCGTACCGCATCGCGTCGAGGTATCCGGCGTATGGGGACAGGTCGGTTTCGCCGCGTTCGGTCAGGGTGCGCACGTAGTCGGCGTGGCGGTGCAGGCGCTGGCCGCCGCTGACCAGTTCGAGGCCGCGGAAGATCAGGTCGATGGCGCGGGAGTAGCCGGGGCGCGCCGGGTCCGGGTGGGTGTAGAAGGCGCGGTGCGCGGTCGGGTAGCCCTCGACGAACACGAAGTCCGAGCCGTGCTCGCGCAACGCCCATTCGCCGATCCACCGCTCGTGGGCCGGGGCGAGGTCGGGCTCGGCGGTCACGTCCTCGCCGGTCGCCCTGCTGATCATTTCGAGTGCGTCGGCGAAGTGCACCACCACGGGTTTCTCCGTCAGCGCGGGCATGGCCACATCCAGAAGCTCCAGCGAAGGCCCGGCCTTCGCCTGGATGCCGGCCAGCATGCCCGCGACCGTCGCGTGGCAGGCGGCGATGACGCCGCGGTGGTCCTCGATGAACCCCATCTCGGCGTCGAGGGAGGTGTAGGACGCGAGGTGGCGCGCGGTGTCGCTCGGCTCGGCCCGGAAGACGGGACCGACCTCGTAGACCCGCTCGAAGACGCCCACCATGATCTGCTTGTACAGCTGGGGGGACTGCGCCAGGTACGCCGGACGGCCGAAGTAGTCGAGCTTGAAGACGTTGGCGCCGCTCTCGGTCGCCGTACCCACGATCTTCGGGGTGTGGATCTCGACGAAGGACATCGCCTCCAGCGCCGCGCGGAAACCGCCGACCGCGGCCGCGCCGATCCGGTGCACGGCGGCGAGCTTCGGGTGGCGCAGCGCGACCGGCGCGTGGTCGAGCACCGTGGGCAGGCTCGCGCGCAGGTCGGGCCGGTAGAGGTCGAACGGGACCGGCTCGGCGGGGTCGGTCAGCGGCTCGAGCACCGGCGCGGTGATCTCGACGCCGCCCGGCGCGGACGGCTGGACGGTGACCGTGCCGGTGACGGCGACCGCCGTCTCCTCCGGCAGGGCCTCCAGCTGGGCGCGTACGGATTCCTCCGACACGACGATCTGGGCCAGCCCCGCGGCGTCGCGCAGGATCAGGAAGGCGACCGACTTCAACAGCCGGCGACGATGAATCCAGCCCGCGACGTGCACGGACTCGCCCGTGTGCGCGGACAGCTGGCTGGACAGGATGCGTTGCATGGTGTGGCCTCCTCTGGTTCGCAACGCGTCCCCTGAGAGGCGTGGGCGAGCGGGATCCTCGCGGTGCCACCACACCTTCGCCACACCGCCGACTCGCGCGGCGCGGCCTCGACCAAACCCGTGACGTGGGCGATTCGGCGAGGCTCTACTAGGCCGACGGGCCGTTCTTCCTCGCAGCTCAGGAGGGTCTTCACACCCCGGCCGGAGTCCGCCTTCGCAGCTGCCGGCGGCTCTCTCCAACTCCGGTGATCGAAGCGCTACTCGGCTCCGTCGTCGCTGTTGCCCACCACTTTACCGGCACCGTCGACTTTCGGGGGCCGCCTGAACCGCGGCGCCCGGAGATTCGTTTCAAGGGCATGCTGAGACGCCTGGCGATCGTGTTCGCCCTGCTCACGGGAGTGCTCGTCGTCGCGCCTGGTACGGCTTTCGCCTGCTCGTGCGCCGCCCCTCCCCCAACGGAACTGATGAACTCAGCCGACTCGGTGTTCCGTGGCGTGGTCAGCACGCGGACGTCCACCGGGGATCCGTTCGACAACCAGCCCGTGACCTTCACCTTCTCCGTCGGGGCGGTCTACAAGGGCGAGGCCACAGAGCGGCTCCAGGTCAGGTCCCACCCGCAGTCGGCCACCTGCGGGGCGGATTTCGAAGTCGGCAAGCAGTACCTGGTATTCGCGATCTCAGGCTCAACCGATTGGGTCCCGCCCATCGAAAATGTGCCGCTTTACACACATCTATGCGCAGGAAACCGGCCAATCCTCGGCGCACCGGACGCCACATTGGTCCCGGCGAACATCGGCCCGGGAATGGACACCCGCCCGGCAAGCGAGCTCATCTCCGCGCTGGGCACCCCGTCCACACCGCCGAAAACCACCACGATCTCCCCCAGCCCAGCGGCCGCCCCCACCCGCGAAACGACCGGACCATCACCCTGGTGGCTACTCGCCCTGCTCCCCCTGGGCGCCGCCACCTGGCTGCTCCTCCGCCGCCGCCCGCAGTCCTGACTCAGCCGATCACCCGTGTGGTCCACTCGCGCTCGTCCATGCCCAGCAGGGTGGCGCGCCGCAACAACACCTCGGGACCGCCGATCGCCGCGAGCGACTCCGGCATCTTCCCCTCGACTGTGACGCACAGCTCCAGCCCGGTCTCAGCCATACAGGATCCGCGCGATGACACCGTCCGGGTGCCTTCGGGGCTGACTACGAGGGTGACCCGTCCGCCGTCCGCCGAGACGTAGATGATCATCAGCTCCCAGGCACTGCCGCCCTGCGGTGCCGGCCGCCAGAAGTGCACCTCGGTGATCTCGAAGTCGCCCGGCACGCTACTGACGTGAAGCGGCAGCGGCACCGGTCTCGTCCCCACGGTCACATCAGCCGCGATACGCAGCAGGGTGGTCCGTGGATCGGCTTCCGGCATGTAGTACGCGTGCAGTTCGGCCCACCGCCCATCCGGGACCTGCCAGCGCAGGTAGGCGTCGCCCCCGTTGACCGGGTCGGCCGGGTTCTCAGTGATCCAGTACGCGCGCCGGCCGTTCACCGGCTGGGCGGGCAGGGCCGTACGCCCGCTCTCGACGGGCGGTTCGTCGTCAGGGGCGTACATGCTGAGGTAGATTCGCACGGGGAAGTCGCCGAGGCCGCCTGCCATGACCTGGTCACCGTGTGCCCCCACCAGGTAGCTGACTCCGGCCACCGTATCCGGCAACCACCCGAACAAGGCATACGCCACCAGCGGGTCGGTGCCCTCGGATACGGTCGCGACGGTCACCTGTTCCGGCCCGCCGCCGGACACCACCGTCCACCCGACCGCCAGCGTCCCGGACACCACAAGCACGCCGAGCAGCCCTCCGATCCTGCGCCGCCACAACCGCCGCCGTCCCACCTCCCGCGCCCGGGCGATGTCCACCCGCATCGGCGGCGCGGGCGACCGCGCCAGCTTGCGCAACTCGGCACCCAGCCCGTTATCGTTCGTCGTCATGGCCGGCCCTCCTCGGGGAATGGATCGGCGTATCCGTTCAGCAGGCGGCGAAGGCGGTCGATCCCGCGGGCGGTCTGGCTTTTGACGTTGCCCTGCGAGCATCCGAGCGTCCGGGCGGTCTCCTGGACCGTCAGATCGCAGTAGTAGCGGAGCACCAGGGTGGCGCGCTGCCGCGGCGGCAGCGCCGCCAGTGCCGTGCGCAGGTCGAGCCCGCTGTCCAGATCGTCCTCGGCGCCGGGCGTCTCCTCGCCACCGTCGAACAGGGGCACCCATCTGCCCCACGGTGACCGCCGCTCGGCCAGATACACGTTGACCAGGACCGTCCGGACATATCCATCCATGTTCGCGGCCGCACGGACACGAGGCCAGTTGACGTAGAGCCTGGTGATCGTCGTCTGCACCAGATCGTCCGCGTGATGCCAGTCCCCGCAGAGCAGGTAAGCGACCTTCCTCAGCCACAACGCCTTGTTCGACACATAGTCGGTGAACTCGGCGTCAGGCACGGAAGCACCGGTCATTCGGGTACGCCCCCTCTGTCCCCTCTCTGATGCTCGCGAGCGTTTCGAGGTTGCATGCGGATCCGAAATCCGGATGGCGGCCGAAAAGACAAGAATGCTCTTTTGCGGGTTCCCTTCTAGATTTCGCGGGGCGGTCGTCGAGGAGGGTGCAGTGCCTGCCGATGAAGCGGCCTAGCTGGTGGAAGCTCCAGGTGTGCAGGGTGACCCGCTGGGGCTTGCGAAGCCGTACCCGCTCGCGGATGCCCTGGAGGTCCTCCAGAACCAGGAACCGTCCCGGCGCACCAGATCGGTTTCGTCCTTGCGATGTTTGGCCAGCATCGCCATCTGTTGCGGCGAGCCGGTGAACGCGATCCCGCGCAACCGCCCCGCCAGGGTCCATACCGAGACGGTCCGGGCGTCGATCCGCCACGACAGGCACCGGTCGTCGAACGGCTGCGCCGCCTCCGGACGGAAACCGATCGGCTTGCTCTCGGCTTTCAACCGCCGTTTCGAGCCCGCCTCGCCGAGGTTCCCGGCGCGGATGTTGGCCCGCAAGGTCGTGTACGCGTCGGCGACCTTCTTGATCACATGCTGGGCGGCCTGAGCCGCCACCCCGAACTCCTCTCTCACCTGACCGTAGACACGTTTGCGGAGGTCGTAGTGGCGTTGGAGATTGTGCTGGAAGGCGATGCCCGACACCCGGTTCGCGGCCAGATTACATGTCGTCCACCGCCTGCACGAGCTGCGCACGCTGCTGGCCCTCCACCTGATCGGGTCAGTGCCAGACGCCGACGATCACACAGATGACCAGGAGCTTTATCAGCCAGTCACCGGCGTGGGCCGCCGCCGGCCGCCAGGGCACGGCCTCCCAGAGCACCGACCCGGATAGCAGCACGAGCGGGAATCCGGTCCAGATGACCAAACCGAGCAGCAGGCCGCCGCTCCAGGAATCGATTCCGATCTTCGCTGAGAGGCCGGCGAGGACCAGGGCGAGGACCAGGGTCCGTACCGGTTCGAAGAGGATTTTCCACGGCTGGGGCGGCGGGGCCGTGGACTGGGACGGGACCAGGGCGTACCAGATCGAGCTGATCACGAACCCGGCCGCCACCGAGACGGCGATCGCCCAGAAGTTGAGTTCCGGCATCTGCTTCTCCTTTTGTTCTTTGCCGGAGACGTCGCAGCCGATCTGCCGATTTCGACATGGTTTGGAGCGATATGATCACAGCTGACTTCGGGCGACGTAGGAGATTTCCGTGGCTGATGACAAACCCCGCGAACCGGATGCGGTGAAGATCGACTCCACGGTGCCGCATTCGGCCCGGGTCTGGAACTACATGCTGGGCGGGAAGGACAACTATCCGGTCGACCGCCAGGCGGGGGACCGGATCCGGCAGGTGTTTCCCGGCATGGTCGACATCGCCCGCCAGTCGCGGTACATGCTGGTGCGCGTCGTCCAGTACCTGGCCGCGGACGCGGGCATCCGGCAGTTCCTGGATATCGGCACGGGGCTGCCGACGGTCGACAACACCCATGAGGTCGCCCAGCGGAACGCGCCGGAATCCCGGATCGTCTACGTGGACAACGACCCGCTCGTGCTGGTGCACGCCGCGGCGCTGCTCACCAGCGCGCCGGAGGGCGCCACCGACTACATCCAGGCGGATGTGCGCGACCCGGACTTCATCCTCGGCAAGGCGGCGGAGACGCTGGACTTCAGCCAGCCGACGGCGCTCATGCTGATGGGCATCATGGGACTGGTCGCCGACTACGACGAGGCGCGCACCGTCGTGAACCGCCTGCTCGCCGCCCTGCCCCCGGGCAGCTACCTGGCCCTGTACGACGGCACCGACACCGATCCGGCCTACGTCCAGGCCCTGGGCGGCTACAACCGCGGCAGCGGCGCGATCCCCTACACACCACGCAGCCCCGAAAAGATCTCGCGCTTCTTCGACGGCCTGGAACTCCTGGAGCCGGGGGTCGTGCCGGTGACGGCGTGGCGTCCGGAGCCCAACCCGTGGGGTACGGCGCCCGAGGTGGCGTGCTGGGGCGGCGTGGCACGCAAAGCCTGAGCGCGTGCCCGGGCCGGCGAGCGACGGCCCGGGCGGAGTGCTCTACTGCCTACGGGGATCCCAGCCGCGGGTCTCCACCCGCAGACCGACCTTGCGCGCGATGTCCTCCCACTTCACGAACTTGAAGTTGGTGTTCTCGCGGACCTCGCCGTCGGCGTCCTTCGCCTCGGGCGTGTTGATCCCGTCGTGCGTGACGAACAGGCCATTGCCGAACGTGTCGCCGAGCGGCACGTTCATGGCCATCGCGCCGTCGCTGGTCTGCGCGCCGTCGACCCGCCGCAGCCCGACCTGGAACTGCCCGATGTACGCGTTGCCGCCCTCACGCCGGTACACGGCGAAGGTGTCGTCGCCCTGGCTGGACGCCAGCAGGTAGCCCGCCCCGCCGTTCCGGTAGTAGATCGTGAGGCCTTCGGCGTCGGCCGAGAGGTGGTTTCCGCCGAAGCCGCGGTCCAGGCCCGGGTCGCATTCCTCGGTCTCGGGGTCGTAGACGCCGGGCACGCCGTACTCGCGGACCTTGTCGAACAGGACCGGCTGGCCGGACAGGTCGGCGGGCATGCGCCAGATGCCGACGTCCTCCTGGGCGGCGTAGAGGACGTCCCGGCCGCCGTCGACGACCATGCCCTCGACCTGGGCCAGTTCGCCGGGCTCCAGGCAGGGGGTCCAGGTGGTGCCGTCGGGAAGCCGGAAGGAGGAGGGCAGGGTGAGGGTGCGGATCAGCTGGTAGCCGACCTTGCCGCCGGGGGCGGGCGTGAGCCGGAGCAGGCCGATGCTGGTCTGGTGGCGGCGGCTGACCAGCGCGTACACGCCGGTCTTGTCCTGCCAGGTGGCCAGGCCGTAGACGGTCTTGGCCTCGTTCACCTGCTCCTGGTCGTCGTTGAAGACGAAGGGCGCGTTCGGGTCGGTCACGTCGGTGAGCGGCGCGTTGGGCGCGGCGGAGTCGACGGCGTAGATCCTGAGCTGGTCGCGGCCGCGGTCGGTGACCACGGCGAGGTCGCGGCCGCCGAAGCCGTACACCAGGTCGACGTTGTTGAACCGGCCGGGCTCGTCGTCCTCGCCCGGGGCGGCCGGCGCGGCGATGTGCTGTACCTGCGCGCCCTTCAGGTCGTAGACGTAGAGGCCGCCCTCCTTGGCGGTGGCGACGACCAGGCTCTTGCCGGGCTTGGCCGGGTGCACCCAGATCGCCGGGTCGTCACCGTTGGCGTTGCCGCCGTCGCCGTCGTCGAACAGCGCGGGGGTCTCGAACTTGGCGGTGACGGTCGGCACCCCGTCGGCCTGGGCGGGTGACGCGGTCGCTACCGGGGCCAGCGTCGCGACCAGCGACAGGGCCAGGCCGGCGAGCGACGGCGGGGACAGAGGGCGCATGGTGCTTCCTTGCTCTCGGTGATTCAGCCGCCCGATCTTGCCGCGCCGAGAAGAACGCCGGGAGAACATCGATGTGCTGTCAGGAGTCGAATCCCGCCAGACGGGGAAGCGCGGCCGAGCTCGCCCGGCGGGAAGAGCCCCCGATCCGCTGGGTGCCGGCATGCGGGCGGCCCGATATCCTCGCCCTCGTGGCTGACGCGATCCCTCGTCCAACCGCCCGCATCCTGATCGTGGATGGAAACGATCGGATTCTGCTGTTCCGCGCGTTGGGACCGACGAAGAATCCGGATTACGCCTGGTTCACACCTGGTGGCGGCGCCCATCCGGGTGAGGATCTGGCCGTGGCCGCCGTCCGGGAGTTACGCGAGGAGACCGGTTACCGCGTCGCTCCCGAAGCGATGGGCCCGGTCGTGGCCTTCACGTCGGGCCATTGGGTGGCCAACGACGGCACCCTGTACCACGCCGAGGACTCCTTCTTCTTCCTGCGGGTGCCCGAATTCGACGTGGACCTGTCCGGGATGGAAGAGTTCGAGAGCACGATGTTCGACTCCTTCCGCTGGTGGAGCCTCGCCGAACTGCGCGCCATCACCGACCGCGTCACCCCTCTCCAGCTGGCCGACCTGCTGGAACGCCTCCTGAAGGGCGACATCCCAGCCCAGCCCGTGATCATCCCCTGGGGCGCCCTTCCCGACTGAGGATCTCCAGGTAGTGCTGGTTGTGCATCACGCCGAGGATGTTCCCGAATGGGTCGACCACGGATGCGGTGACGAATCCGGGACCGCGTTCGATCGTCTTCTCGTGCGCCGTCGCGCCCAGGGACAGCAGCCGGTCGAAGGCGGCCTGGACGTCGTCCACGTGCCAGTAGATCATCGCTCCCCCGGCTTCGCCCGACCGGCGGTGCGGGGCGAACCGGCTGTCGACGATGCCGAGTTCGTGCTGGTAGTCGCCGACGCGGAACTCGATGTACGCGGGCGGGCCCTCGATCGGCCGGACGAAGTACGGTTCGATGCCGAGCACCTCGGCGTACCAGGCGTGGGCGGCCGTGAGGTCGTCGGCGTAGAAGGTGACGGTGGTGAGTCCTCGCAACATCGGTGCGGTCCTTTCTTTCGGTCGGTGACAGCACTCATCCTCCGGCCCAAAGTGCTCACCAATTGAGCACTTTGTTTGGGAAAGTGGGGTCATGCGCGCCGACCGCCTCGTGACCGTCCTCCTGCTCATGCAAACCCGTGGCCGGGTTACCGCCGCCGAGCTGGCCGACGAGCTTGAGGTGTCCGTCGCCACCGCGCGCCGCGATCTGGAGGCGCTGTCGGCGGCGGGCATCCCGGTGTATCCGCAGCCTGGACGCGGCGGTGGCTGGTCACTCGTCGGCGGCGCCCGTACCGACTTGACCGGCTTGTCGGCGGCTGAGGCGCAGGCGCTGTTCCTCCTCGTCGGACCGGCCGCGGCCGTCTCGTCCGAGGCCAAGGCGGCGCTGCGCAAGCTCGTCCGGGCGCTGCCGCAAACCTTCAGGGCCGACGCGGAAGCAGCCGCCGGCGCCACGATGATCGACCCCGCCCGCTGGGGCGGGCGTGATCGCCGCCGTCCCGAGATGGTCGACCTGCTCCAGACCGCGGTGATCCGCCGCCGGAAAGTACGCCTGACTTATACCAACAACGCCCGCCAGCAGACCGAACGGCTGATCGACCCCTGGGGGCTGATCGACAAGGACGACATCTGGTACCTGCTCGCCGGAACAGCACGGGGTCAGCGGACCTTCCGGGTCGACCGCGTCATCGGGGCCGAACTCACCGGCGAAGCCGCCGAACGCCCGGACGACTTCACCCTCGCCACCGCATGGCAACAGGTCGTCGGCGAGGTCGAGCAGCGCCGTTCGCGCACCTGGGCGACCGTCCTCATCGAGCCCAGGTTCGTGCGGGTCCTGCGAAACCAGTTCGGCCGCCACTGCCACCCCACCGGCGAGCTCGACCATGGCCGTGCCCAGGTCCGCCTTGGCGCGCCGACGCCGCTGGACATCGCCCGCCACCTGGCAGGCTGGGGCGCGCTGATCGAGGTGCTCGAACCCCGCTCCGTCCAGGCCGAACTGGCGCGTATCGGCTCCGAACTCGTGAGCCGCTACCCTCCGGAGCGGGGGTCGTCCGAACTCAGTTGACCTTCACGCAGATGACGTAGGCGTGCATCTCGGACGAGGTGTCTCCCAGCGGTCTCGCGGTGATCCACCACGCGTCGGCCTGTTCCCCGTCGGACGCGACGCGCTGGCCGCCCTCGTGGGCGATGGCGGGCGACGACATGTTGAAGACCCATTCCGTGGCGACGACTCCGTTGAAACCCCCACCGGTCGCGACCTCGCCGGGTTCGCAGCGGGCGACCACGTCTCCGGTGTTGCCCACGTCGCTCGGGGGGATCCGCACGGTCTCGCCCTTCCGGACGATGGGCACGCCCGCCATCCCGGCGGGACCCTGCGGCCCGGCGGGACCCGGGTCGCCCGCCGGACCGGGCGGCCCAGCGGGACCCGCGGGTCCTGTCGCGCCCGGGACACCCGCCGGGCCGGTCTGGTTCCAGGTGATCGGGGTCTCTAAAGCGAGGCAGCGCTGGTTCTTGGCAGGGTCGATCACCCGCAGGCTTCCGGTCAGCTTGCCGACGCAGCCGTGGAACTCCTCGGCCGGAACCGCCGCATATGCGGCCCCGCCGCCGAGAATGAGGATGCCCGCGGCCGCCAGCACACCCAAGCTTCTTTTTCGTGCCATTTCGTCCTCCTAGGAGTCCCCTAGAGGATCGATCTCCCGCTCGTACGGCACATGAGTACCCTCCTACTCATTCACAGCCCCACGCTAGAAGATCGTCATCGCCCTAGGGTGGAAACATGACGGGACGAGTGGTTTCGCGGGACGGGACCTCGATCGCGTACGACACGGTGGGCGGCGGGCCGGTCGTGATCCTGGTGGGCGGCGGGCTGGACGACGGGGCGGAGAACGCTCCGCTCGCCGCCGCGCTGGCCGGTCAGTTCACCGTCGTCAACTACAGCCGCCGTGGCCGTGGCGGCAGCGGCGACACCCTGCCGTACGCGCCGGAGCGTGAGATCGAGGATCTGGCCGCGTTGATCGCGGCGGCCGGTGGTCCCGCGCACCTGTTCGGCGCGTCGTCCGGGGGCGCGCTCGCCCTCGATGCCGCGGCGGCCGGGCTGCCGATCGGCGCGATCGCGCTGTACGAGGTTCCGTACATCATCGGGGACGGGGTCCCCGCCTGGCGGGAGTACGTGACGCGGCTGACCGCCGTGCTCGCCGAGGGCCGGCGCGATGAGGCGCTCCGGATGTTCATGCGCCTGGCCGGTTCCTCCGAGCAGGACATCGCGGGGGCCGCGGCCTCACCGCTGTGGCCCGGCCTGCTGGAGCTGGCCCACACCCTCGGCTACGACGCCGCCTGCCTGGGCGACGGCCCTCCACCGGCCGTGCGGCTGGCCGCCATCACGCGGCCGGTCCTGGTGACCACCGGCGCGCACGCGCCCCCGTTCTTCGTCGAGGCCGCCGACGCGGTGGCCGCGTGTGTCCCAGGCGCCGAACGCGCGACCGTCGACGTGCCAGGGCACGTGCCCGACCCGGCGGTCCTCGCGCCCGTGCTCGCCCGTTTCTTCCTGGCGGCATGAGCTGCCCGGGCGGGGAGCTCCTCCGCCCGGGCGGCCGTCGTTCAGGACCGGTCGAAGAGGCGGTCGCGGGTGGCGCGGGCGAGGCCCGGGTCGTCGGCGAAGACGCCGTCGACGCCCAGCTCGAAGAGGCGCTCGACCCAGCCCATCACGTCGCCGGTCGCGCGCGGGAACGCCGGGCTGGCCGGGTTGCCGAGCCGGTAGTCCAGCGGGAGCTGCGAGTTCTCGTCGCGGATCGTGAACGGGTGGACCTTCAGGCCCTTGCGGTGGGCGTCGCGGATGAGGCTGGTCGGCTGGCCCAGCTTGCCGGTGGCGTCGACGGGGATGATCCTGGTCGTCGCGGGGCCGATGCCGTCGGCGTACTTGGCGATGTCGCGCAGGCCGTCGGGGGTGATCAGGTTGTCGTAGGTGCGCGGGTCGCCGGCGGCCACCAGGTCGTAGGGCGCGCCCGAGCCGTTGATGAGCTGCACGATGGGCAGCCGCGTCTTGGCGCGCAGCTCCTTCAGGTTGGTGGTCTCGAAGGACTGGATGAACACCGGCGAGCGCTTGTCCCGCCAGCCGTGCCGGTTGAGCACCTCCAGCAGCGGCTCCTCCAGGGACAGGCCGATCGAGTCGAAGTACGTGGGGTGCTTGGTCTCGGGGTAGACGCCCACGCCGTACCGCTTGGCCAGCTGGATGACCTCGTCGAAGGTCGGGATCTGCGCGAGCCCGTTGTAGGCGGTGTTGTCCGGCCGCAGGTCGGGGATGCGCTCCTCGGCCCTGAGGGTGCGCAGCTCGGCCAGGGTGAAGTCCTCGGTGAACCAGCCGGTGATCTGCAGGCCGTCGATCGTCTTGGTGACTCGGCGGGCCGCGAACTCGGGATGGCTCTCCACGTCCGTGGTGCCGGAAATCTCGTTCTCGTGCCGGGCCACCAGGATGTGGTCCTTCGTGGAGACCAGATCGGGTTCGATGTAGTCGGCCCCCATCTTCGCGGCCGCCTCGTAGGACAGCAGCGTGTGCTCGGGCCGGAAAGCGGGAGCGCCGCGATGCCCGATGATGAGCGGCTTGTCGTCACCGTGCCGCTCGGCTCCGAAACGGTCCGCGGTGGCGTTGCCGGGCACCAGAACCGACACCAGCGCCCCTCCCGCGAGAACAGCCAGCGCACCGGCCAGCAACCTGCTTTTCACCATGACACATCCCTTTTCTGGAGAACTCGCGGGCACGCTAGCGAGGCCACCTGTCCCGGGAATGTCGAGGCAGTTAACGATCAGTGGGCACGCGCGGTCAGATGTACGCCCGGCAGCGGGTTGATCACGAATGCGGATCGGCGCGAACTCCGCGTAACCCGGCCGCATCGATCCAGGCATGAGGAAATCGGCCCTGGCCTGGATCGGTCACCCGCTGACCGTCGCCGCCGTAGTGGTCCTGCTGCTCAACGATCACCTTTTCAAGGGCCTGTGGCCCGGCGTGGTGACCGGGAAGCTCAGCGACCTCGTGGGGTTGATCGCCGCTCCGGCGCTGCTCAACCTGCTCATCCGCCGCCCGTGGTTGTCCATTCTGGTTACCGGCGCGGCGTTCACGCTGGTCAAGACCACCGCCATGGGCGCGTACCTCGCCTCCCAGGCGTGGACTCTCGCGTGGGGTCCCTCCCTGGTCCTGGCCGATCCGACCGACCTGTTCGCCCTGCCCGCCCTGTACGCCGCCTGGTGGATCTGGAACCATCCCGACCCGGGGGCGGAGCGGCTGGCCAGGGCGGTGGTCGTGATTCCCGTCACCGTGCTGGCCGTGTCGGCGACCAGCCAGTCGGAGCGCTACCGGCCGTACAGCGCCTATGCGGTCGAGGTGACGGGCGACAAGATCGTGGTCGCGATCCGCGGCTACAGCTCGTCCGACGCGTATCCCAAGGCGGGCTACGTCTCCGGCGACGGCGGGAGAACGTGGTACGGCCAGTCCACACCGCTGACGCTCAACCCCCAGACGTCGGCCTGCGTCGCGGACCGCTGCTACCGGATCGTGCCCGGCAGGCTCAAGGTCGAGGAGTCCACGAACGGCCGGTGGGTGACCTCGTGGGAGATCTCCCCCAGCGACCAGGACCGGCTGGGACGCGCCTACGCACCCGACTCCCCCGAGGACGCCGAGGCGGCCGAGTCCATGGCGATCGCGGTCCAGCAGCGTCCGGACGGGCACGTGGTGGTCGTCGCCAACGGCGCGGACGGGATCGCCCTGCGGGACGTCTCCGGCGCCTGGCACCGGCTGAGCTGGACGGAGCACGGCTTCGACGCCGCGGCGGCGGTGTCCCTGCCCGTGCCGGGAAAATACGACGACTCCGTTTCGACGACGGCGCTTCTGGCGGCCCTGGCGGCGGGGATGGCAGCGCTCGTCTGCGGGGCGCGGCGGCTCGACTTCGGCGCGGCCTCGTTGCTGACGTGGGTGGGGATCTGGCTGTTCTCGGGTTCGCGGACGGACCTGCTGTCCCACGTGTTCTTTCTGCTCCTGAGCCTGGGCATGGTGCCCGCCGGACTGGCCAGCATGATCGTAACCGGCATGCGGGCCGGAATTCCGTTCCGCGTCTGGGCGATCGGCGCGGCCACCACGGCCGTCACCTACTTCGCGGCCATGACGCCCATCTACCTGTGGAGCGCGGGCCATCTTGACCACTACTCCGTTGGGGTCGGCTGGTCGGTCATCCTCGGGTGCGCCACGGCCGTCGCGGGCATTCTCACAGTGTTTCACTTTGAGTACGGAAACATCCACTTAAAGTGAGATGGCGCTGGTCATCGTCATGGTCCACACTGCCGGATGGACAACGCGTAAGATGATCAAGAGATTGGTGTCCCTTCACCCCCGGGGAGCGGTTGCGTGCCGACTAGGCAGCGGGTTCGTCAGGTCCTGGAACACCGGCTCGCGCAGCGGGCCATCATCGCCGTCATCGTGATCAACGCGATCACCATCGGGTGCGAGACCAGCACCTATCTGATGGATCGGGCCGGGGGCGTGCTGCACGCCATCGACCGGATCGCGCTGGGCGTCTTCATCGCCGAACTGGGCGCCCGCCTCTACGCGTACGGACGGGCCTTCTGGTCCGATCCGTGGAACTGGTTCGACGCGATCATCGTGGGTCTCGCGCTGATTCCCGCGTCAGGCCCCGCCTCGGTGCTGCGGGCGCTGCGCATCCTGCGGGCCCTTCGCCTGGTCTCGGCGGTGCCGAGCATGCGGCGTGTGGTCGGAGCGCTGCTGACCGCGGTGCCCGGCATGGCCTCCATCATCGGCCTGCTCGTGCTCATGATCTACATCGCGGCGGTGATCGCCACCAAGCTGTTCGGCGACATCGTCCCCGAACGATTCGACGCACTCCCCCGCTCCCTGTTCACCCTGTTCCAGATCATGACAGGCGACGACTGGGGAAATGTCGCCCAGGAGGTGATGGAGCAGAAGCCATGGGCGTGGATCTTCTTCATCGCCTACATCCTGATCTCCACGTTCGTGGCCCTGAACCTGTTCATCGCCGTCGTGGTCAACGCCATGAACGACGCCGAGCCCTCCCCCGCGGAAACCCGGGCCCAGCGGGACATCGAAGCCCTCAAAGAGGACCTGGCGGCCATGAACGCCAAACTCGACCAGCTTCTCTCCCACACCGCCCAGGTCCGCGTCAACGGCCGCTCGCACGCGGACTAGGCGGAGCCGTGCTCACCCCAGCCGCGAGCCGAGCATGGCCGTACCCATCCCGGTCAGGCTCGGCAGCGCGGCGGGACGGCCGCTGATCAGCAACAGCAGGGCCTGGATGGGGCCCTCCACCACTACTCCATCGCCGACCGTCCAATCGACGTCGGTGGCGACCAGTCGTAGCCCCCGGAACTTGCGCTGCGGGTAGAAGGGGAAGCCCCGCTCCCAGATGTGGGTTGCGGCGGCGCGTGCCGGCTCAAGCGGCATGGGGCGTTCGATGCTCAGGGGCACGGCGATGTCCTGGCCGTGCACCAGGGCGTCGAAGAGCGGGTCGAGCGGTTTCGTGGTGGGCGCCAGGCGGCGCGAGTACGCCGACTCGCGGATCTCCTCGATGATTCCGGCGATCGGCCGTTCGGCGTACCGGATGGCGGAATCGCGGATCATCCTGTTGAAACTGCCGCGCGCCCTGATGAATTCGATCAGCACCGCCGCGTTGCCGGCCTGGGTGGCGACCGCGAGGTGCGCGGCCACGTCCCGGATCCGCCATCCCTCGCACAGCGACGGCCGATCCCAGTCGCCACCTTTCGGTAGCGCGTCGAGCATGTCGGCTAGGCTGTGCCGCTCGGCCTCGATGGCCGCCCAGATCTCCCGCTGGTCCATCACTCGCTCCTTAGTAAGGTATCCTGAATATAATGCTTCCTTAGCAATTGGAGAAGCCCTTTTGGCCGAGACCCATCCGCCGCACGTCGTCGCCCAGCTGTACGAGGCCTACCTCCGCCTCTCCGATGTCGTCTTCGAAGCCGGCAAGAGGTTCGACAACCGCCTACGCCCCGCCCACTCGGCGGTGTTCTTCCACATGGAACACGAGGGCATCCGGCTGAGCAGACTCGCCGAGAAGGCGCAGATGACCCCGCAGGCGATGGGCGAACTCGTCGACCAGCTCGAGGAGATGGGCTGCCTGCGCCGCATCCCCGACCCCGCCGACCGCCGCGCCAAACTCATCGTCTTCACCGAACTCGGCGGCAAGGCCCTCCTGATCGGCTACTCCGCCATCGACGCCGTCGAACACCGCCTCGCCACCCTCCTCGGCGACGACGGCTTCGAAGCCCTGCGAACCACCCTGAACCGCATCCGGACCGAATTCTGATGGCGTACGCGGACTGGCTCGCCGAATACGACCGGTCATACGAGGATCCACCGTCCACGAACATCGCGGAGTGCCCCGACTGCGGCGCCCGGGAACTACGCCTGGCGTTCGTCCAAAGCACCGGGGACCTGGAGAAGGGCGTTCCCCAATTCTGGTGCGGGAGCTGTCTGACCGGCATTTTCTTCTGCAGGGTCACGATTCCCGAGAACGCAACCGTCGTGTCCGGCGCGGAAATCCCCAACTTCCGCATCATCAGCCCAGACTGATCCCCATCGCGAGGATGAGAATGCCGTCCGCTCTCGTGCGGGGAACACCTCCTAGTTCGTCGGCGCGAGCCCTACCAGCAGGTCACGGACGGAGTCGTCGAGGTTTGCCTGGAGTTCGGGGCTGGAGACCGGCGGGTCGCATCGTTCCGTGATGTAGACGCTCGCGCGCGGGCCTTCCGAGTAGCCGAACATGAGGCGGAACGAGTCGCCTGAGCCTCCGTGACAGGAGCCACCGGTTGACCAGTGATCCACGGAATTCAAGGCCGCCGCCAGCGAGCGGGCCTCCTGCGGGCCATACTGCGCGCGAGCGTGTCTTTTGTGGCGCGGGGCGTTCCTGCATATCAGCACCGAGACCGGCGCTTCGGGAACCATCGACTGATCTTGGCCTCGACGCCCGCCTTCCCCCAGGCAAGGATGCTCCGGCGGTTCAATCTTCCAATTCCCCGTGCGATGCGCGGCGGTGATGGCCTTTCCGACGTACGATCGCGAACTCACGGTGCCATTGGTCGTCGCCACGCAGGAATTGACTTCCTCAGCGCTGCCCACCCATAGGGCCTCGCCACCGGGATAGTCAAACCGGATGAGATAGTTGATCATCCTGCCGCCCATTTGCGTGCAGTCCCAGCTATCCCCTGTAGTGGGGAGATATGACAAGTCCCGGGCCATCGCCAGCACGTCGTCCGTCACGACCCGGGATCCGGCCAGCCGTTCTCGGCCCATTCTCGTATTGGTTCCCGGGTAAGCGCAGATCGTCGCGGAGACCGGCTGACCCGGCACCAGCACATCATCGACTCCGTCGATATCCGCCGCCGCCGGAACCCAGCCCCCGGCCCCACCCCCGCCGTACTCCTGCGGACACGCCGACCGCGTGGTCGACGATTCCAACACCGACGCCGCCACGGAACACAATGCGACCACCGTCAACGTGAACCCGGCCACCAGAGAGCGCTTCACACCGTTAAGACGTCGATCCCGCCCGATCGGTTCGCCAACCGCTGCCATCAGCGGCAGCCTTCCTTGGCCGTATCAAGATCACTCTGATCCACGATCACGAAGGACCGCGCACAGCCGATGCCGCCACCGAAACGCACGCGAGAAGGCCTTTGATCAGGGCCTCTGGTATATAAGGCTGTGCTCGCGGCAAAGGTACAACGTGAGGCCCTCGGGTGTACTGGTGCGAGACAGACCTCCCCACACCTGGTCGGGATCATGCTTGAGAAGCAACGCCCGCAGTTCGCGGAAATCCGCCTCTACGGTGGCATGCGATTCCGGAACCGAGCCGCCCATGTCAGAGCCATCTTGCGGATTCTTGTGCGGGCTGGAATCAGGAATTTGAGCCACGAGTTCTTTCATCATATCCGCTTCGGCTTTGGTCTGCTGATCCATCTGATCCATGCTCATGCCCAGCATCGGCCCGACAAGAGGAGCCGAATGTTTGAGAACCCATACCAGGTATTTCAGATAAGGACTCATCATGCGCAACCACTCGGGCGGCACAGAGACGTGGTAGCGCCCGGCATCATCCGGAAGGCGATGCCACGCTCCGGGCTCTTCGCAGTAGAGCCGCAACTCGTATGCGGCGCCTGCTACTCGATTCTCGCGAACCGGCGTCAGCGAGAAGACGCTCGGGCACAACACCTCCTGCTGCGCCTGGACAATCCTTTGCAGCCGGAGGAACATGCGCTGCGTATACTCGGCTTGTCCATCATGCTTCGCACTCAGGTCAGTGAGCATTTTGGTCAGTCGTTCAAGGCCGATCCGCGCCGCGTCCCGTTCCGACGGGGCAAGCCCCAGGAGCAGCAATGGCACATCCTGAATCTCACCAGATTTGCGGCATTCGATCTCGTGGCGTGGCGGATTCCGCAGCAGTCGATTCTGCAAGTCGTCGTAGTCGAACAATTCGGTG
This sequence comes from Acrocarpospora sp. B8E8, assembly GCF_039871605.1. Lineage (NCBI taxonomy): Bacteria > Bacillati > Actinomycetota > Actinomycetes > Streptosporangiales > Streptosporangiaceae > Acrocarpospora > Acrocarpospora sp. B8E8. The sequence continues at coordinate 30,652 of NZ_JBDPLV010000035.1, read as the reverse complement.
CAGGGCAAGTCGTGGCTCATACGACAAGCGCATGGAACCTGTCGATTGATCTCAAGCCCGGGGAAGCGCAGAAATGTTCTGTTCAGCCCGTCGTCGAGAATCGAGAAGAAGGCCGCGGGCGCGGGGCCCCTGACCGACAGATGTATGAGGTTGCGATGGTGATCGGCCTGCACCAGGGCCCGATGCTTGGCATCAGTGTGCTGGAGCAGAACCCCCGCTCTCCAGTGCTGGTTCATCGTGAACCGATGCGAGCGCGCGATGAACCAGGTCGGGATCCCCGGCGGCATGGTGTTCAAGCGATAAAGGACTTTGATTTCTTTCGTGCCGGCCCACGTCAGGGGTTCATTCCACAGGTCCTGGTACGCCGGCGGATCCCACGGAAGCAAGTCCACCACCAAACTGATCTCTTCGTTATTCGTCTCCTCGATTCGATAGGACAGGTCATATTTGTCCATCATGCCAAGAAAGTGGTCACGTAGTCCGCGATCGAGATCCGACCAAAGCCCATCGACATGCGCGCGAGTGAGCAGACCATATCGGCTGGCCACTTCATTGCTGTCCAAGACCTTGCTGATGTAGTCATTTACCCATTCTGGCCTAAGAATCACCGTCTGAGCAAGTTCCGGATCATCGTGATAGTAGAGAATATCGCCCAGCTGATGCATTGCGGTGGCCATGTATTTCTGTTGGTTCTGGTCTGTCACTCCGGCCGCGTCCATGACATCCCACATACGCTTGGGTGTTATGTGCTTTTCCGGTAGCGCCCGCAACCCATCGGCACATGCCAGCCACATGGTCGGCCATTCCGTCCCCATCAACGGCAAAGTGGACGCCCGTTCCGCCACACATGCCAGGAGCTCCGCTATCCCGCTACGGGTAGCATTGTCGACGACGAGATTGCCGACAATTCTGGGGTACTCTTCTTTCAAAGTAGCCAAGGGCAGGTCGACCGGTCTCTCGTTAGCGTCAGCATGGGTGGCGATCAGAAGAACGGGAGATTCGGGTGCTCTCGCTTTGATGATATCCAGCCAGTAACGAAGCTTCCCCTGCTCCCAGCCGAGTCTTGAGTTCCAGAGCAGCAGGAACAAAGAACGGTCGGTCAGGAAGAACTGGTGAGTCGCGTGGTAGATCTGTTGCCCGCCGAAATCCCAGACGCTCAGGCTCATGTGAATATGGTCGCGGCCAGGGTGGTCCATTGCGACATGACTTATCCGGAGCCCATGCGTCGTAGGCTCCTGCGGGTCATGGTGATCACCGACAATTGCCTTGATCAGAGACGTCTTTCCGACGCCGCCTTCACCGACGATCAGTAACTTCGATGCCCATTGCTCGGAAGCACCTTCTCTTCGCGCCCGAAGAAAGGCCAGAACTGAATCTGTTCCGCTTGAGGTTATTTCGGGGGGAGGGCTGATGGATGGATTCCCGCGAGCCGAAAGCCGCTCTAGCATCGACAAGCCCACGATCCAGTCGGGCATGATGGCGAGCTTATTGTTACTAACGTCGAGATTGGAAAGTAAAGCGAGATTTCCCATGCTCTCCGGTAGCACAGTCAGCTGATTACCACCGAGCCTGAGGTCGGTGAGTGAATCCAGATCACCAATTCGCTCGGGAAGCAGGGTGAGCCGATTATTTTTCAGATTCAAATCAGTGAGCGAGGCAAGATCCCCAATACCCTCCGGCAATGCGGTCAACGAATTCCCGCCAAGGTTGAGATCGGTAAGCGAGGCGAGACTACCGATGCTTTCAGGAAGTGCGGTGAGCTGATTGTTGTTCAACCAGAGATAATAGAGTCCAGTAAATTCGCCAATCCAGTCGGGCAATGTGGTAAGTTGATTTCCCCTTAGATCAAGGAATGTGAGTTCAGTCAGGTTTGACATCCCTGAAACGAGAGCTTCGAGTCGACAATCAGATAGCATGAGATGTTTGAGATTAATAAAGGAACTGATCCAATCAGGAATCTCTGTGAGCTGATTCTGACTGAGGCTCAGGCTGATGAGTTCGGTGAGGCCGGCGAACCAGTCAGGCAAATCCGTCAACTGATTTCCGCGAAGATCAAGATTGGTGAGATTAGTCAGCCGGCCCATCCATTCCGGCAACTCACGCAACTGATTATTACCAAGATCAAGGCTCGCCAGATCACCGAAACCCGCAATCCAACCAGGCAAATCCGTCAACTGGCTGTCACTCAGGTCAAGCTCAGTCAAGCCAGTAAGCTGGATTATCGATTCCGGTGCCTGCCCAGCTACATTGCCACCGATTTTGAGACAGGTCAGGTCAGTTAGATCAGTTATCCATTCGGGCAGTTCAGATATTCGATTATTACTAATGTCGAGGTCGGTGAGATGGGTCAGCTGGGCCATCCATCCCGGCAACTCACGCAACTGATTATTGCCAAGATCAAGGCTCGTCAGATCACCGAGACCCGCAATCCAGCCAGGCAAATCCGTGAGCTGATTGTCACCTAGGTCCAGATTAGCGAGACCCTTCGGCCCACTAGGCCATTCTTGCAACTTCGTAAATCGATTATTTCTAATGCTCAATTTGGTGAGCTGGGTGAGATGGCTGACCCATTCTGGGAGTTGAGTGAGCTTATTGTCGGCAAGCTCCAATGCGACGAGATCGCGTGGCCCGCCGACCCATTCAGGCAATTCTGTCAACCTGTTACCGCCAACGTTGAGCATGGTCAGACCGGTGAAGCCACCAATCCAATCCGGGAGACGCGTGAGTCGATTATCACTCACGTTGAACACGGCCAAACCAGTGAGTCCCGCCATCCATTCCGGCAACTCAGAAAGCTGGTTCGAATCAAGGCCGAGCTCAGTCAGGGCCGTGAGATTCGCTATCCACTCGGGCAATTCGGTCAACCGGTTGCCGCCAATGTTGAGCGTGGTCAAACCAGTGAGTCCCGCCATCCATTCCGGCAACTCAGAAAGCTGGTTCGAACTAAGGCCGAGCTCGGTCAGACCCGTGAGATTCACCATCGACTCCGGCAGCCGATTGAGTTGAACACTCCAGGCATATAACTTGCTCAAGCCGGTTAGCCCCGCCATCCACTCCGGCAATTCGGTCAACCGGTTGCCGCCAATGTTGAGCATGGCCAAGCCGGTGAAGCCACCAATCCAATCCGGGAGACGCGTGAGTCGATTATCGTAAACGGTTAATGTTGTTAGCCCGGTAAGACGGGCCATCGCCTCCGGTAACTCGGTCAACCGGTTGCCACCAACATGGAATACAGTCAGGCCAGTAAGCTCTGCCATCGACTCCGGCAGTGTGGTGAGCCGATTATTATGAACGAGCAATTTAGAAAGCTTCGATAGCTTGGCCATCGATGCCGGCAACGCCGTCAGCCGGTTATCTCCAACATTGAGTGTGGCCAGACCGGTAATATTCGAAATCCAATCCGGTAACTCAGTGAGGCGGCAACCCTGAAGACCGAGTTCGGTGAGGCTGGACAGTGAGCCAATCCATTCCGGCAATCCGGAAAACTGATTATCCCCGATGTCGAGCTCGATCAGATCGGTGAAGCCACCAATCCAATCCGGCAGTCGCGTCAGGCGATTGTCTCTGAGGCGAAGCTTGGTCAGGCCAGTGAGCCCCGCCATCCGCTCCGGCAGTTCTGTCAGCCGGTTGCTGTTCACGTTGAGCCTGGTCAGGTTAGTGAGGTCCGCTATCCATTCCGGCAGGCGCGTAAGCCCATTGTCATAGACGACTAATTCCGTGAGCCCCGTGAGACCGGCCATCCAGTCGGGCAACTCCGATATCCGGTTAGATCCGACATGAAGTTCGGCCAGGTCGGTGAACCTCGCCATCCATTGTGGTAGGCGGGTAAGTCGATTATTCCAGAGGCGAAGGTCGATTAGGCCAGAGAGACCGGCAATCCACTCCGGTAATTCAGAGAGGCGGCAATCCTGCAGACCGAGTGCAGTGAGGTGGGTAAGTGACCCAATCCATTCGGGTAGCCGGAGTAGTTGGTTCTCACCGATGTTGAGCTTGGTGAGTTGATCGAGACCGGCCATCCAGTCCGGCAACTCGGTCAGCCGGTTGCCGCGCACGCTGAATTCGGTCAATGCGGTGAAGCCGGCTATCCAGTCCGGCACTTGGGTGAATCGATTGCCGCCCAGGTAGAGAGCGGTCAGACCAGTGAAACCCGCCATCCAATCCGGTAACTGGTCGAGCCAGTTGTCGTCCAGGTCGAGGCTGGTCAGGCTGGTGAGATCCGCCATCCAGTCCGGCAATTGCTCAAGACGGTTGCCGTAGATGGCGAACTCATTGAGGCTGGTTAGCCTGGCCATCCAGTCCGGTAGTCGCGCGAGTCGATTGTCGCCGAGATCAAGGTCGGTGAGACCGGGAAGATCGGCGATCCAACTGGGCGGCTCCGCCAGCCGGTTGTCGCTCAGATCCAGCTTGGCGAGGTCGCGGTGGCCGGCCATCCCATCCGGCAATTGAGAGAACCGGTTATTGCTGAGGTCAAGCTCGGTGAGGGCAGTGAGGTTGGCGATGCAGGCGGGCAGTTCAACGAACTGGTTGCCGCTCAAGTCGAGCTTGGTGAGGATGCTCAGGTCGCCGAGGCTCTCCGGCAGTGAACGCAGGCCCAGGTTGGAGAGGTCCAGACTGGTCGCTCCATCGCGAGTCACCTGATCGATGCGCTGCTGGATCAGATCCAAATCGCGAAGCACCGTGGACCCTATGCCTTTCGTCAGCTTCCGAGGCCACCTACCACGATCACATTATGTACCTGTTGATCCGCAATTCACATAAATCTTCGTAGATTCTCCCACCAGATCGCTATGTCCGGCTGGCAGCTTCTTCTTGCCCTGAAGGACAAAATTACAGATATGGAACACTGCGCCATAATCACACCATAAAGGGATAAATATGTAAGGCCATATCGATCATTATGGAGCATCAGTGACCGAATCCGTCGTCGAGCTGTTTGTCAGCCAGATCGATGACGGACAACGGCCCTGGTCAATCGTTTGCGTGTCCCTCCGGCTTGAGGCGGCGGATGTGCACATCGCCGCTTCGATCGCCCGGCCGAGTGCGTCTCGCTCCTACGCGGCGCCAGATGTGTCTCTGGTTCCGGAAGGTTCGGGGCGAGGGCGATAATTCTGGCGTGAAGGGGTATTCCAGGCGGTTGTTCTTGCAGGGTGGGGTTGTTGCCGCCGCGGGGGTGCTGGGGGCGGTGGTTCCGGCCGAGCCCGCGCATACACCGGATAGGTCGTTTGTGGTGTTGCGGCAGCGGTGGCGGGAGGTGACCGCGGGGGCTTGGGTCGATGCCGGGGTGGAGCCGTATCGGGCGAGGCTGGCGCAGTTGGGGGTGGAGGCGGGGCGGTTTCGGGATGCGATGGTGTTGTCAGATTTGGGGGTTTGGGGGGATTTGCCGTTTCCGTCGTTTGTGGGGACGCCGGAGCGGTTGCTGGGGATGGCGCGGGCGTTTGTACTGCCGGGGACGGGGGTGACCGGGGATCCGGGGTTGGGGGCGGCGGTGGGGGCGGGGATCGATCACTATCGGCGGCGGGTGTACGCGGTAGGGGCGGAGCCGGTGGGGAACTGGTGGCATTGGCGGATTGGGGCGCCGAAGCGGTTGCTCGACGCGGCTGTGCTGATCGGGGGGTATTTGAGTGAGCGGCAGAGTGGGGGGCTTCGGGATGCGGTGGATTACTTTGTCCCGGAGGGGTGGCTGGGGAGTTATCGCGGGAACAGCACGGGGGCCAATCGGGTCGATCTGTGTTTGGTGATGTTGCTGCGGGCGATGTTGCGGGCGGATCCGGAGAAGGCGGATCTGGCCGTGTCCGCGTTGTCGCCTGTCTTTCCGCTGGTGGAGGAGGGTGATGGCTTCTACCGGGATGGGTCGTTCATCCAGCACACGTTTGTTCCCTACCAGGGTGCGTACGGATCGACGTTGCTGAACGGGATCGCCACCATGTTCGCCGTGTTGCGCGGGTCCCCATGGGAGATCACCGATGAGCGCGTCTTCGACGCGGTGGAGCGGTCGTTCGCGCCCTTCATCCATGACGGGTTCTGCATGGATCTGGTCCGGGGGCGGGGAATCAACCGGAGGCCGTACGGGGATCATCAGCGGGGGCGGGAGATCGCGGGGTCGATTCTGCTGCTGGGGGAGGCGGCGGGGCCGGGGGTGCGGGCGCGGTGGCAGGGCATGGTCAAGGGGTGGGCGCGGCGGAACACGCACCAGCCCATGCTTGAGGCCGCGGAGCGGGATGATCTCGCATTTCACGCGCGGCTTGCCGCGGTTCTGGATGATGACGCGATTCCCGCGGCGGAGGAGCCGGTCGGACATCGGCTGTTGCCGATGAGCGCGCGGGCGGTGCATCGCAGGCCGGGGTGGTGCGCGGGGCTCAGCATGGCGTCGGATCGGGTTGGGCATTACGAGCACGGGAACGGGGAGAACCTGCGGGGGTGGCACACCGGGTCGGGGATGCTCTACTGGTGGGCGGCCGGGCATGGGGATCAGTATTCGGATTCGTTCTGGCCGACTGTCGATCCGTACCGGTTGCCGGGGACGACCGTTTCCACGCGGCGGTTGCCGGATGGGGCGGGCGCCGGGTGGGGGGATACCTGTCCGCCGGGGCGGTGGGTGGGGGGCGCGACCGACGGTCTGTACGCGACGGTGGGTCAGCACTTGAATGGGCTGGAAAGCACGATGGAGGCATTCAAGTCGTGGTTCTTCCTTGATGATGCGATTGTCTGCTTAGGGGCGGGGATTGCCGGCAAGGACGGCGTGCCCGTCGAAACCATCGTGGATAACCGCAGGACGGAAACGTCGCTTACTCGCGGCGAGAACTGGGCGTATTTGGAGGGGCATGGCGGATATGTCGTGCCGGGAGGAGTTCGTACGCTCCAGGAGAAACGCACACATGGGCTGGTGAGCCGGAGCTATGCCACACTCTGGCTAGATCATGGAGTGGATCCCACCTCAGCGGGATATTTCTACACGCTTCTTCCGGGGGCGAGTGCGGAAGAAACGCAGGCCCGCGCCGCCGACCCCGCCTGGGTGGACGTCCTCGCGAACACGGCGCGGCAACAAGCGGTACGGATCCCCTCCCTCGGGATCACCGCCGCCAACTTCTGGAACGAAGGAACCGCGGGCCCGCTGACCGCCTCCGCCCCTTGCGCCGTCCTCGCCAGAGAGAACCCCGACGGCACCGCCACCGTGTCCGTGTCGGACCCCCGGCGCGACCTCACCGAACTCACCGTGACCTGGCACCGCCCGACCACCAAGATCCTTCAATCCCACCCTCTCGTGACCCGCGCCGCCCCCGGCCAGCAGCTCACCCTCACCTTCGGCGACCTCTCCCCCCAGCACGGCACGTCGATCACCGTCACGATCTCGGCCTAAAGTGCCACCGATTCATCCCGCCAGAACGACGGGGTGGTGATCCCCCACAGGCCCACCACCGCCGCCGCCACGGCCGGAACCGCCTCGACCAGCGCGCATCGCGCCGTGGCCAGATTTCGGTTGCTGCAAAAATACCCGTCATCGTGGGCCATTTCATAGCATCACGCGTGGTTAGTACTCCATGCAACGAGGTCAGGACCAGAAATCTGGAGCGTAACCGGAACGGCGTCATCAGACGGCTTCCCGATCCAGTTGCGCCCGCGCCGCGCGCAGGACCGGATGATCGGCGCTCACCTGCGGTTCCAGCGTCGCGACGACCGTCCGGTAGGCGGCGACGGCCTCCGCACGCCGCCCGGACACCCGATACAGGTAGGCCAGGTTGTTGAGCGTCCGCATCGTCTCGGGATGACCTGATCCGAGCAGGTCCCGCTGGAGGGCCAGCGCTTCGTCGTACAGGAGCTGCGACTCCTCGTAACGCCCGCGCGCCTCGGCGATGGCCGCCAGGTTGCCCAGGTTGAACGCCACCTCCGGATGCGCCCGCCCGCGCACCCGCTCGAAGATCGCCACCGCCCGTTCGAAACAGGCGCGCGCCTCCTCGAACTTGCCCTGGGCCTCCAGCAGCACGCCGAGATTGGCCAGGTCGGCGGCGACGTCCTCGTGGTCGGCCCCGACCAAGGCGACTCGCAGCTCGACCGCGCGCCGGGCGTCCGCCTCGCCGTCGGCCGACTGCCCCCGGCTGTGCGCCAGACCGGCGAGATTGTGCAGAAGCGTGGCCATCATCGGCCCGGCCGGATCCGCCGGCTCGATCACCGCCCGGGCCTGCTCGTACGCCCGGCGCGCGTCGTCATACCGCCCCAGATACTTGTAGACGACGCCCAGCCCGTTGGCGCACCGGGCGTCTTCCTCACTGTCGGCCACCGCGTCCCGCCTGGCCGTGAGCAGCACGTCCTCGGCCTGCCGGTAATGCCCGCCGAGGATCAGGAGCTGGGCACACTCGATTGGGTCGATCTCGTCCGGCGTCGGCTCAGACACGAACGCCACTCCCCTCACACCGCGTCGAAGAACACTTTTTGCGAGATCGCCAGGCGGCGAGCTGAGTGGACCGGTGCTTGACCGGTCCACTCAGATCCTGAATGTGGTACGTGTGCGGACCACTCAGGTCATAGGGGTTTCGGAACTAGTCAGCCAGCCCGCGGATGATCAGGGCGTGATTGAGGTTAAGCCCCCGGATGATCAGGGCGTGATTCATCATGCCGGGCTTGATCTGGTGACTGTCCATTCCATGCTCCTCGCTTCCTCGTCGGCTGTTCCAACTAGAAATAGACACCCCGATCACCACCCGGAGGCAGAGCCGCTCGGAGCGGAAAATGTCGCGCGAGTGGTCCTGGTCGAGCGGATGCGCAGGCCAGAAGCCCGCGCGAGGCCAGCGCGTCAGGTAGTCTGGCCCTACGTACGAAGGAGGTGAGACCCATTACCGCCAGATCAGGCCGGGTGCTCTCCTCTCGTGGCCGTTTCTAGGTGACATCGAGAGCGCCCTTCGGCATCCCCGGAAGGCTTCTATGTCGCTTCTCACCTTGCCCGCCATCGTCATCCGGCTGCGCGCCGCAGGCTGCGTGTTCGCCGAGGACGAGGCGGAACTGCTCGTCTCCACCGCCAGAACCCCGGATGATCTCGCGGGTATGGTCGACCGGCGCGTCGCGGGGCTCCCGCTGGAACATGTCCTCGGCTGGGCGGAATTCTGTGGTCTGCGGATCGCCGTGGATCCCGGAGTGTTCGTGCCGCGGCGCCGTACCGAATTCCTGGTCGGGCAGGCGCTGGCCCTGGCCGGCGGCGGGGCCGTGATCGTGGACCTGTGCTGCGGCTCGGGCGCGGTGGGCGCGGCCCTCGTCGCCGCGCTCGGCCAGGTCGAGCTGCACGCGGTCGACATCGACCCGATCGCGGTACGGTGCGCAAGGCGCAACCTCGACACCCCGGTCTACCAGGGCGACCTCTACGACCCGCTCCCGCGGGACTTGCGGGGACGCGTCGACATCCTGGTGGCCAGTGCCCCTTATGTCCCCACCGGCGCGATCGGCCTGCTCCCCGCCGAAGCCCGCGTGCACGAGCCCATGATCGCCCTCGACGGCGGTGCGGACGGCCTGGACGTCGTCCGCCGGGTGACCGCCCAGGCCGCGCAATGGCTCGCCCCCGGCGGCCACCTGCTGGTCGAGACCAGCGCCCGCCAGGCCGCCAGCACCGCCGAAGCGGTCGCCCGCGGCGGCCTGCTCCCCCGCGTGACCGGCTCCGACGACCTGGACGCCACCGTCGTGATCGGAGCCCCGATCAGCTGAAGAGCTTGCCCAGAAACGCCGTCAGCCGGCCCCGGGTCCGCTCGATCAGCTCGGCCTCGGTCAGCGACTCCTCGAATCGCCCGCCCACGTCCGGGATCTTCTTTCCGCGCACGTAGAGCGAGCAGGCCATGTCGGTGCACATATACAAACCAACGGAATTGTTCTCTCGTCCGGCCAGACCCGCCTTCCGGGCGGTCATCAGCGACACCCCGTTCCCGGGATGCGTGGTCTGGCACAACGAGCACATGGACCGCTGCAGGAACGCCCGCGCCTGCCCGGGAAACCGCAACGCCACGCCGATCAGTTGGTCCCCGTATTCGGTGACGAGGTAGCTGCGATCAGGCGCGGCGGGGTCGAGCCACCCCAGGAAGTCCAGATCCTCCCAGGGCCGATCGGCAAGATCCCTCGGCACGGCCAGGCGCTTGGCCTCACCCTTGGAGCAGTTGACGAACGAACCACGAATCTCCTGCTCAGTTACCGCTTGCATGCCCCGAAGGTACCGGCGGCCCCAGGTCGCGCCCAAGCCATTTTCTCAGCGCCAGCGGCTGACGATCATTCGCCAGAGCACGACCTGCACCAGGGCGAGGACGACGGCGAACGGCATCAGCGTCCACACGCCGACGCCCTGCGCGACGGCCCCGGCCAGCCACGGGAGCGCGGCGCCGCCGACGACCGAGAAGCCGTTGATCACGCCGATGGCGGTGGGCACCAGCCGGTCCGAGGTCAGGTTGGGCACCACCGCCATGGCGGTCGGGAAGATCGGCCCGAGGAAGAACCCGAGCAGCACGAAGCCGACTCCGGCCACGGCGAACACCGGCGCCACCCAGATCAGCAGCGCGGACACGGCCACCCCGGCCAGGCAGCCGAAGGTCATCGCGCCGGCGCCGATCCCGAACCTGACCGCGATCGGGCTGATCAGGAACCGGCCCAGCGTCAGCCCGAGCCAGTATCCGCTGACGGTGTATCCGGCGGCCAGCTCCGGCTGCGCGTGCTCCTCGATGAGGAACGTGAATCCCCAGTTGCCGACGCCGATCTCCAGCCCGACGTACACCGCCAGGAACACCGACGCCAGCAGCACGACCGGGGTGCGCAGCACGGCGGGCAGCAATCGTGGCCGCGCTTCGCCGGTCCCGGCTTCCTCGCCGGCCGCGGTTTCCCGGCGAGGGTACGTGGCCAGGAACCCGATGATCAGCGGCACGGTGATGAGCCCCAGCACCAGCACGACCGCCGTCCACGGCAGGAATCCCACCAGCCAGGCGGCCAGCAACGGCCCCAGCAGCGCCCCCACCCCGAAGAACGCGTGCAGATGGTTGAGCAGCGTCGTGGCCGACGGCAGCTTGGTCAGATACGCGTTGAGCACCGATTCCATCAACCCCGTGCCGTACCCCGCCAGCACCTGAATCGCGACGAGCCCCGCGAAAGACGGCCGGATCGCCATGTAGAGGGACGCCGCCAGGAACGCGCCCCCGCCCACGGCCAGCGCGAACCGCGTCCCCAGCCGGTGGATCAGCGCCCCCGAGGTGGCCCCGGCGAGCATGAACCCGGCCGAGAAGGTGAAGAAGGTGATCCCGATCGTCGCCTTGTCGACCTCGTAGTCGCCGATCTGCGCCGCCAGCACCACCCCGTTGGCGCCGGCGCTCAACCCGACCAGCACGAACGCCGCGTACGCCAGCACGACAGGCACCCGCAATGGACCGCCCAGAACTCTCACAGGTCCCCCAAATAGATTTTGCAGACACCGGGAGCCTGGCATACGTGAGGTGAGCTCGCCAAGATCCCCAGCCCGGGACATCTCAAGGACCGAGACCACATTGCCACCTTCGACATGACAATGCCTTGCAAAAGAGTTAACACATTCTTGTGCTTCAAATATATGGCAGCACAGGGATATTTCCCGGCTAATGCGAGCGGTCCTGCCCGGCGAAACGGGCAGGACCTGAGGATGCTCCACGCCACCGATTTCGCCGAGAATGAGTACCAGGACATCTATTCCGGACATCTCGGCGGGCGAACCTTGCCCAAATTCGTCATTCCCCGAGAGCCCAGCGACCCTCGCACGGTCTATGCCCTGATCCGGGATGAACTCGCCCTCGACGGCAACTCCGCGCAGAATCTCGCCACCTTCTGCACGACCTGGACGGAACCGGAAATCCACCGCCTGATGGACGACTGCCTCGGCAAGAACATGATCGACAAGGACGAGTATCCGCAGACCGCGGAGATCGAGTCGCGGTGCGTGCACATCCTGGCCAACCTGTGGAACAGCCCGAGCGGCGCGCGTACGATCGGCTGCTCGACGACGGGCTCGAGCGAGGCCGCCATGCTGGCCGGGCTCGCCCTGAAATGGCGCTGGCGCGGCGCCGGGCGGCCCAACCTGGTGTGCGGCCCGGTCCAGGTCTGCTGGGAGAAGTTCGCCCGATATTTCGACGTCGAACTCCGGCAGGTCCCGCTGGAGCCCGGCGCGACCGGCCTGCGGCCGAATCAGCTCCGCGACCACGTCGACGAGAACACCATCGGCGTGGTGGCCATTCTCGGCGTCACCTACACCTGCGACTACGAGCCGGTCGCCGCCCTCGCCGCCGAACTGGACGCCATCCAGGCCGACACCGGCCTCGACATCCCCCTCCACGTCGACGCCGCCAGCGGCGGATTCATCGCGCCCTTCGTCCAGCCCGAGCTGGAATGGGACTTCCGCATCCCCCGCGTGGCCTCGATCAACTCCTCCGGCCACAAGTACGGCCTCGCCCCGCTCGGCGTCGGCTGGGTGGTCTGGCGCACCGCCGACCTGCTCCCGGAGCAACTCGTCTTCCGCGTCGACTACCTGGGCGGCGAGATGCCGACGTTCGCCCTCAACTTCAGCCGCCCCGCCGGGGAGATCGTCGCCCAGTACTACAACTTCCTGCGCCTCGGCCGCGAAGGCTACACGGCGATCCAGCGCGTCTGCCTGGACACCGCCGCCCACCTCGCGGGACGGATCGAGCGCATGGGCCCTTTCACCCTTTTGTACGGCGGCGACGGCGCCCTCCCCGCCGTCTGCTACACCACGACCGAGGACGCGGGCTTCTCCCTCTACGACCTTTCCACCCAGCTACGGATCAGAGGCTGGCAGGTCCCCTCATACCCGCTGCCCCCCGATCGCCAGGAAACGGTCGTGCAACGCGTCCTCGTCCGCCACGGGATCAGCCGCGACGTCGTCTCCCTGCTCGCGCAGGACATCCGCCGCGGCATCAAGGAACTGACCGGCGTCTCCCCCAAACGCCCACAAGTCGGCTTCCACCATTAGCCGGAGAGCCATTGGGAAAGTCCCAAAATAGGATTTTTCCCACCCCTGTCCCGACAGGCGCTCGATTTACCGCCTTGGGTAGGTAATACTCACCCAATGGTGGCGAATCCGCCCCGCCTTGGATGGTGCCCATGCCTCGTCGTTGGTGTTCCTTGCTGGGACTGGTGACAGTCGCCCCCTGGTTTCTGGTGTCCATCCAGAACCTGACCGACGACGCCCCCGACGCCACCTACCGCTCCATGCTGGCCATGCTCGCCACCCAGCTCCTGCTCCTGCTCGCCTTCGCGGCGACCTGGACTCGCTGGAAAGCCGCCCCGCCGCTGCTGGCCTCGTCGGTCGTGGCGTACGCCCTGGCGGCGGCCTTCGCCGCGATCGACAACAACGGCGACCCGGTCCTGGCCGTCATCCTGTTCGCCCTGGCCCCGGCCATGGCCGCGTTGCCGATCATGCTGACCGGCCGGACGGCCGTACCGACCGGCTGAAAGCCTCAGACCGGCGGGCCCACGTACACCCCGATGGAAGGCCACTGGCGGGGCGAAAGGCTCACGCGGGTACCGGTCCGATCAGGTCACACCGTCGCCCAGGTCGTTATCACGTCCGCGATGCCGGGGCAGCGGCACCACAGCCGGAATCGGTCGACCGGTTTGGTGATGGTGAACCCGCCCACCTCGTCCACCGGTATCTCGGGCCCCCAGCCGGAGTCGGCCCAGATCCGGATCGTCCCAGGCCGTGGCGGCACCAGCTGGCCGACCAGCGTCCGCTCCGTGACCTCGATCTCGATGGTCAGTTCGGCTGACCGGAAGGTGAGGAAATGGAGATGGGCGGTGTCGGCGCGGGTCAGCGCGAGGTCTTCCTCGTGCTGGGCCGAGTCGTAGGCGAGAACGGCGAGTTCGGCGTCGATGCCGTGCCAGGCGTACGCGGTCTTGGCGGCCTCGACGAAGTCACGCGGGACGGCGTCGGCGGCTCTCAGCGCGGCGGCCAGGCGACCGAGGAGTTCGTCGTCGTCCCATCGCTCAGCCACGTCGGTCACCGCCCGGTGCCGGTGTCCCGGCATCCATCAGCGCGGCGAGCTCCGGATCGCCGCGCAACTTGGCCAGGCAGCGTGCTCGGGTCGGGCCGATGCTCCCGATCGGTATCCCGAGGCGCGCGCTGATCTCCGTGTAGGGGACGTCCTGGATGAGGAGCGAGATGATGCGCTGGCACGCCGGGGACAGCCGTGCGAAGGCGGCGCGTAACGCCGCATCCCGTTCCGCTGCTTCCAGCGCCTGGTCGATGCTGAGGGACTTGTCATCGGGATACATGGTGATGTCCGGGGGGAGCTCGACGTTCAGATGTTCACGTCGTGCCCTGAGAGTGCGGAAGCATTCGTGTTTGGTGGTGGTGGCGAGCCACGAGCCGAAACGATCCGCCTTGCGCAGCCTGGACAGGTGCTCGACGGCGAGCATCCACACGCGCTGGGCCGCGTCATCGATGTCCTGGCGGCTGGCCAGGTATCCCCGGCAGATCGACCACACCATGGGCGAGTAGCGCTTGACCAGCTCGTCCCACGCGTTCTGGTCACCGGCCCGGGCCCGGACGACGAGAGCTTCGACCAGCGAGTGGGCAGGCATCGTGACTCTCCTTTCGGCACCGTCAGTTCGTTATCGTCGAACCACCCTGACGTCCTGCGGGCTGGATATCACTCGCGCTGAGGAGAACAGCTTGTTCGCCTCCTCCGCGACGGCGGAACCCCCGGATCCGCCCTGTCCCGCGAGGTAGCCCGCCACGTACGCGGTGGCGAAAGAGCTTCCACTCCACGTCGCGTAGCCTTCGCCGCCTTCGCCGAAGTTCTCGGTCTTGGGCACATCGACCATCCGGCCCTGGGCGTCGTCCACGGTCACCAGTTGCACGTCGCCGGGCAGGAACAGGCCACGTCTGTCGACTCCCGGCGCCATGACATCGGCCCAGACTGCCTGGTCCAGTCTGGGAGAGAAGAAGGCCTCGTGAGCAGGGGCGTCGTCACCAGTGGCGTCGTCCGCGCCGACCGCGATCACGGTGGAGCTGGCGGCCGGCCACATGGGTGTCCCGGCGGGAGGCTTGCGCGGGCTTGATTCCGGCAGGTCAGCGTGGTTGCCGAGAGCCGCCACCTTCACCACGCCGGCGGTACGTTCGCAGGCGCGCTGCAACACCAGGGGTTCCTGCCCGTCGGCCGAGGTGCCGCCCAGGGCGAGGACGAAGATGTCGAGGTCGTCCTTCAAGCTCTCGACCATGGCCTTGGCCACCTCCCACGTCGTGGTGAGGAGGGTTCGCTCGTCGAGCACCGGCTTGATGACGAATTCCGCCTCCGGCGCCCGCTCGGCGGCGATCGAGCAGATCAGCAGGCAGTGCCCGGCGAACGAGGGCAGCAACTTTCCCTCTTCTTGCTCGATGAGGACATCCGGTGCCGAGACGTACCGACCGTCCAGGCCGGGGTGGGGAAACAGCCGGGTATCGAACACGCCGATGCGTATCCGGCGATCCCGTTGCGGCGTTTGAGGCGGCAGTCTAAACGCGGGAGCTCTTTTCGGGTGGCCGAAGCTGCCACCGTGGTACGGCGCGGCCTCAATGCTTTCGCACATCCGGTTCTTCGCCATCGCCGGGTACCAGCCGAAATGTTTTCCGGCGAATTCCTCGCGGAGGTGGAACAACAGCTCGTCCAGCGGAGTGATCGCGACTCCGGCGTACGTCTTTCCCCCCGCCTTCTCCATTCTCTCTTTGAGGTCCGCCCTGGTCTGCAGGCTCGCCATGGCCTGGTCAAGCCCGTCCAGTTCGAACCTCGTGAGCCCAAGCGCATCGTTGTGTTCCTGGACCGGGAGGGTGATTCCCAGGCCGAGCAGCTCTTGTCGCACAAGACCCTGCACTTTCAGGTCCACCACGATCTGATCGACATGGAACGACTCGGTCGCCCGACGTGCGATCCGGGATATCTCGGCTGCCACGCGACTGTCCCTTCTTTGCGAGTGCGGCGTCTCCCGATATAGAGAGTGTTTGTCGCCCGGCTGATACATCACAGCGGCGGGACTCCGCGACAAACTGCTGGGATGGACATCAGCGCTTTGGATACGGCGGCCGAAATGCTGCGGCAGGCGGAGGATGATCCGGCGCGGCTGATGGTCGTGGCGTCCGGTGTCGCCGGCCGGGCCAAGGCGGGCGGCGACTTCGCGCTCGCCTCGGTCGCGACCCGGGCCATGGGCGTCGCCGCCTTCCACGTCACTAGCCTCGACGTCGCGACCCGCCACCTCAGAGCCGCGATTCAGCTGGCCGCTCGGGCGCGGGCGCCGGAGCTGGCGGCGGAGGCCCGGTTACGGCTGGCGTTCGTCTGCTGCGTACGCGGGCACATCCAGCAGGCCATGACGGAGATCGACAGGGCGATGAGCGATCTGCGGGGATCCGGCCGGGCCCGCGCGGAGGCGCAGCGAGGCGTGATCTTCAACTTCCTCAAGCGGCCGGAGGAGGCGCTGGCCTGCTACCGCACCGCGGTCCCGGTCCTGCGGCGGGACGGGGACCGCCTCTGGCTGCAGCGGGTGCTGTCCAACCGCGGGATCATCCATGGCTACCGGCACGAGTTCGCGGCCGCGGAGACGGATCTGGCCGAAGCCGAGGCGCACTGCGAACGGCTGAACCTCGATCTCTCCATGGCCATCGTGCAGCAGAATCGTGGCTGGGTCAGCGCGATGCGCGGGGATGTCCCCACCGCGCTGCTGCGGCTGGATTTCGCCGAGCGCCGGTTCCGCGCCCTGGGCACCCACCAGCTGTGCTGGACTCTCGTCGACCGAGCCGAGCTGCTGCTCTCGGCCGGCCTGATCGCCGAGGCGGCCGAGGCCGCCCAGGAGGCGGTCGCCGAGTTCGAGCTCAGGCGGCGCGCCATCGGCCTGCCGGAGGCACGCCTGGTCCTGGCCCGTACGGCCTATCTGAGCGGCGAGCATGCCGCCTCGGCGGAGGTGGCGCGCCGGGCGGCCCGCGACTTCGCCCGGCAGCGCCGCCCGGACTGGGTGGCGATGGCCCGCTTCGTGGCCGTGCGGGCGTCGATCGCCAGAACCGGCGGCGAAGGCGTGACCGTAGCGCAGATCGAGCGGTGCGCGGACGCGCTGGAAAGCTCGGGCTGGGCGCTCACCGGCGTGGAGGCGCGGATGCTGGCGGCCGGCCTCGCCGCGGAGCGGGGCCAGGCCGGGCGCGCCCGCGAGCAACTGGAGCCGGCCGCCCGGCGGCGCCATCGCGGCCCGGCCCTGCTGCGGATCCGGGCCTGGCACGCGGAGGCTCTGCTCCGGCTGGCCCGCGGCGACCGGCGTGGCGCCAGAAGCGCGATCCGCACGGCGCTGCGCGTGCACGACGAGCACGGGGCGACCCTGCGGGCCACCGACCTGCGCGCGCACGCCTCCGGATTCCGGGTGGAAGTGGCGGAGGCCGGGCTCCGGCTGGCCCTGCAGGACGGCGACCCCGCCCAGGTCCTGGCCTGGGCGGAGCAGGGCAGGGCCAGGCACCTGCTCATGCGGCCCGCGCGGCCGCCGGATGATCCCGGCCTGGCCGAGGCCATGGCGCAGCTGAGGGTCGTCGTCACCGAGATCGGTGAAGCACGTACCGCCGGACAAAGCCCTGGTGGCCTGGCCAAGCGGCAGCTCGCGCTCGAACGGGAGATCCGCGACCACAGCCGCCGGCAGGCCGGCGAATCTCCCCAGGTGCGGGCCAGTCCGGTACGGCCCGGCGAACTGTCGGCCGACCTCGATGACGCCGCGCTGGTCGAGTACGTTCACCTCGACGACCTGCTGTACGCGGTCACCGTGGCCGACGGCCGGGTCCGGCTGCACCGGCTGGGGCCCTTGCCGCCGATCCGCGAGACCATCGATCGGGTGCCGTTCGCGCTGCGGCGGCTGGCCCGGCACCGCACCAGCTCCGCCGGCCGCTCCGCCGCCGCGATGCTCCTGGAACACGCCGCCGCCCGGCTGGACGCGGCCCTGCTGCGCCCGCTGGAGGCCGAGATCCGCGACCGGCCCGTGGTGCTGATCCCGAGCGGTCCGCTGCAGGCGATGCCCTGGTCGATCCTGCCCTCCTGCGCCGGACGTACGGTCACCCTGTCGCCGTCGGCGACCCTGTGGCACGCCAGCACCAGGGGGCGGCCGGTGGACGGGCCGACGATCGCGGCCGCGGGACCTGACCTGCCGGGGGCCCGCGCCGAGGTCGAGGCGGTCGCCTCGATCCACGCCGTACCGCCGCTGGTGGGCGAGGCGGCGAGCACGGAGGCGGTGCTGGCCGCGCTGGACGGCGCCGGGCTGGCCCATCTGGCGGCCCATGGCCGCCTGCACGCGACGAACCCCTTGTTCTCCTCCCTGCGCCTGGCGGACGGCCCGCTGACCATCTACGACCTGGAACGCCTGCGCCGCCCGCCGCAGGTGCTGGTGCTGGCCGCCTGCGACAGCGGGCGTTTCGTCGTCCGCGCGGGGGATGAGCTGCTGGGGCTGAGCGCGACCTTCCTCGCGCTCGGCACGCGCGCGATCGTGGCGCCGGTCCTGTCAGTTCTCGACGCCGAGACCACCACCCTCATGATCGCTCTGCACAAGCTGCTGGCCGCCGGGCATTCCGTCGCGGCGGCGCTCGCGCAGACCCAGCGGCAGATCGCGGGAGAGGACGCCCAAGCCGGTGCGCTGGCGGCCGCGTTCGTCTGCATCGGGGCCGACCGCGCCGTAACGCCGTAACCCGGTCGCCACGGGGCGTGTATCAGATGGCGGACCACCCGGCTCTGTGTCTAGTGCGAGCGGATTCGACACGGAAAGAGCCGGGTTCCGATGAATTCTCCGGCTCCACCTCACGGAAGTAGGGAAACCGGGAAATGGAACGTCATCAACGCGACGAGTACTACGTGGTGAACGAGGGCGTGTACCGCGGCAAGCGAGGAGCTCCCTCGTGCGTGCGCCCTTCGACGAGAGACGAGATACGGCAGTTCCGCTTCTCCCGCCTGCTGGCACCCGATCTCTCCGGGGCGGACGGAACCGGTCCCGCCCTGTCCGAGGATCTGCTGGGGCGGCTGGCCGACGCGATGACCGTACAGGATCAGGCCGAGATCGACAGCCAGCCCAACAGTGCCATCCCCGCGGGCTACACCTATCTGGGGCAGCACACCGACCATGAAATCACCAAGGACCTCACGTCCGGGTCTCTCAACTCGAAGATCACAGTGGACGAGCTCCTTCAGGGGCGTTCGCCCGCGCTGGACCTGGACTCGCTCTACGGGCTGGGCCCGGCGCACCCGGACAGTGCCGGGCTCTACGCCTCCGACGGCGTCCGGCTGCTCATGGGGAAGAACATCGCCGGGGGCGACATGCCCGCGCTGGATGGCTTCGACCTGCCGCGGCGCGAGGTTCCCGTCGCGGGCCAGGGCACCGCGCTCATCCCCGACCACCGCAACGACGAGAACCTCGCGGTGGCGCAGATCCACCTGGCCTTCATCCGGTTCCACAACAAAGTGGTGGCCGATCTCGCGGAGGCCGGCACGCCCAGCGTGACGCTCTTCGAGACGGTGCGCGAAGTGGTGGTGAAGCACTACCAATGGCTGATCCGGCACGACTACCTGCCGAGGATCGTCGACCCCGCGATCGTCGACGAGGTCTTCACCTACGGCCGGAGGTTCTTCGAGACCTCCGCCCAGCCCGGCGACACCCCCACGATGCCGGTCGAGTTCTCCATGGCCGCTTTCCGTTTCGGGCACAGCATGGTCCGCGACCGGTACGAATGGAACAGCGTCTTCAACAGCGACCCGGCGACTCCGAGACATCGGGCCCAGGCGACTCTGGAGCTGCTCTTCAAATTCTCCGGCACGGGCGGCGACCGGACCTTCGACGTCTCGGTTCCCTCGGACTGGATCGCCGACTACTGCCGGCTGTTCGACCTGACCACGGTGCCCGGCGCCGATGCCGCGTTCCACCGCTCCGCTACCGAGTTCAACTTCGCCAAGCGCATCGACACGCTGGTGGTCGATTTCCTGCGCAGGCTCCCACCGGCCACCTTCGGCGCGACCCCCGGCGTGAGCGTCAGCGCCCGGGAGCGCAACCTCGCCTTCCGCAATCTCATGCGGGCGACCACGGTCAATCTGGCGAGCGGCCAGCGGGCGGCCGCGCTCCTCGGCGTGAAGGCGCTGACCGACGCGGAGATCCTGGTCGGGTCCGGCGGCGCCGACCTCACCGGTCTCCCCGGAGAGGATCAGCAGGCGCTGCTCGCGAACACGCCGCTGTGGTTCTACATCCTGCGGGAGGCGGAGATCAACGGCGGGCGCCTCACCGGTGTCGGCGGCCGGATCGTCGCCGAGGTGTTCCACCGGGCCATGGAGGGCAGCCGCCACTCGATCGTGCGCGAGCCCTCCTGGCGGCCGACCCTCGGCCTGGAGCCGGGGACATTCGGCATGCCGCATCTCCTGATCTACGCGTTCGGGAATCGGAGTGAGCTGCTCAACCGGGTTGGGTGACCGCGACCTCGCGGTAGGCCGAGCGCAGGCCGGCGGCCAGGAGCAGGGTGACGATGACGGAGGCGCAGGCCATGACGCCCATCGCGGTGGCCGGGGTGGTGAGCTGGGCGATCGTCCCGGCCAGGGCGGCGCCGATGCCCTGCATGGTGGTCAGGCCGGAGGATTGCAGGCCGAGGGCCTGGCCGGAGATGGACTCCGGGGTGAGGGCCAGCAGGCGTTCCTGGAGGAGCAGGCTGGCGGAGAAGCCGATGGAGGCGAGGGCGACGGCGGCCACGGCGAAGGGCAAGGACGGGTGCAGGAAGAAGATCAAGTAGGGGATGGCGAGCAGGAGGCGGAGGGGGGCGCCTAGCCGTACGCGCCAGTGAGGTGGGAGGAAGCGGCCCGCGGCGATGTCGCCGAGGAGCATGCCGAAGGCGGCGAAGGCGAACAGCACGCCCGCGTGGGCGGGATCGAAGGCGACGAAGAGGGACTCGCAGCCGACGATCAAGCCGTTGGGGACCCACAACGCGAGGTAGAGGGACCGGTGCGATCCGGACGACCAGAGGACTCGGTTGGTGCGCCAGGTTTCGGGGATCGAGGGGCGGCCGGTGGCGCGGGGCGGCCTGGCGGTCAGGCCGAGGCGGGCGGTGGCGGCGGCGAGCAGGTAGAGGGACGCGCCGGTGAGGAGGGTGAGGGCGGGGGCCAGGAAGGTGACGAGCAGGCCGCCGATGGCGTATCCGACGATCTGCTGGATGCCGACGGACATGTTGATCGTGGCGCGGCCGAGCAGGTAGCCGTCCTTGGGGAGGATCTCGTTGAGGAGGCCGAAACGTACGCCGCCGCCGATGGAGGCGGCCAGACCGAGCAGGAAGATGATCGCGAAGATCGCCCAGACGGGCAGGCCCGGGATGGCCACGGCGGCCGTGCCGAGGGCGAAGGTGAGGGCGAGGGCGATCATGGCGGCGCGGGGCGGCAGGCGGTCGGCCGCCGACAGCAGGGCGAGCGCGCCGATCATCTGCGCGAAGGATGGGCCGAACATGCTCAGGGCGGACAGCAACGGCGAACTGGTGGCGGTGTAGACGAGCACGCCGAGGGCCAGGCCGCTGACGGTGGAGGCGGCGATCTGCAGGGATACGACGGAGAAGAGGGCCTTGAATTCGGGGACGCGGAAAAGATCCCCATAGGTGCGCATGACGGGAAGTCTCCGGGGGGCCCGCGCGCGGGCGTTATTGTTTCGCGGGGAGGCGAAACAATGGGGTTGTGGCAGGTCAACGCGGACACGATGGCGGGTAGCCGGTTCATGGTCTCGGCGGCGGCCGAAACCACCTCGTGCATGTTCGCCCTGCAGAAGGGCAGGGCCACGCACCCGGGCGACCGCGCGTGGCTGGACGCCCACTCCCCCGCCTACCAGGCCCGCCTGGCCGGCGACCCGATCACCGCGCTGCTGCTGCGGGCGGCCGAGGGACGCAACTGGATCGCCGACTTCCTCACCCCGACCCCGCCGGGCGATGGCGACCCCGCCTTCCTCGACGAGATCGGCCGGGTGCGGCGCACGCCTCCCGACGTCGTCCACGCCGACCTGGAGGTGTGCCTGCGCCGCCCCCTGCCGGCGGCGCTCCGGCGCGACGATCTCGCCGACCGCGCGGCCGACCTGCTGGAATGGGTGTGGGCGGAGACCGTGCTGCCGTACTGGCCGAGGCGGCGGCGCATTCTTGAGGCCGATATCGTCGCGCGTACCAGGCATCTCGGGCAGGGCGGGTGGGCGGCGGCGCTGGACGACATGCGTCCGGGCATGCGCTGGCTGGGCGACAACCGCCTGCAGATCAACACCCACGACTATCCGCCGCGAGACGTGACGGACGCCCGGCTGATGTTCGTTCCGGTGACGCCGCGCTGGGGGTGGGTGTCCTGGGGCAGCGGGCGGCGGTTCTGCGTCGTCTATCCGTGTTCGGGCCCGCTCGCCGAACCCGAACCGGCGCGGCCCCCGGACGCCCTGGCGCGGCTGATCGGCGCGGGGCGGGCGCACGTCCTGACGCTGCTGGACACGCCGAAGAGCACCTCGCATCTGGTCGCGCTGACCGGCCAGGGGCTGGGCTCCGTCGGCCGCCACCTCAAGATCCTGCTGGACGCCGGGCTGATCCAGCGCCGCCGATCGGGGCGATCTGTCCTGTATTTCCGTACGGACGCGGGCGCGGTCCTCGTTCAATCGTCCGCTGGTCAGGGGGCGTTGTGTGGCGCGATGCCCAGGCCGTCCACCTAAGCACCGCGCCGGGTGTTCTCCCACGCGCTATGCAACCGTGTTTCCCTGTCAACGCACAGGTCCACTCCCGCACCGGAATCTCCCCGTTGTGGACCCCTGTCTTTCAGCCGATGACGGCGGCGACGAGCTGGGAGGGGTCGCGTTCCAGCTGGTCGCGGGCGTGGATGTAGATGTCGGTGGTGGCGGAGCTGGCGTGGCCCAACGCGTGCTGGAGCTGCTTGACCGAGGCGCCGCGGTCGCTGGCCACGGTGGCGAAGGTGTGCCGGAGGGAGTGCGGGGTGACCTTGGCCTCCAGACCGGCGGCTTTGGCGACCCGGATCACCAGGCGGTAGGCGTCGGTACGGTCGAGCGCCCGGCCGGAGGCGGTCGCGAACAGGGGACCCGTGAGCTGGGCGACGGGGATCCCGGCGGCGGCGGCGCGGGACTCCAGGTAGGCGTCGATGGCGGCCGCGGTGGCGGGAGGCAGGTTGCGCACCCGGGTTTTCTGGCCTTTGCCGACGATGCGCAGGGTGCGGTGGCCGCGCTGGTGGCCGAGGTCGGCGATCGTGGCGGCGAGGGCCTCCGACACGCGGGGCCCTAGTTCGATCATGAGGCGGATGAACGCGGCCGTGCGCGGGCCGGTCGGGCCCGGGACGGCATCGGCGGCGGCGACCATGGCGCGGGCCTCGTCCTCGGTGAGGCCGACGGTTTCTGATTGGAATCGTTCGACCTTGGGGCGGCGGACTCTGGCGAACGGGTTGGCGGGGAGCACGCCTTCCTCGGTGGCGTAGCCGTACCAGCTGGAGATCGCGGAGAGTTTGCGGGCGAGGGTGCGCGGGGCGGTCGGGGCGGGCCCCGCGTCGAGCCAGCGGGCGAAGGCGTCCCCGTGCACGCGGGCCGCCTGGAGGGGGTTGAGGTCGTGGGCGGCGCAGAAGGCGAACCACTGGTCCAGGTCGGTGCCGTACGCGGCCCGGGTGTGCGGCGAGGTGAACGAGACCAGCCACGCTTTCTTCAGGCGATCCAGCAGCGGCGGCAGGTCGCCGGTAGCCGCGATCGTGCCATCGATGATGCGCTCAGGAACCGTCGTCACCCCGCGCATTCTACTGATCAGCACCCGCCCGCTCAGGCATCCGCTCGTGCCTGTTCGCCGGCGGTTGTGCCTATGGCGGAGGCGAGGAGTGCGAGTTTGTCGGCGCTGTCGGTGCCGGGGTCCGGGTGGTAGACGACGAGCGTCTGGCCCGCCGTGCCGCCGATGCCCAGCCTCTCCCGGTTCAGCTGCAGGCCGCCGACCTGGGGGTGGTCGATGTGCTTGGGTGCGCCTTCGCACGCCTCTACGTCGTGGCGGGCCCAGAGCCGGCTGAAGCGGGAGCTGGCGAGGGAGAGCTCGCCGACGAGCTCGATGAATCGGGGGTCGTCCGTGTCGGTGCCGACGGACTCGCGGAAGCCGGCGACCATGCCCATGGCGGCGTTCTCCCAGTCCGGGTAGAGGGCCTGCTCGGCGGGGTCGAGGAACACGTCCCGCAGGCGGTTGGCTCCCGCCGCGAGGCGCGGTGACAGAGCGGTCGCCAGGGCGTTGGCGGCGAGGACGTCGAAGTAGCGGCCCTCGACGTACGCGGGTAGCGGGAGCGTGGCGACGAGCTTGGCGACGCCCGGAGGGACGGTCTCCTGCCGGCGCCGGCGCCGCCGGGGTTTGTCGGCGCCAAGGCGGAGCAGGTATGCCGTCGCGTCGTCGTCGAGTTGCAGCACGCGGGCGAGGGACTCGAGGACCTGCACGGAGGGGTTGCGGTCGCGGCCCTGTTCCAGGCGCAGGTAGTAGTCGGCGCTGATGCCGGCGAGCATCGCGACCTCTTCCCGGCGCAGGCCCGGCACGCGCCGTACCCCCCAAGCGGGAATACCGGCCTGTTCAGGGGTGACGAGCTCACGGCGGGCGCGCACGTAATCGCCCAGCAGGTTCGGTTCGCCGCTCATCTCTTCACTGTATTTCGCGCGACCGCGCGCGTGCCTGGTCCCGTCACCCCCAGGAGCGCAGGGGCCCTGGCTCGGGTCAAAACCTGGACGGCAGCCTGGTCAGCGGCTCAACGCGGACAAGCACAGCAAGGAGCGAACCATGTCAACATATTTGCTGGTACACGGTGCCTGGCATAGCGGACAGTGCTGGGAGCGGGTGGTCCCGTTGCTGGCGTCGGCCGGACATCGGGTGGTCGCGCCGTCGCTGACCGGCCACGGCGACAAGGCGCATCTGCTCAGCCGCGAGGTAGGGCTTGACACGCACGTCGATGACATCGTCAGGCTGATCACCGAGGACGACCTCACCGAGGTGGTACTCGTGGGACACAGCTACGCCGGGCTGGTCATCTCGTCCGCGGCCAACCAGGTCCCGGATCGGATCGCACATTTGGTCTACCTCGACGCGATGGTCCCGGAGGACGGCGAGAGCGCGGCCGATGTCCAACCCGTGACCCAGGTCATGATCGACCGCGCCGCGAAGTCCGGCATCGACTGGCGGGTTCCGCCGCTACCCGAGATGCCGGCGCCCTCGGGTCTGTTCGGAGTCACCGATCCGGCGGACGTCGCCTGGCTGCGCACGATGCTGTCGGATCAGTCGGTGCGCTGCCTCCAGCAACCGGTCCGGCTGGACAACCCCGCCGTGAACACGATCCCGCGGACGCACATCCACTGCGTTGTCGGCGTGCCGGAGGGCATTGCCCGGCGACCCGTCCCCGCGATGCAGCCCAACGGCACCCCAGCACAGGTGTGGGAATTGGCGACCGGCCACGACTGCATGATCACCATGCCGGTCGAGCTCGCCGGACTCCTGCTCAAGCTCGGCTGACCCGGCCCGTCGAACGGCGTCGGGGCCGTGGCCGGTCGTCGCGACCGGCCACGGGCGCCCGATCAACTCACCAGCACGATTTTTCCGCGGGCGTGGCGGCTCTCGCTCAGCTCGTGCGCGGCCGCGGCCTCGGCCAGCGGGAACGCCGCCGCGACCGGCACCCGCAGCCGGCCCTGCTCGGCAAGCGCGACCGCGATGCCGAGGCCGTGCAGCGCCATCGGGTCGGCGGCGGCTCCGACGGCCGCGGCCGTGTCGTCGGCCGGTGCTCCGTGCGACATGTGCACGCCGTGGGCCGCCGCGGTGAAGTCGGCGATTGTCACCACGCGCGCCGGATCGCCGGCGATGGCGATGAGGTCGGGCAGCGCCCCTCCGGCGCAGTCGAACACCGCGTCCACTCCGGCCGGTGCCAGCGCGCGGATCCGTTCGACGAGCCCCGGCCCGTACGTCGCCGGCTCCGCGCCGAGGGAACGCAGGAAGTCGTGGTTGTGCTCGCTGGCCGTACCGATGACGGTGGCGCCGCGGGCGACCGCCAGCTGGACGGCGATGGTGCCCACCCCGCCGGCCGCGCCCTGCACCAGCACGGTGTGCCCGGCGCCGACCGCGAGCCGGTCCAGGACCCGGGTGGCCGTCTCGACGTTGCCGGCGGCGCCGCCGGCTTCCTCCCAGCTCCACGCGGCCGGTTTGGGCGCCCAGGCGGCCAGGACCACGTAATCGGCGTTGGCGCCGCGCGCGGCCGTGGTGGTCATGCCGAACACCTCGTCGCCGATGCCGACGCCCGTCACGCCGTCGCCGACCTCGTCCACCACGCCCGCGGCGTCGAACCCGGTCCGGTACGGGAACGTCGTGGGCACCACGTCACGCAGCGTCCCGGAGCGGATGTACGTCTCTCCCGCCGAGAACCCGGACGCCCGTACGGCGATGCGGATCTTCCCCGGTCCGGCGTGTGGCTCCTCGACCTCGGCGACGTGCACCACGCCGGGCGGGCCGTACTCAGTGAATTGAACTGCTCTCATGCGCCGCACCGTAACGGAACACCCCGTCCGGTTGACTAAAGTGAGAGTGGTGACGGCCGAAGTGACGCAAAAGCTGCGCTCGGACGCCCGCGACAACCGCGCGCGCATCCTCGCGGTCGCCCGCGCGGCCTTCGCCGCCGAGGGCCTCGACGTGCCGATCCGGGAGATCGCCCGGCGCGCGCAGGTGGGCGCCGCGACCGTCTACCGGCACTTCCCGACCAAGGAAGCACTGTTCACCGAAGCCTTCGCCGAGCCGATGGCCACCTGCTCGGCGATCGTCGCGGAGGGTCTGGCGGCGGCCGACCCGTGGCGCGGATTCCGCCTGGTGATCGAAAAGCTCATGGCGGTGCACGCCCTCGACCGGGGCTTCTCCCGCGCGTTCACCGCGCGGCTTCCCCCGGCGGTCGACTACTTCACCGCGGACCGCGACCGCACGCTGCGCCTGCTGCTCCAGCTCATCCGGCGCGCGAAGGAGGCGGGCGACCTGCGGCCGGATTTCGTCCTGGAGGACATCATCCTGGCGATGATGGCGAACGAGGGCATCCGGGCCGAGTCACCCGAGCTGAAAGCGGCGGCCTCGCGCCGCCTCGCCGCGCTGATGATCCAATCATTCCGGGCAAACCCCGTCCCGATGCCGCTTCCGCCGGCCGTCCGGCTGCCACTTTCCGCCCGCTAGTACCAGCGGGAATGGGATGGGTTACGGGGGGAAACTGTCCGCGAGGAGGGCCAGGCCTTTGTCGATGTTGTCGGGGTGGATCAGGCCGTAGCCGAGGATCAGGCCGGGTTGGGGGTGGCCGGCGTAGAAGGGGGCGATGCTGTTGATCGCCAGGCCGGAGTCGCGGGCGCGGGAGACGACGGTGTCGAAGTCCACCGTGGCGCCAGGGGCCGGGAGGGCGCACAGGTGGAGGCCGGCGGCTGAGGGGATCGGGGTGAGGACGCCGGGGAAGCGGGTGTGCAGGGTGGCGATGATGGCGGCGCGGCGGGCGGCGTACTCCTGGGTGGCTTTGCGAATGTGGCGGGAGAGGAGGCCCTCGTCGATGAAGGCGGCGAGGGCGCCCTGGGTGGTGGGGTCGCCGTGCCAGTCGGTGAGTTGCCTGGCGGTGCGGAGGGCGGGCTGGAGGGAGGCGGGGGCGATCAGGAAGCCGAGGCGGAGCGTGGGGAGGAGGGTCTTGGAGAAGGAGCCGACGTAGATGACGCGGCCGCAGGCGTCGAGGCTCTGCAGGGGTTCCAGGGGGCGGCCCTCGAAGCGGTACTCGCTGTCGTAGTCGTCCTCGACGATGACGGCGTCGTGGCGGGCCGCCCAGGTGAGGAGGGCGGCGCGGCGGGAGACGGACATGGGGGTGCCGAGGGGGAACTGGTGGGAGGGTGTGACGTAGATCAGCCGGGCGCCGTCGGGGACGGCGGCGACGTCCAAGCCCTCCTCGTCTACGGGGACGGCGGCGACGCGGGCGCCGAGGGACTGGAAGAGCAGGCGAGCGGCGCGGTAGCCGGGTTCCTCGATGGCGACCAGGTCGCCGGGCTCGATCAGGACGCGGCCGATGAGGTCCAAGGCCTGCTGGGCGCCCTGGGTGATCAGGACGTCGTCGGCGCCGGCGCGTACCGACCGGGAGACGCCCACGTAGCGGGCGATGGCGGCGCGCAGGCCCGGGTGCCCGGCGGGGTCGGCGTATCCGGGGGCGCCGACGTTGGCCCGGCGCAGTTCGCGGGCGACCATCCGGCGCCAGGTCTCCAGCGGGAACAGGGCGGGATCGGGGATGCCGAAGCGGAAGTCGTACCTGGTGGGGATTTTCCCGGCGGAGACGGGTACGGCCTCGCGCACCAGCGTCTCCCACAGCGGCCGCGGCCGCAGGCCCCGGCCGGGGGGCGCGGCCCGGGGGCGCTGGTGGATGTGGTGGCGCGGGCAGACGTACGTGCCCGCGCCGGTCTTGCCGACCAGGAAGCCCTCGGCGGTGAGCCGGTCGTACGCGACGGTCACCGTGTTCCTGGACACGCCCAGCCGGGTGGCCATCTCCCGGGTGGGCGGCAGCCGCTCCCCCGGCCGCAGCCGCCCGTCCAGGATCGCGTCCAGCAACTGGCGGTAGATCCGCGCGGCCAGGTCCCCGCGCCCGTTGAGCCCGACGTCGAACTCCACGCCCGCCCCCTCCATTGGCCCAATCATTTCTCCCAATATTGGACCTTACACTCAGCCAATACCCCCATTAAAGTGATCATCACTCCCGATTTCACCACCAACAGGAGGAAATATGCCAGAAAAGACAGCGGACATGTGGTTTGACCCGGTTTGCCCGTGGGCGTGGATCACCTCCCGGTGGCTGCTGGAGGTCGAGCAGGTCCGCGACGTGCGGATCCGGTTCCACGTGATGAGCCTGGCGGTCCTCAACGAGGGCCGCGACGAGCTCCCGGAGCGCTACCGCGAGTTCATGACCACCGCCTGGGGCCCGGTCCGGATCGCCATCGCGGCCGAGCAGAAATACGGCGGCGACATCCTGCGCGACCTCTACACCGCCTTCGGCACCCGCATCCACCACGACAAGATCCCCGTCGGCCCCGACCTGTACGCGGCCGTGCTCGCCGAACTCGGCCTCCCGGAGGATCTCGCCGACGCCGCGGACAGCGACGCCTTCGACGAGCAGCTGCGGGCCAGCCACCACACCGGCATGGAACCGGTCGGCTACGAGGTCGGCACTCCGGTGATCCACGTCCCAGGCCCGGACGGCGAGCTGATCGCCTTCTTCGGCCCGGTCGTCACCCCCATCCCGCGCGGCGAGGCCGCCGGACGCCTCTGGGACGGCGTCCTGCTGGTGGCGGGCACCGACGGCTTCTACGAGCTGAAGCGGACCAGAACCCGATCACCGGAGTTCCACTGAGCATTGGTCAGCGTTCCGCCCGCAGGGCCGCGATCAGCCATTCGTACGCGGCCGCGGCCGGCGGGAACGGCGGGTGGCCGTTGAGGACGCCCATCAGCCGCCAGTACCGCTCCACCCGCACGTCGGTGAAGGTCGCCAGCTGATCGGCCAGCGCCCGCCGCTCGGCGGCCGCCGGCCCGGGGTCGAGGATCAGGTCGACCACCTGCCGCGCCTGCGGCGAGGCCGGGTCCACCCCCGCGCCGAGCGCGGCCCCCGCGTGCTCAAGGACCGCCTCACTGTCGACGGCCGGCGCGGTCCCGCCCGGCCGCGTGCCCGCCTCGGCCATCTCCCGCACGCGCCGCTGGAACCCCTCGTCGCCGACCAGTTCGGCCAGCTCGACCCAGGCGTCCACCTGCTCGTCGGTCGGCTCGTCCGGCAATTCGGCCGGCATCGCGCGCATCGCCTCCGCGATCCGCGCCCCGGGCGCGGCCGGATCCAGCCCCGCGAAGGCGCGGTCCACGAATTCGTCGATCAGGTGCTGCCGCTCGCGCGCGGACAACCGGGCCATCTTGTGCATCAGTCTCATCTCCTCGGCGTCGCTTCCTCGTCGAGCGATCGACCGCAGCACCGCGCGCTTCAGCCGCAGGGCCCGGATCTCGGCGTCCAGCGCGTCGGCGTGCGCGCCGGCGATCGCCGCCACGCTCTCCTGCCGCCGCACCACTCGGACCACGGTGCCCAGATCCAGCCCCAGCTCCCGAAGCGTGCGCACCAGCTCCAGCCGCGCCACCGCGGCCACGTCGTACAGCCGGTATCCCCCGGCCGACCGCCGCGTCTCGGGCAGCACACCTTGATCGGACCAGAACCGGATGGTACGCACCGACAGCCCGGTGCTACGAGCGAGCTGCCCAATGGTGAACAGCTCGGTACGTTCGCTCACGGATCCAGCCTCAACCCTCCACCTACTGGAGACTCAACCGTTTTTCATGAGGTCTTCGAGGACCTCCTGCGCGGTCTGCAACTTCAGCCGCCACGCCCGATCGACGTCCGCGCCGAGCCGGGCGGTGATCTCCTCGTTCACCACCCGCAGACAATCATCGAGTTCATGCGTCCCCATACCTCCACAATCGACCGGTGAGTCCCATCACCACGTCATGATCGGGTCAACGCTCGGCGACGCCTAGCCCCGTTTTCCGCAGGTCTGTGATCGTCACCGGAGCTGCCGTGGATCCACCCCGAGGAGATAGAGGAGATCGAGCTGGGTGGGGGTGGGCTGCGGGATCACCGGTGGCGTGGCGAGGTGG